>NZ_CP045384.1:1074722-1395833 GCF_009363615.1 Ruegeria sp. THAF33 | reverse complement strand
CCCCGCCATTTCCATCATGCCCGCGCCTTTTCCGTCAATCTGCGCCGCCTGCGCAAGGATGGCGCCAATGGTGACGACACCCGTACCGCCGACGCCGGTAATCACGACATTGTGCGTGCCGGTGATCTTCGGCAGATCTGGTGTTGGCAAATCTGGCAGATCAATTTCGGTCGTCGCCTCTTTGCGAATTTTCGCGCCCTCAAGCGTCACGAAAGACGGGCAGAAACCGTTCAAGCACGAGTAATCTTTGTTGCAGCTCGATTGATCAATAGTCCGCTTGCGGCCCAGCTCGGTCTGTTTGGGAACGATCGACACGCAGTTTGACTGTACACCGCAATCGCCGCAGCCTTCGCAGACATCGGTGTTGATGAACACACGCTTGTCGGGATCGGGGAACGTGCCGCGCTTGCGGCGGCGGCGCTTTTCGGCCGCGCAGGTTTGTACATAGACGATGACCGATACGCCCTCGATCTCGCGAAACTTCTCCTGCACCTGCATGAGATCGGCACGCTCGTATGTCTGAACGCTGGCAGGCAGAGCCTTGAAGTTGACGTCCTCTTTTTCATCGTGAACCAGGGCTACCTCTCGGACACCCATTGCCTTGACCTCGGCAACGATCCGTTCGGCGGTCAGGTCGCCTTCATTGTCCTGCCCGCCGGTCATGGCAACCGCGTCGTTGAACAGGATCTTGAAGGTGATGTTCGTTCCTGCGGACAAAGCAGCCCGGATCGCCTGAACGCCCGAATGGTTGTACGTGCCATCGCCGAGGTTCTGGAATACGTGCTTGGTCGTCGAGAACGGCGCCTCGCCGATCCAGTTGGCGCCTTCCCCACCCATCTGAGTGAAACCGGTCGTCTCGCGATCCATCCATTGAACCATGTAGTGACAGCCGATACCGGCATAGGCGCGGCTGCCTTCCGGTACCCTTGTCGAGCTGTTATGCGGGCAGCCGGAACAGAAATACGGAAGCCGCGTTGCTATTTCCTGTGCGTTGTCGGCCCGGCGCGCTTCTGACAAAGACGCCAGCCCGGCCCGGATACCATCGGTTTCGCGCCCCTCTTCAATCAGGATCTCGCCCAGCTTTTCAGCGATCATGATCGGGTCAAGCGCACCGCGCGTCGGGAACAGTTCTTCGCGGTGCAATGTCCCGGCACCGCCTTTGTACCACCCATAGACCCGGCGTCCGCGCCGGTCGTCAAAGATGGCCTCTTTGACTTGAACCTCGATCAGTTTGCGCTTTTCCTCGACGATCACGATCAGGTCCAGCCCCTCGGCCCAGTCGTGGAATCCGGCCATATCCAGCGGGAATGTCTGCCCCACCTTGTATGTGGTAATCCCCAGACGCTCGGCCTCGGCTTCGTCGATATTCAGAAGCGAAAGCGCATGTGTCAGGTCCAGCCAGTTCTTGCCCGCCGCGACAAAGCCGATCTTGGCGCCAGGTTTGCCCCACATCCGCCTGTCCAGTTTGTTGGCGTGTGAAAACGTTTCGGCCGCGAACCTTTTGTAATCGATGACACGCGTTTCCTGCAGATGCGGCGTGTCGCCCAATCGGATGTTCAACCCACCTTCCGGCATGTCGAATTCTGGGATGACCATTTGCATCCGGTCCGGGCTTCCATCCACAACCGAGGTGACTTCGATCGTGTCCTTCATCGTTTTCAGACCCACCCAGACCCCCGCGAAACGGCTGAGTGCAAATCCATAAATTCCATAGTCGAGGATTTCCTGAACGCCAGCGGGGCTGACGATCGGCATGTACATGTCGACCAGCGACCATTCCGACTGATGCAGCACCGTCGAGCTTTCACCGGTATGGTCATCGCCCATCGCCATGAGCACACCGCCATGTTTGGCTGTCCCTGCCATGTTTGCGTGGCGCATGACGTCACCGGACCGGTCAACGCCCGGTCCCTTGCCATACCAAAGCCCGAAGACCCCATCGAATTTGCCGTCGCCGCGCAGACCCGCCTGCTGGCTGCCCCAAAGCGCGGTAGCCGCCAGGTCTTCGTTCAAACCGAACTGAAACGTGATATCGCTTTCGGCCAGAGGCTTTTGGGCCCGCATCATTTGCTGATCCACTGCCCCCAAAGGCGACCCGCGGTATCCGGTGACCAATCCCGCGGTGTTAAGGCCCGCTTGCCGGTCTCTGGCCTTTTGCATCAGCATCAAGCGCACAAGCGCCTGCGTTCCATTCAGAAGAACCGGGTTTTTCTCAAGATCGAACCGGTCGTTCAGCGTTATCTGTGGCTGGCTCATCAGACGTCTCCCCTCGTCAGATCAGTGTGCTTTACTTGGCTTCATTTTAGGTCATAATTTCTGACCTGTATAGAATTTATCCACTGATATGTAACGATTTCGTCCATTGAATGTAGAACTTGTTACCTATTTCATATAGGGCTTCTGAAAGATAACGAAAGTTGCGGTGATGGATTGGGACAAGCTTAGAATATTTCACGCGGTGGCCGATGCGGGCAGCCTTACGCACGCCGGAGACAAGCTGAACCTGTCTCAATCCGCCGTAAGCCGACAGATCCGCGCATTGGAAGAGTCTCTGGATGCCACCCTGTTCCATCGTCACGCGCGGGGGCTGATTCTCACCGAACAGGGCGAGTTGTTGTTTGACGCCACATCCGCCATGTCGAAACGGCTGGATGCCGCAGCCGCGCGTATTCGGGACAGCGAGGAAGAGGTCTTTGGTGTTCTGCGTGTCACGACGACCTTCGGCTTTGGTACACTCTGGCTGGCACCGCGCTTGCCCAAACTCTATGAGCAATACCCTGATCTGAACATCGACCTGATGCTTGAAGAACGCGTTCTGGATCTCCCGATGCGCGAAGCGGACGTCGCCATCCGCATGAAAGAGCCCAGCCAGGCCGACCTGGTGCGCAAGCGTCTGATGACAGTTCAGATGATGTTGTATGCAACCCAGGATTATATTGAAAACCACGGCGGCATGTTGCAGTCTCTGGAAGAGATCAAAGACCACCGTCTGATTTGTCAGACCCCTGCGGCGCCGCAGGTTGGGGCCAGTGCCGCCATGGTGCGCCACCTGATGACCTATAATCCCGGGTCCTTGCTGACTGTGAACAACTATTTTGGTGTGCTTCAGGGCGTTTTGCACAATCTGGGCATCGGTGTTCTGCCCGATTACGTCACACAGGATTTTCCGCACCTCGTGCCCATCCTGTCAGACATAGAAACCGCAGATGTTCCGGTCTATCTGGCCTATCCGGAAGAATTGCGGCACTCAAAGCGCGTTGGCGCATTTCGCGATTTCGTGCAGGACGAAATCATCGCACAGCGTAAGCAACTGAAACAGATGGGAAAAATGTAGCTATGCGTAAATAGCATAACGGACATGAAGTGATCACAGGGTTAATTGCCTTGAACGTTCACAAACTGACCCCTAAATGAGCACTCGAAGGCGGTGATGCTGAAACGCTCATCATCTTCATACCTCCCTGTTGGACTACGGCCGAGCTTATTGCTCGGCCTTTTTTTTGGCCGGACCCTGCATTAAGTCAGCGAAAGCTCTGGGAAAAATACACGCATAGGCATATGATCCCCAAAAAACGATACAATTTCGTGTTTGAGGGAAAATACATGTTCCACCCACTCCGCCTAGTTTTCGCGCTCGTCTCCGCATTGTTCATAGCAGTGCCACTATACGCGCAGGACGCCGGTTCAACTTCTACAGTGACCATTCCGGAAGACCTCACGCCCGAACAGGTCGACGATCTTGTTGCTCGCATGTCCGATGACCAGGTTCGCGCAATTCTGTTGGAACGCCTTGATGCCGTGGCGGAGAAACAAGCCGCCGAGAAAGAAAACGTAGAAGACCCGTTGACCGAGATAAGCGAGATCTGGGCAGCCATGGTCGCGTCCTGGACACATGTCCTGACCACGCTTCCCAACATAGTGACGGCGCAGATTACTGCGTTCAGCAATTTTAGCGATACGTTCGGAACGACTGGCGTCTTTACACTTATGGGGCTTGTCCTCTCTGTGCTTGTCGTCGGGTTCATTGCGGAAAAGCTGTTCATCTTCCTGACCCGTCGCTGGCATGAAGCAACCGAAGCCGCGGACGAGGCCGACCTTTGGGGCGCCGTCAGATACCTGTTTCGTCGGTTCTGCCGCGAAATCGCCGGGCTGATCGTTTTCTATGTCGTGATCCGCGCGGTTGGCCGCGGCCTTCTGACGACGGAACAGATCACCTATGCTGCACCGTTTGTAATCTATCTTATCTGGGTGCCGCGTTTGGGTGCTGCTGCGTCCCGGTTTGTTCTGGCACCGGAGAAGCCGCAATTTCGGTTGGTCAATATCGACGACCACTGGGCAAAGTACCTGCACCGCAACCTGATCGGCCTGTTGATCCTGATCGGGTTCACGCTGTTCGTCGTACGGTTCAACGCGCTCAATGGCGTCACGGGTGACGATACCCGCATTGGCTTCTGGCTGAACGCTGCTATTCACGTCTATATCGCCGTAATCGCGTGGACCGCGCGCGAAGGACTGTCGCAGATGATGCTTGGGACAGACCCGGATCACACGAAATTCGATGAAGAAGTTGCGCATTATTACCCCTATTTTGCCATCGGCGTTTCGGTGGCAATCTGGCTGCTGGTCGAGTTCCTGGTCGCGCAGCGTGATCCGGCAACACTGAGATTGCTGACCAGCGGTGCGCATTTCACGACGATGTTCTGGTTGTTGATTGCGCCTGCGCTGGATACGCTGATCCGCGGTCTCGTGCGGCATTTGCAACCGCCAATGTCGGGCGAAGGCCCCCTTGCCGAACGCGCCTACCGTTCCGCGAAACGCAGCTATATCCGGATTGGTCGCGTTATCGCCGGCTTGGTCGTGGTTTTCATGATTGCACGCGCATGGCATCTTGACCTACGCAATGTCGCTTCGGCCGGTGTCGGTGCCGAAGTCGGCGGTGCCGTGATCGAATTCCTGCTGATCATCGCCGTTGGCTATATCCTGAACGAGGTCGTCTCGCTCTGGATCAACCGCCGATTGGCCCGGGAACAGACGGCGGCCGAGGCCCTGGACGAAGAGGCAGGCGGTGAAGGCGGCGGTGCCGGCGGCTCTCGTCTGGCGACGGTTCTGCCTCTGATGCGGATCACGGCCCAGATTACGATTGCCGTGATTTTTGGCCTGCTGGCGCTGGGCGCATTGGGCATCAATATCACGCCGCTTTTGGCCGGTGCCGGTGTTCTGGGTCTGGCGATCGGTTTTGGTGCGCAGAAGCTGGTCGCTGACATCGTGGGCGGGGTTTTCTTCCTGATCGACGATGCCTTCCGCGTCGGAGAATATGTCGATGTCGGCGGCACGATGGGAACTGTCGAGAAAATCTCGGTTCGCTCGATGCAGTTGCGTCACCATCGCGGCCCCGTACACACGATTCCCTACGGTGAGATTCAGAAGCTGACAAATTTCAGCCGCGACTGGGTGATCATGAAGCTGAAATTCACCGTGCCATTCGACACCGATCCCAACAAGGTCAAGAAGATCTTCAAGAAGATCGGTGCTGAGATGATGGAGGACGAGACCCACAAGGATGGCTTCCTGCAACCGTTCAAATCGCAAGGTGTGTTCGATTTTGACGATGTCGGCATGATCATCCGTGGCAAGTTCATGGCCAAGCCCGGCAAGCAGTTCACATTGCGCAAGGAGATCTTCAACCGGGTCAAGGCGGCCTTCAAGGAAAACGGCATCGACTTTGCCCGCCGCGAGGTGCGCGTTGCAATTCCGGGTCTGGACGACAATGAAAACCTGACCCCAGAACAGAAGACGGCTGTTGGCGCCGCAGCCGCAGCGCAGCTCAACAAGGATCAGGGATCGGCGTAACCCTCGCGGGCCACGCCAGCTGCATGCACCCATTTTGGAGCGTATTCATCCGGAACCGGCAGTGATGCCGGTTCCGTTTTTCTTTGAAAGACGCAACCTGCGCCGTCTTGACCCTTTCCACACGCGCGCGCTTGCCCTACAAGGCGCGCAATCTCGGCCCACTTGGACACAGGACAGAAGATGCAAGAGCCCGCCATCACACCCGATCTGATTGCCGCACACGGGCTCAAGCCCGAGGAATATGACATGATCCTCGAGATCATCGGGCGTGAACCTACTTTCACCGAGCTCGGCATTTTCTCGGCCATGTGGAACGAGCACTGTTCCTACAAATCTTCGAAGAAATGGCTGCGCACCCTGCCCACCTCTGGGCCCCAGGTGATCTGCGGACCCGGTGAAAACGCAGGCGTGGTGGACATTGGCGACGGTCAGGCCGTGGTTTTCAAGATGGAAAGCCACAACCACCCGTCTTATATCGAACCCTATCAGGGTGCGGCGACCGGCGTGGGGGGCATCCTGCGCGACGTCTTTACCATGGGCGCGCGTCCCATTGCGTCAATGAACGCATTGTCCTTCGGCGAACCCGGCCATCACAAGACCCGTCAACTGGTCAACGGCGTGGTCGAGGGCATCGGTGGCTATGGCAACTGCTTCGGCGTGCCTTGCGTCGGTGGCGAAGTGCGCTTTCACCCTGCATACAATGGCAACTGCCTTGTGAACGCCTTTGCGGCCGGTCTGGCTGACAGTGACAAGATTTTCTATTCGGCCGCGTCGGGCGTGGGTATGCCTGTCGTCTATCTGGGCGCAAAAACCGGTCGTGATGGTGTGGGTGGTGCAACCATGGCATCCGCCGAATTCGACGACACAATCGAAGAAAAGCGCCCCACGGTTCAGGTCGGCGACCCCTTCACCGAAAAACGCCTGATGGAGGCGACGCTGGAACTGATGCGGACCGGTGCGGTGATCTCGATCCAGGACATGGGCGCGGCGGGCCTGACCTGCTCGGCCGTTGAAATGGGTGACAAGGGTGGCCTTGGCGTGCGTCTTGATCTGGAGAACGTTCCTCAGCGCGAAGAAAACATGACAGCCTATGAAATGATGCTGTCCGAGTCTCAGGAGCGTATGCTGATGGTCCTCAAGCCCGAGCTTGAGGCCGAGGCCCGCGCCGTGTTCGAAAAATGGGATCTTGATTTCGCAATCGTTGGCGAAACCATTGCCGAAGACCGCTTTCTGATCATGCATAACGGCGAAGTCAAAGCCGATCTGGTTCTGTCCAAACTGTCTTCCACCGCGCCGGAATACGACCGCCCATGGGAGCCTACGCCACAGGCAGAAGAACTGGCCGAAGTGCCCCAGATCGACCCGATTGACGGGCTGCGCGCCCTGCTCGCTTCGCCCAACTACGCAGGCAAGCAGTGGGTTTACGAGCAGTACGACACCATGGTGATGGCGGATTCCGTCCGCACGCCGGGTCTGGGTGCGGGCCTGGTCCGCGTCCACGGGACCGACAAGGTGCTTGCCTTCACATCCGACGTGACCCCGCGCTATGTGCGCGCAAACCCTTTTGAGGGCGGCAAACAAGCGGTGGCCGAAGCCTATCGCAACCTGACCGCCGTCGGCGCCAAGCCGCTGGCCACCACGGACAACCTGAACTTCGGCAATCCCGAAAAGCCCGAAATCATGGGCCAGTTTGTCGGTGCCATACAGGGCATCGGCGCCGCAGTCGGCGCGTTGGATATGCCGATCGTGTCGGGCAACGTCTCTCTGTACAATGAGACCGACGGACAGGCCATTCTGCCGACCCCCACCATTGGCGCAGTCGGCCTGTTGCAGCATTCGGACGAGGTCATCGGCAACGAAGTGCGCGAAGGCCACGTCGTGCTGGTGATCGGTGAAACCAAGGGGCATCTGGGTCAATCCGCCCTTTTGGCCGAGGTGTTCAACCGCGAAGACGGCGACGCCCCGCATGTCGATCTGGATGCCGAAAAGCGCAACGGTGATTTCATCCGCGCCAACCGCGAGATGATCAGGGCCTGCACCGACCTCAGCGATGGCGGCATCGCTCTGGCTGCCTTCGAACTGGCAGAAGCCGCAGGCGTTGGCGTATGTCTTGACGACGCCCCGACTGAATTCCTGTTCGGTGAAGATCAGGCCCGCTATCTTGTGGCGTGCAATTTCGATCAGGCCGAGGCATTGATGATTGCGGCCGGTCAGACCGGCGTTCCGCTGAATGCGGTTGGTCGTTTCACCGGCGATACGGTGAAGATCGGCAGCTCGGAAGCCTCGCTTGATGAACTTGCCGCGATTTACCGCAACAGCTTTGCCGAGGCTGTCGCCTGACAACGCAACGCGAATGCCAATCGAAACCGGCGTCGTGACCCGGTGCGGGATTGGTTGTTTTTGCATGTGCCAGTGCTCTTGCACGCCCGGTTCATGCGCTCTACATCTTGGGAAAGACCTTCTGGAGTTACCTACATGCCGATGAGCGCCCACGAAATCGAACACCTGCTGCGCGAAGCCTTTCCCGACGCCGAGATTCAGGTCGGCGGAAATGACGGTGTTCATATGTCTGCCATGGTGGTGGATGAAAGCTTTCGCGGCAAAAACCGGGTTCAGCAACAGCGCGCTGTTTACGCAGCTCTGAAGGGCAAGATGGACGGCCCGGACGGAGAATTGCACGCGCTGGCGCTCACCACCAAAGTGCCGGAATAAGCTTCTCGCCTTCTTTCGAGGCGAACATATGACTCTCCCGTTGGAGAAACGAATAGGAAACGCAAAATGACCGATGTGAAAACCCAGATCGACGAAACCGTCAAAGCCAATGACGTGGTGCTGTACATGAAAGGCACCAAAGAGATGCCACAATGTGGTTTCTCGTCCCGCGTGGCCGGAGTTCTGAACTATATGGGCGTCGAATACACCGACGTGAACGTTCTGGCCGACGAAAACGTGCGTCAGGGCATCAAGGATTATTCCGACTGGCCGACCGTGCCGCAGCTGTATGTCAAAGGCGAATTCGTAGGCGGTTGCGACATCATCACCGAGATGACCCTTTCGGGTGAGCTGGACACGCTTTTTGATGAAAACGGTGTCGGCTACAACAAAGAAGCAGCCGACAAAATCCGCGAAGCAAACGCGTAATCCTGCCTACCGGCTGGAACAGTCCCGATAAATCGCCTGCTCATTGGCGGCGCCCGCCGCCAAATAGCTGATTGACGCGTTCCAGCCTTTTGAGCGCAGGATATAGGTTCCTTCGGCTCCGAGAGATTCATAGCGGATGCCCGATCCGCTTTCGACCTGGCGCATCGCGACCAGAGTGTTGTCCACCATCGTCGCCGCCGCGCCTGAACCGTCAGGCGCGTTGAAATAGGTCACCGGCAACGGCACGCCGTTCTCGCAGGTAAAGGTGACAGACAGAATGTCGATTTCGGCGAGTGCCGCCGTTGCCGGAAAAACAAGCAAAGCACCGCAGAAGAAATTGCGCAGATAGGTCATTGTGCCTTCTTCTCCTCGACGACCGAAGCCAGCGCTTCCGCACGTGCTGCCAGCTCGGCCAGCGTATCCGTAACGGATGGAGGCACCACCGCGACTTCAATACGTTCAGGTTCCGGCGCGGGCGCATTTCTCAGCGATTGAAGCTCGGCCTCGGCCTCGGCCAGCCTGGCCTCCAGCGACTTGACCTTGTCTTCCGTCGCCGCCGTCTTGTCAGCCAGCAGCAGACCGGCCATCAGCAACATGCGCGCTTCCGGCATCCGCCCAATCTGATCGGACAGAACCTGCGCTTCGTCATCCAGCATTTTGGCGGCCGCGTGCAGAAAGGGTTCTTCCCCGTCCCGGCAGGACACATCAAAACTCCGCCCGCCAATATGAATGGTTACCTCGGGCATTACTCTACCTCACCTTCTACAAGTTTTGCCTGCGACAGCAGAGGTTCCAACCGTGCCAACACGGCCTGCGCTTCGGCGGCGTCCGAAGCCTGCGCCGCACGTGTCGCCTCTAGCTCGGCAACGGTGGCGCGGTTCAGCAATTCAGCATCCGTCAGCCCTTTTGCGGCGGCGGAACGCAACTCTTCGACCGAATTCCGCAACTGCTCGTTCGCCTTGCGCATACGTTGCAGATCGTCATCCAGCCGGGACATCGCAGCGCCATGGCTGGCCCGTTCGGCCCGCAGCATCTCAAGCTCGGCGCTCAGATCATCGACCCGTACCGTATCTTCAAGCTCTGCCTTGAGGCGGCTGTTTTCCGCCTCGACTTCCTTTGCCTGAGCAAGCAATTCACGTAATTGCTCAAGCTCGGCTTTCAACGCCGAAGGATCTTCGATGCCGTCAAGTTCGGCGCGCAGCCTTTCGTTCTCGGCCTTCAACGCGTCCAGTTCGGCATTGTTGTCCAAGGCCGCCTTGGCCTCAGCCAGCTCGGCGCGGGCCGCTTCGACAGACGCGATTTTCGCCCGGGCTTCTTCCAGCTCTGCGCGCAGCGCATCCGCGTCGGCGGCACCCGCTGGTTCCGTGCGCAGCTCTTCCAGATCAGCACGCAGCGCGTCCACTTGTTTTTCGTGCTGCTCTTTCAGCGTCTTCAGTCGTTCCTGAAGCTGCGCATTGGCAACTCTCTCGTCTTCAAGTTCGGCCTGAAGCCTCTCATTTACTTCAGCATTCCGGGACGAACCGCCCAACCCTTCGACGCCCGCACTGATACGGTCCATCGCAGCAATAATACGGTGCTGTAGTTCCTCTAACTGGCTCATGCCCCTGTCACCTCTTTATCAAGGTTCATTCTGTCGCGAAGTGATCCGAATCAAAACCGAATCCCGCTTGCCGACAGTCTAACGGAATGCGACAGAAAATACCCACTGTTTGGTTTCAATCACTTGGGCCGCGCTCTTCACCTATCGGGCGTTGCCAAAGCCCGGTTCCGCTTGCACTTTGGGTACTGAATGGTATTGAGCGCGCAATCTGCTTTTTATCCAAAGGAACAACGCCCGTGGACCTGACTGCGCTGCGCAAAGCCAACCCCGAACACTGGGACAAAGCTGCGGCCATCCGCACCCTGACCCTTGACGCCGTCGCCGCCGCAAATTCCGGCCATTCCGGTATGCCGATGGGCATGGCCGATGTTGCGACCGTTCTGTTCGAAAAGCACCTGAAATTCGACGCCTCGGCCCCGAACTGGCCGGACCGCGATCGGTTCATCCTGTCGGCTGGTCACGGTTCGATGCTGGTTTATTCGCTTCTCTATCTCACCGGTCATGCCGATGTGACGCTGGAAGAGATCAAGAATTTTCGCCAGTTGGGCGCCAAGACCGCGGGCCACCCTGAAAACTTTCTGATCGACGGTGTTGAAACCACGACCGGCCCGCTTGGTCAGGGTATCTCGAACGCCGTGGGTTTTGCCATGGCCGAGGAAATCCAGCGCGCGCATTACGGCAAGAAGGTCGTGGATCACTACACTTACGTGATCGCGGGTGACGGCTGTCTGATGGAAGGTGTTAGTCAGGAAGCGATCACATTGGCCGGCCGCCATGAGCTGAGCAAACTGATCGTCTTCTGGGACAACAACAACATCACCATCGACGGCACTGTCGATATCGCCGATCGCACCGATCAGGTCCGCCGGTTTGCGGCCTCTGGCTGGCACGTGATTGAGATCGACGGCCATGACCCCAAAGCCATCGATGCGGCCATTGTTCAGGCGAAAAAGTCCAAGAAACCAACCATGATCGCCTGTGAAACCCATATCGCTCTGGGTCATGCTGCGCAGGACACCTCGAAAGGTCATGGGGCACTGACAGATCAGGATCAGCTGAAAGCCGCGAAAGAGGCCTATGGCTGGCCGCACGACACATTCGAAGTTCCAGCCAACGTCAAAACCGCTTGGGAAGCCATTGGTGCACGCGGTGCAGACGAACGTGCGGCTTGGGAAGAACGTTTTGCCCAGCTTTCCGAGAGGAAGCAGGCCGAATTCAAACGCGCCTATGCGTTTGAGGCCCCCAAGAGGCTGGCTGGCGCCATTCGTGCGTTCAAAAAGCAGATGTCTGAAGAGCAGCCGAAACTGGCCACCCGCGCCTCGTCCGAAAAAGTTCTGAACGTCGTCAACCCGATCATGACCGAGACTGTTGGCGGCTCGGCCGACCTGACCGGATCGAACAACACAAAATCGGCCGATATGGGCGTGTTCCTGCCGGAAAACCGCAAGGGCCGCTATATCCACTACGGCATTCGCGAACACGGCATGGCCGCTGCGATGAACGGCATGGCGCTGCACGGTGGCATCCGCCCATATGGTGGGACCTTCATGGCCTTCACTGATTATGCCCGCCCATCCATGCGGCTGGCGGCCCTGATGAAGATCCCCTCGGTTTTCGTAATGACCCATGACTCGATCGGTCTGGGCGAGGACGGCCCGACCCACCAGCCGGTTGAACATCTGGCCATCTCGCGCGCGACGCCGAACACCTATGTGTTCCGCCCCGCCGATACGATCGAAACCGCAGAAGCCTGGGAACTGGCACTGACATTCAAGGACAGCCCCTCGGTTCTTTCGCTGACCCGCCAGGGCGTGCCGACCGTGCGCAAGGATCACAAGACCAAGAACCTGACCGCACAAGGCGCCTATGTTCTGGCCGAGGCCGAGGGCAAGCGTCAGGCGATCCTGATTGCAACTGGTTCAGAGGTTTCGCTGGCCATGGAAGCCAAAGCGATGCTCGAAGCCGAAGGCATCGGCACCCGCGTCGTCTCGATGCCCTGCATGGAGCTGTTCGCACAGCAGGACGAAGCCTATCGCAAGCGGGTACTGCCTGCCGGTCCGGTCCGCGTCGGCATCGAGGCCGCCGTGCGCGCCGGTGGCTGGGATCGCTGGCTGCTGGGCGAGCGTGGCCGCGAAGCCAAGGCAGGCTTCGTCGGCATGTCCAGCTTTGGTGCCTCGGCCCCTGCCGGTGAGCTGTACAAGCATTTCGGCATCACGGCCGAAGCAACTGTGGCCAAGGTCAAGGAACTGTTGGGACTGTAAGACAGTCCCTTCTGATCGAGCAAAGGGCGGCCTTGGCCGCCCTTTTCATTTTGGTTTCAATGCATTTCGGATTTGCTGAACAGGGGCATGATTATCTTGGTCGCCACCGGGATCAAAACCAATCCCCAGGCCAAACCAAATACGCCATCCATCGTGGCCTTGGATACCCACTCAACCGCACCAACCCATTGATCAGACACGGAATGCCCAATGGCATATGCCCAATCGTGGATATGATGGCCCAGCCAGCCAAAGCCCAGAACCTCCATCCCGTGGATGACGATCGAGCCCCCCACCCACAGCATCGCCGCAGTTCCGACAATGGACAGTGTTTTCATCACTCCTGGCATTGCCTTGACCAACCCTCGGCCCAGACCGCGACCGATAGGTGTTGGCGCGTTCTGCGCCAGATAAAGCCCCACATCATCCATTTTCACGATCAACGCGACGGACCCATAGACGGCCACCGTCACGCCGATCCCGACAACGGCCAGCGTCGCGGCCTGCATCCACAGGTTCGGGGCTTCGATCGCCGCCAATGCAATGGTCATGATCTCGGCAGACAGAATGAAATCGGTCTTGATGGCGCCCTTGACCTTTTGCTCTTCCAGGTGGCCCGGATCGCGGTTTTTCATATCGTCCTCAATCACGTGGCTGCCATGAGGAAACAGCACATGAAAAATCTTCTCGGCCCCTTCAAAACATAAATATGACCCGCCAAGCATCAACAAGGGCGTGATCAGCCACGGCGCAAAATTGGCCAGCAACAAGGCGACGGGCAGCAAGAGTATGATCTTGTTGAAGATCGACCCGCGCGCAATGCGCCAGATGATCGGCAGTTCACGCGCCGGGGCGAAACCTTGCACGTATTTCGGCGTCACTGCTGCGTCATCAATGATCACACCGGCGGTTTTGGCCCCCGCTTTGCCTGCCGCCGCAACCACATCGTCCACTGATGCCGCCGCAACTTTGGCAATGCCCGCCACATCATCCAACAGGGCCAAAAGACCACTCATCGCGTTTCCCTTCAATCTGCTGTCGCCAACCGGACCCTACCTGATCCAACGGCTAGCGCAAGCGTTAGCGCAACCGGCGCAGGTTTGCGCTAACACCTTAAAAATATGCCGTTTTTGCCCTTTTGAGATTCCCTTTTCGCCGTTATATGGCCCTCAAAGCAAGTGCATCTGGAGACGTCATATGACCATCAAGGTCGGTATCAATGGTTTTGGCCGTATTGGCCGCTGCACCCTGTCGCACATCGCCGCGTCCGGGCGCAACGACATCGAAGTGATCAAAGTCAACGCAACTGGCCCGTTGGAAACCTCGGCTCATCTGCTGAAATATGACAGTGTTCACGGGCGTTTTCCGCGCGACGTCACCATTGACGGCAATACCATGGATCTGGGTCGCGGCCCGATGCAGATGTTCTCGACCTACGACATGACCGAGTTGGACTGGGAAGGCTGTGACGTCGTCCTTGAATGCACCGGCAAGTTCAACGATGGCCTTAAGGCCAAAACGCATCTGGAACGTGGCGCTGGCAAGGTTCTTCTGTCGGCTCCGGGCAAGAACGTGGACAAGACCATTGTTTTCGGCGTCAATCACAACACGCTGGCCGCCAATGACAACATGGTTTCGAACGGTTCGTGCACGACCAACTGCCTCGCCCCGCTGGCCAAGGTGCTGGACGAGGGCGTCGGTATCGAACACGGCATCATGACGACCATCCACGCCTACACGGGCGACCAGCCAACACTGGACCGTCGCCACAGCGACCTCTACCGCGCCCGCGCTGCTGCAATGTCGATGATCCCGACCTCGACCGGCGCCGCCAAGGCGCTGGGTGAAGTTCTGCCAAACCTGAAAGGCCGTCTTGACGGTTCCGCCATTCGCGTCCCTACCCCGAATGTTTCAGCGGTGGACCTGACGTTCCGTGCCTCACGCGACACAAGCACGGCGGAAATCAACGCCATCGTCGAAGAGGCCGCCAAAGGCCCGATGCAGCGCGTTCTGGGATATGAGCCCGCTCCGCTGGTGTCGACCGACTTCAACCACACCGAGGAAAGCTCGATCTTTGCACCGGATCAGACCCGCGTCGTCGATGACCGTATGGTCCGCGTTCTGGCCTGGTACGACAATGAATGGGGCTTCTCGGTCCGTATGGCCGACGTAGCTGTTGCGATGGGCCGCCTTAACTGACCCTTCGGACTTCGCTTGTACCTTGATGCCCGCTCAGGTTATCTGAGCGGGCATTTTACGTTCGGGACAGCCATGACCAACCAAATCGCTATCTGGCTCGGCCTTCTTCTTCTCGGCGGTATTATGCTGGATGTTGCGCTGTACGGCACCGAACATCTGCTTTTCCTCGGCAAGAAGCTTTACGACTTTCTGGACTGGCTCGCTTTCTGGCGGTGACAGAGGTTTTCCTTGACATTTCGCTTGATCTGTCATTGTTAGCGCTAACTCATCTTACTGAGACATTTGGACGGAGCAGACCATGACCTTGAAACTGGCGATCAACGGATTTGGACGGATCGGGCGCGGGGTTCTGCGCGCGGTGATGGAAAGCGGACGTACGGACGTTGAGATCGTCGCGATCAACGATCTTGGCAAACCCGAAATGAACGCGCACCTGTTTGAATTTGACAGCGTTCACGGCCGCTACCCCAACCCGGTTACGCTCAGCGATGCGGGACTTGACGTGGGTCGTGGTCCAATTCGGCTGAGCAGCGAGCGCAACCCCGAGGATCTGCCCTGGTCGGACATTGACGTCGTTTTGGAATGTACGGGTGTGTTTCGTACGCGCGAGGCGGCGGAACGTCACTTCAAGAACGGATCCCGGAAAGTTCTGATCTCTGCCCCGGCCAGAGGTGACGGCGGTGTGAAAACCATCGTCTTTGGTGTCAACGATGGCGAACTGACCGCCGATGATCTGGTGGTCTCAAACGCATCCTGCACCACCAACTGCCTGTCTCCTGTTGCTGCGGCTCTGGATGCCGGCCTTGGTATCAAGCACGGCAATATGACCACTGTTCACGCTTACACTGCCAGCCAGCCGGTGCATGATACAGTGGGAAAAGATCCCTACCTGTCCCGAGCGGCGGCGCTGTCGATGATCCCTACGACAACCGGTGCGGCCGCTGCCGTGGGGCTAGTGCTGCCGCAACTCAAAGGAAAACTGACCGGTCAGGCCATCCGTGTTCCAACCCCCAATGTCTCGGTCGTTGATCTTGTGGCCGAGGTTTCACGCCCGACGACTGAAGAAGAGGTCAACCAACTGTTCGTCGATGCGGCTGCCAAAATCCCCGGCGTTCTTGCCGCGGAAAGCCGTCCTCTGGTTTCCATCGACTTCAATCACGACCCGCACAGCTCGACCGTGTCACTGGCTGAAACCAAAGTCACTGATGGCACGCTGGTTCGTGTGCTGGCGTGGTATGACAATGAATGGGGCTTTTCGAACCGGATGCTGGATACTGCGGCCGCAATGGGTGCCTTAGCCTAACCTTTTTTTCAGCGCATCATTGACACGGGGCGTGACGAATTTCGACACGTCCCCGTTCAGCCGGGCGATTTCCTTCACCAGCTTGGACGCGATCGCCTGATGGCGCGCTTCGGCCATCAGGAACACGGTCTCGATCGAATCGTCCAGAGCCCGGTTCATGCCGACCATCTGAAATTCGTATTCGAAATCGGCTACCGCACGCAGGCCGCGTACGATGATTTGCGCGCCTACATCCCGCGCACAATCAATCAGCAGGTTTTCGAAGGGATGCGCGATGATTTCGGTTCCGGTCTGTTCGGACAGCCTGGCGCATTCCGCTTCGATCATGGCCACGCGCTCTTCCAGCGAGAACAGAGGGCCCTTGTCCCGGTTGATGGCCACACCGATAACCAGTTTGTCCACCAAAGCTGCCGCCCGACGGATGATATCGATGTGCCCCATGGTGATGGGATCAAAGGTTCCAGGATACAATCCAACCCGCATCGCGCCCTCCTGCGCAACAAAATTTCTGCGCAAGCAAACATAACTTTGCTGCAGGTGCAAGTGATTGCTTGGGCAACCCTTGTCGTCAGTGCCCCATTATCATGCCTTCAAGGGCATCTTTTTCCATCGCAAGTTCGGAAAGCTGAGCCTTCACCACATCACCCAAAGTGACAATGCCTACGAGTTTTCCATCTTCAACCACCGGCATGTGGCGAAAGCGCCCCTCTGTCATGCGGGACATGATGTCTTCCACGGTGGTCTGGCGCGTCGCCGTGACGAGGTCTTGGGTCATATAAGACTTTACTGGTTGGTTCAGACAACCACTGCCGCTGGCCGCCAATTCCCGGACGATGTCGCGTTCCGACAGGATGCCGGCCGCAGTTTCGCCACCATCGTCGGAAACAACGACCGTACCGATCCGCTTGTCCGCAAGAATCTTCGAGGCCTCTGAGACTGTCGCCGTTGACGCCACGGTCACGACACCATCTGTCGCTTTGGACTTCAGGATGGCCTGAACTAGCATGAAGAATACCTCCGGAATAATAACACTTATTCCAAAGCGTTGCGCGATTGCCGCGACCTGTCAAGCGTCGGGGCCTGCTTCCAAACGAAGCACTTCATCGCGAATACCGCGTGTCAGGGCATCCGCAAAGCGGTTCAACCGCTCGTTGCGCTGGTCACCCTGATGCCTGACCAGATAGAAGCTGCGCGTCAAACTCACTTGATCCGTCAGGATTTTCCGAAGCCCCGGGTGGAACGGCAACGTGAAATCATGCGCCACGCAAACCCCTGTTCCCAGGCAGACCTGCCGCAGTTGAACCGATACCGAATTCGATGCAAGAGCGACACGGTCAACGCCAATGTCATTCAGGTAATCAAGTTCCCGGTCAAAGATCATATCAGGGATATAGCCAATCAACCTGTGGCCCTTCAGGTCAGCAATGCTCCGGATCGGATCATGTCGCTTCAGATACTCTTCGGTCGCGACCATGTGCAGCTTGTAGTCGCTGATTTTCTTCACCAGCAGCTGACCGGCGGTCGGCGCACTGACCGTAACCGCCATATCCGCCTCGCGACGGGACAGGTTGATCACACGCGGAAGCGCAAGGATCTGAATGTCCAGATCAGGGTTTGCGTCGCTGATTTTGGCACACACTTGCGGCAGCAGGTAGTTGGCACTGCCGTCCGGCGCACCAATCCGGATTTGCCCGCTTAGCGTTTTCGTTGGTCCTGTTACCGCCCCGGCCGCCGCGCGCATCGCCTCTTCTGCGTGCAGCCCGTGTTCCAACAGCCGCTGTCCCGCCGGGGTCAGAACATAGCCTTGCTGCGACTTGGTGAACAATGTGGAATCCAGCGTCGCCTCCAGGCGCGCAATGCGCCGACCGACGGTGGCAGGGTCGATCTTCAGGATACGACCAGCGGAAGACAGGCTTTCCTCGCGCGCAACAGCCAGGAAAATCCGCATATCATCCCAATTTGGGGTCATTTTGATCCCTTTTGCATTTTTGCAAAACTCTTTTGAGACATTGCCTCTGTTCGCAGGATTTCTGCAAGCCTATTCTGCGCGCAAATTTATCGGAGGAGCTATTGATGCAAGACCTGACCCATTTCCTGAACGGCGAAATGGTCGCCGGAACGTCCGGTCGTTTCGACGACGTCTACAACCCGGCAACTGGCGAAGTTCAATACAAGTGCCCGATGGCCAGTGCGGCGGAAACCACCGCCGCGATCGAGGCCGCCGCCGCCGCCCAGCCCGCATGGGGCGCAACCAACCCGCAGAAGCGCGCGCGCGTCATGATGGCCATGGTCGGCCTGATGAACCGCGACATGGACAAACTGGCCGAAGCGCTGAGCCGTGAGCACGGCAAAACCATCCCCGACGCCAAGGGTGATTTGCAGCGTGGTCTGGAAGTGATCGAATACTGCATTGGCGCACCGCAGATGCTGAAGGGTGAATTTACCGACAGCGCGGGCCCCGGCATTGACATGTATTCCATGCGCCAGCCTTTGGGTGTTGTCGGCTCGATCATGCCGTTCAACTTTCCGGCCATGATGCCGCTCTGGCACGTTGGCCCTGCCCTGGCCTGCGGTAACGCCGTTGTTCTGAAACCGTCCGAACGCGACCCGTCCGTGCCCCTGATGCTGGCTGAACTGTTCGTCGAAGCAGGCCTGCCCAAAGGCGTTTTCCAGGTCGTGAACGGCGACAAGGAAGCGGTCGACACCATCCTCGACAGCGAGATCATTCAGGGCGTCAGCTTTGTGGGTTCAACCCCGATCGCACAGTATATCTACAGCCGCGCAACCGCGAATGGGAAACGAGCACAGTGCTTCGGCGGTGCCAAGAACCACATGATCGTCATGCCCGACGCCGATCTGGATCAGGCGGCGGACGCGCTGGTTGGCGCCGGTTTCGGTGCGGCTGGCGAACGTTGCATGGCCGTTTCGGTTGCTGTTCCCGTGGGTGAAGAGACCGCGGACGCACTGATCGAAAAACTGGTGCCGCGCATCGAAAAGCTGAAGGTTGGCCCCTACACTGCCGGTGATGACGTTGACATGGGCCCGGTTGTGACCGCCGCCGCCAAACAGCGCATTCTGGGCCTGATCAATTCAGGCGTCGAACAGGGTGCGAAACTGGTTGTCGACAACCGCGACTTCAGCCTGCAAGGCTATGAGGACGGCTTCTTTGTCGGCCCGCACCTGTTCGACCACGTGACGCCCGAGATGGACATCTACAAACAGGAAATCTTTGGCCCGGTTCTGTCCACCGTGCGCGCGGGTTCGTACGAAGAGGCCCTTAAACTGGCGATGGATCACGAATACGGAAACGGCACCGCGATCTTTACCCGCGATGGCGATACCGCACGTGACTTTGCTAGTCGTGTGAACATCGGAATGGTCGGCATCAATGTTCCGATTCCGGTTCCGCTGGCCTATCACACCTTCGGCGGTTGGAAGAAATCCATGTTCGGCGATCTGAACCAGCACGGCCCGGACAGCTTCAAGTTCTACACCCGCACCAAAACCGTGACCGCACGCTGGCCGTCGGGCATCAAGGAAGGTGGCGAGTTCAACTTCAAAGCAATGGACTGATCCCACTGTTTCCTGACGCTTGAAGCCCGGCCCGTTAAATGGCCGGGCTTTTTGCATCTTTCCGCCGAAAACCAGCTTTCGTCCGCTCGGTCACAGGAAATTCAAGTGGTTCACTCTGGAAAAATTCAACCAAGACCCATATTTTGGCGTGAACGATGTACTGAGCAGTGAACTTATCGGAGGCAACCTTGTCCCAATCCCGTATGACCCGTCGCTCTGCCTTGCTGGGCGTGGCTTCTTTGGTGGCAACACCTGCCCTTGTTCGGGCACAAAGCACGGATGCTTTCCCTGAAACGGAAGACGCGATCAGTACGCAATTGCCAGTCCGACGCAATATATCGTCCTTCTCGCAGCAGAACTGGCAGGACCATTTCGATGAATTGGGCGTTGGTTGCCTGTTGGCCGATATCACCAGCCGCGCAGTCCATTACTGGGGGCCTGACGGCACATACAAACTGTACCCAAGTTCCGTACCCATGAGCGAAGAGCTTACCAAACGCGGGTACACGAAAGTTGTGCGTAAGACGGAATTCCCAAGCTGGACACCTACGGCATCAATGCGCGAACGTGATCCTTCGCTGCCGCTTCGGATGGAAGGTGGCGATCCTGGCAACCCACTGGGAACCCGCGCCATGTATCTGGGTTGGCCTGCCTATCTTGTCCATGGCACGCACGACACCCGCAAGATCGGTCGTCAGAGCTCGTCAGGTTGTATTGGCCTGTACAACCAGCATGTAGAAGAGCTGTATCCGCTGGTAAAAGTCGGCACGCAGGTTCGACTGGTCTGATCCACCCGGGTTGAAAAGCAAAAGCCCCGGTCGATCGCCGGGGCTTTCTTGTCTTCGGAAGACAGCGCTTATTCCGGCAGGATTACCGCGTCGACGACGTGGATGACGCCATTGCTGGCTTCAATGTCGGCCTGTACGACCTTGGCGTCGTTCACTTTTACACCGTTTTTGGCGTTGACGCTCAGCCGGTCGCCCTGAACAGTCAGAACCTTGGCGCGTTTGCCCGCGATATCACCGGACATAACCTTGGCTGGTACCACGTGATAGGTCAGAATCGCGACCAATTGATCTTTGTTTTCTGGTTTCAAAAGCGTCTCGACAGTGCCTTCAGGAAGCGCAGCAAAGGCTTCGTCTGTGGGTGCAAATACGGTGAACGGACCGTCACCTTTCAGGGTGTCAACCAAGCCTGCAGCCTGAACGGCGGCGACCAGAGTGTTGAACGACCCGGCGGCAACTGCGGTGTCGACGATATCAGCGGCCTGAGCCTTGAGCGGCATAGCAAATGCAAGTGCGGCGGCTGCGCCCATGAATGTACGACGGAACATAGCTGTCTTCTCCTCTCCAGCGTGTTATGGAAAGGGGTACGGACCTTTTACCGCAATGGATCACTTTGGTTTCAGTTTTCTTTGAGCTGCACCCAGATGCTTTGCGCCCGCCCCTCGGCCAGGAACGGCAAGGCAACAACGGCATCAGGCCGATCCTGTTGCAGGTAATATCCCGGCCAAAGCATTGAGTACGCGCCAGATTGCAGCAAGCTGTGCAATACGTACTGCTCTCCCCAGCCCGGGCAATCATAGAAGAAGCGCTTGGGATATTCGTAAGGTAAAAAAACATCGTGAACGTGGATCACCACCCCGGGTTTCAGCGACGGTATAATGCGGCAGAACAGATGGGCGACGTCATTGCTCATCCGCACAACATGGCTGGAGTCGATGAACAGAATGTCTCCGGCCTCCAGCTCTGCGAACAGGGCCGGGTCTGTATCTTCAAGACGTTTCTGCTCGAACCGGTCGACCACATGGTCGATATCGGCGCGTGGGTACGGATCAACCGCGGTAATGGTGGTATCCAGATTGCCGTCGATGATTGCCTGACGGGTCACACGGGTGGAATTGCCGCATCCGACTTCGATCACGCGTTTGGGCTGAAAGCGGCGGATCATCAGATACAATGCATCCGCATCCGGGCTGTCATAGTAACCATTGCCGGTACGATAACCGGTCAGGTTGCGTGCGGGATCTTTCAGCGCCTCCAGGGCAGCTTTGTGACGCTCGAATTCCGCCACAAGTTGAGAGATGTCGAACCCTTCCATCCCTGGCGACAACGCATAGGCGGGGCGCGTCAACCCACCCGCCGCTTCGAAGGCTTCCAGCCGCGCCCGTTCATCCTGTTCCGCAACTCTGTCGACCAGTTTCACCCCCAATTCTTCAAGGGCGGCGTTGATCTTCGGGAATTTTCTGGGTTTCAAGGCGCTGGCTCCGCGATCTGTGATGCAATGTTCCTTACCGTTGCGAACCGTTTCTCTGCAAGGGCAAGCCTGTCAAACCCTTGGCAAAACGTAAATTTCCGTATTCACTGATGGGACTGACAACTGCGAGGGCCCCCATGCAGCAGGAATTTACACTCGGGATCGAAGAAGAATACCTGTTGGTGGATCGTGACAGCCTGCAATTGTCCGAAGCCCCCGAAGCGCTGATGGCGGCCTGCCAAAGCGATTTCGAAGGTCAGGTCAGCCCCGAGTTCCTGCAATGTCAAATCGAGGTTGGAACCAGACCGCACGCCACGGTCGCTTCGGCGCGCGAAGACCTGAAGCGGCTGCGGTCATGCGTGTCGAAACGGGCTGCTGAATACAACCTGTCCCCTATCGCCGTCTCGTGCCACCCTTTTGCCAACTGGAAGGATCAACACCACACGCGGAAAGAACGCTATGACGCACTGCAACATGCATTGGGCGGCGTTGCCCGGCGGATGCTGATCTGCGGGATGCATGTACATGTCGGGGTCGAGGACCCTGCCTTGCGTGCCGATCTGATGCCGCAACTGTCATACTTTCTTCCTCATCTTCTGGCGTTGTCCACATCTTCGCCCTATTGGAACGGCGAGGATACCGGCCTGTCTTCATACCGGCTGACGGTGTTCGACAACCTGCCCCGCACCGGGCTGCCACCCGTGTTCGCTAGCTGGGGCGAGTACGAACGGAACACAGGCATTCTGGTCGAGCTTGGGGTCATCGAAGACACCACCAAGATTTGGTGGGATCTACGCCCCTCACATCGTTTCCCAACTTTGGAAACGCGGATCATGGATGTTCAACCCCGTCTGGAACACACTTTGTCGTTGGCCGCACTGGTTCAGGCATTGACCCGGATGCTGTGCCGTCTGAAAGACCGCAACCTGCGCTGGAGGCAATATGATCGTTTCCTGATCGGTGAAAACCGCTGGCGCGCACAGCGCTACGGAGTGGGCGAAGGGCTGATCGATTTCGGCGACCGTTCGGTCAAGCCCATGTCTGAACTGATCGGCGACCTCATGGGGTTGTTGGCAGAAGACACCGAAGCACTTGGCACGATGACCGAGCTTGCACGGCTCAGGCAGATTGCTGAAAACGGCACTTCCGCCACGCGCCAACGCCGTATTCATGCCGAGGCATCAGCGCGCGGTGATGATCCGGGGCAAGCCGTCGTGCGCCACCTGATCGAGGAATTTCACGCCGATCTCTGAACGTTTCCGGCTTGTGACCCGTTTCAACCGACTCATTGTTGCGCCTGCAAAATTTCTGTAAGAATTCAGAAATAAACAACCGTTCAATTCATTGCCGACGGGAGGGAGCGTCATGGATTTCGCACTCAGCGAGGAGCAAACAGCCATATTCGACATGGCGCACGCGTTCGGGCAGGAAAACATCGCCCCCTTTGCGCGCCAGTGGGAAGCGGACGGAACCATTCCCAAAACCCTGTGGCCCCAGATAGGCGAGCTTGGTTTCGGCGCGCTGTACGTATCCGAGGAAAGCGGAGGGTCAAATCTGACCCGCCTGGATGCCACGCTGGTTTTCGAGGCGCTGTCGATGGCCTGCCCGTCGGTCGCCGCCTTCCTGTCGATCCACAACATGTGCGCCAAGATGTTGGACAATTTCGCGGATGACGACCTAAAGGCGCGCATCATGCCGGATGTTCTGAGCCTGAATACGGTTCTGAGCTATTGCCTGACCGAACCCGGTTCCGGCTCTGACGCGGCGGCCTTGAAAACCCGCGCCGAACGCACCAACGAAGGATATACGTTGAACGGTACCAAGGCGTTCATTTCGGGCGGTGGCTATTCGGATGCCTATGTTTGCATGGTACGCACCGGTCAGGACGGGCCCAAGGGGATCTCGACCGTATATGTCGAGGACGGCACGCCGGGGCTCAGCTTTGGGGCGCTGGAGCAGAAAATGGGCTGGAAAAGCCAACCCACTGCGCAGGTTCAGTTCGACGACTGCAAAATTCCCGCAGGCAACCTCGTGGGCACCGAAGGCGACGGCTTCAAATACGCGATGATGGGCCTCGATGGCGGGCGGCTCAATATCGCGGCCTGTTCTCTTGGGGCTGCTCAGGCCGGGCTGGATATGACCCTGCAATACATGTCCGAGCGCAAGGCGTTCGGCCAATCCATCGATCAGTTCCAGGCCCTTCAGTTCCGTCTGGCGGATATGGAGATCGAATTACAGGCGGCACGCACCTTCCTGCGTCAGGCGGCGTGGAAACTGGACAACGGCGCGCCCGATGCCACGAAATTCTGTGCCATGGCGAAGAAATTCGTAACCGAAACCGGGTCGAAAGTGGTGGATCAGTGCCTGCAACTTCATGGCGGGTACGGATATCTTGCGGATTACGGCATCGAAAAGCTTGTGCGCGATCTTCGCGTGCATCAGATTTTGGAAGGCACGAACGAGATTATGCGCGTGATCGTCGCGCGCCAACTGCTCGCCAATCGCTGAGGCCCCGATGTCAGACATTGAAATCCGCACCACAGGCCGTGCCGGTCGCATCACCCTCACCCGTCCCCAAGCGCTGAACGCGTTGAGCTATGACATGTGCATGGCCATCGACACGGCGATGCGCAACTGGCGGGAAGACGATGCCGTTGACCTGATCGTTCTGGACGCTGAAGGAGAAAAAGCCTTTTGTGCAGGGGGTGACATCGCCGAACTTTATGAAACGGGCACAAAAGGCAATTATGCGTATGGCCAGAAGTTCTGGCGTGATGAATATCGCCTGAATGCCCTGATCTTCGAATATCCCAAACCAGTCATCAGTTTTCTTCAGGGGTTTACCATGGGCGGGGGTGTCGGCATCGGCTGCCATGGCAGCCACCGTGTCGTCGGAGAAAGCTCCAGGATTGCCATGCCCGAATGCTCGATTGGCTTAATTCCGGATGTCGGCGGGTCATTGATGCTGGCCCTTGCACCGGGGCGGCTGGGTGAATTCCTTGGGACCACGGGCTTCAGGATGGGGCCTGCGGACGCGATCTTTGCGGGGTTTGCCGACCATTTCATCCCCCAGTCGCAATGGTCTGACCTGATCGAAATTCTGGAAGCGTCTGGAAATGCCGAACTGGTGGCCGAACATGCCGAAACGCCACCCAATGGTGAATTGGCAGGGGTGCTGACGGATATCGACAATCATTTTTCCGGTGAAACTCTGGGCGACATCCTGATCAGCCTGCGCAATGACGGTCAGGAATTTGCAGACAAAACTCTGGAAAAAATAACGAAAAACGCACCGCTCTCCGCGGCCTGCACGATCGAGATGCTGCACCGTCTGCGTGGCCCCTCGCTGACCATGCGGCGCGCGTTGGAGATGGAATACCGCTTTACCCACCGGGCGATGGAGCATGGTGACTTTCTGGAAGGTATCCGCGCGCAGATCATAGACAAAGACCGCAACCCGAACTGGCAGTTTTCCGATATGGACGTCCCGCTGGTGGCCGTCTCGAAAATGTTGCAGCCATTGGGTGCGGACACCCTGACATTCGAGGAGGACTGAGAGATGCAGATCGGGTTCATAGGGCTGGGAAACATGGGGGCGCCCATGGCGGCCAATCTGGCAAAGGCCGGCCATCAGGTTCTCGGATTCGACACGGCCGGCGTTGCCGTTGACGGGGTGACTCAAGCCGGTACCGCGACCGAAGCCGTCGCGTCTGCCGATGCAGTCATAACCATGCTGCCGAACGGCGCCATCCTGCGGGCCGTTGCAGATCAGATCATTCCCGCCATGGCGAAGGGTGCCGTGCTGATCGATTGCTCGACAGTTGATGTGGACAGCGCGCGCGCAGTCGCGGAACAGGCCTGCGACGCTGGTCTGCTGTTCGTCGACGCTCCGGTTTCGGGGGGTGTCGGCGGCGCGGCAGGTGGCACCCTGACATTCATGGCCGGCGGGTCAGACGACGCCTTTGCAAAGGCGGCTCCTTTGTTCGACATCATGGGGCAGAAAGCGGTTCACTGCGGCGAAGCCGGAGCCGGCCAAGCCGCCAAGATCTGCAACAACATGATCCTCGGCGTGACCATGATCGCCACGTGCGAGGCCTTTGCCCTGGCCGACAAACTGGGTCTGGACCGCCAAAAGATGTTCGATGTGGTCAGCACCTCATCGGGGTACAGCTGGACGATGAACGCCTATTGCCCTGCCCCTGGCGTTGGCCCGCAAAGCCCAGCCGATAATGACTATACTCCTGGATTTGCAGCCGAGTTGATGCTGAAGGACTTGCGCCTCAGCCAACAGGCCGCATCCAGTGCGGATGCGGATACACCTATGGGACAGGCCGCGACTGCACTTTACGAGCAATTCGTCGAAAACGAGGACGGTCTGGGCCGCGATTTCAGCGCCATGCTGCCTCGGTTTGAAAAGCGCGGGCGAAGTTGATCCAAGTCATATTCCATCCATGGAATGTTTGATATCCAAAGGGTGCAACCTTTTGGAAAGGATTCTTACGTGATGACCAAAAACATGGGTGGGCTCGACAAAACGCTTCGGATCGCATTAGGCGCCGCGCTTATTCTGGGGGCTCTGTTGGGATACGGAACCTGGATGTGGATCGGCATCGTGCCGTTGGTCACCGGTCTGCTGAATTCATGCCCGATATACTCGGTGTTGGGCATCAGCACCTGCCCAACCAAGAAAAATTGACTGGGAAGGCGGTGGAGTGAAGGCAGCCTGAAGCCGCCTACTCCGCCGCCACCCGATCCGGGTTGAGCATGGTTTTCAGATACCTACCGGTATGGCTGCGTTCGACTTGAGCGATCTCTTCGGGTGCTCCGACGGCTACGATCTCACCACCGCCGTCGCCGCCTTCAGGCCCGATGTCGATGATATGGTCGGCGGTTTTCACCACGTCCAGATTGTGTTCGATCACCACGACGGTATTGCCCTGATCGACCAATTCATGCAGCACTTCCAACAGCTTGCGTACATCTTCGAAATGCAGACCCGTGGTCGGTTCGTCCAGGATATAGAGCGTCCGCCCGGTTGATCGTTTCGACAGTTCCTTGGACAGTTTGACACGCTGCGCCTCACCACCCGACAGCGTGGTCGCCTGTTGACCCACCTTGATATAGCCAAGACCAACGCGGGCCAGCGCATCCATCTTGTCGCGGATCGATGGCACGGCCTTGAAGAACTCCTGCGCGTCTTCCACCGTCATATCAAGCACATCCGCAATGGACTTGCCCTTGAACTTGATCTCAAGCGTCTCGCGATTGTACCGCGCGCCCTTGCAGGTTTCGCAGGTGACATAGACGTCGGGAAGGAAGTGCATCTCGATCTTGATGACGCCGTCCCCCTGACAGGCCTCACAGCGGCCGCCCTTCACGTTGAAGCTGAAACGGCCCGGCTTGTATCCCCGCGCTTTCGCCTCGGGCAGCCCGGCGAACCAGTCTCGGATCGGAGTGAAGGCCCCAGTATAGGTTGCCGGATTCGACCGCGGAGTCCGCCCGATCGGGCGTTGATCGATATCGATGACCTTGTCCAGATGCTCCAAACCCTTGATTGTCTCACACGGCGCAGGCGTCTGCCGCGCGCCATTCAGGCGCATCGAGGCGGTCTTGAACAACGTCTCAATCGTCAGGGTCGACTTACCGCCGCCAGATACACCCGTGACACAAACAAACTTGCCCAAAGGAAATTCGGCCGTCACGTTCTTGAGGTTGTTGCCCGAAGCCTTTACCACCGTTACCTTTTTCTTGTTCCCCTTGCGCCGCTCGGCGGGCACCGGAATCTCGCGTACGCCCGACAGGTACTGCCCCGTGATCGAGGCCGCATCCGCTGCGATCTGCTCGGGCGTGCCGTGGCTGACCACCTGCCCGCCGTGCACGCCCGCACCGGGGCCGATGTCGAACACATAATCGGCTTCGCGGATGGCTTCCTCGTCATGTTCGACGACGATCACGGTGTTGCCCTGATCCCGCAGATTCTTGAGCGTACCAAGCAACCGGTCATTGTCACGCTGGTGCAAGCCGATCGAGGGCTCGTCCAATACATAAAGCACCCCGGTCAGGCCCGATCCGATCTGGCTTGCCAAACGGATACGCTGACTTTCGCCGCCTGACAGGGTTCCACTTGAACGAGATAGCGTAAGGTATTCCAAACCAACATTATTCAGGAAACCCAGCCGCTCGCGGATTTCCTTCAGAATCGCCCGGGCGATCTCATTCTTCTGAGCGCTCAGATGGTTCGGAGCATCTTCGATCCAGGCAAGCGCCTCGCGGATCGACATTTGCACCACCTGACCGACATGCAGCCCCGCGATCTTCACGGCCAAGGCTTCGGCGCGCAGACGATACCCTTCGCAGGTGCCGCACGGGCGGTTGTTTTGGTACCGTTCGAATTCCTCGCGTATCCACGCGCTATCCGTTTCGCGATAACGCCGTTCCATATTCGGAATCACGCCTTCGAAGCTGCGTGTCACCTGGTACACCCGTCCGCCCTCGTCATAGCGGAACTGGATCTCCTCATCGCCCGAGCCTCGCAGGAACACCTGCTGCACTTTGCTGGGCAGGTCTTTCCAAGGCGTGTTCTTGTCAAACTCATAATGACGCGCGATGGCCTCGATGGTCTGAAGGAAATACGGCGACTTGCCTTTCCTCCATGGTGCCAGGGCCCCGTCATACAGTTTCAGCGTCTGATCCGGCACCACGAGACGCTCGTCAAAGAACAGCTCGACCCCCAAGCCGTCACAATCCGGGCAGGCTCCGAATGGCGCATTGAACGAAAACAGGCGCGGTTCAATCTCCGGGATGGTGAAACCGCTGACCGGGCAGGCGAAGTTTTCGCTGAAGGTAATCCGTTCCGGCTCTCCTTCTCGTGGGGCCGTTTCCAGAATCGCGATTCCGTCCGCCAGATCCAGAGCGGTGCGCAGGCTATCGGCCAAACGCGTTTCCATGCCTTCACGAACAACCAGGCGGTCGACCACAACGTCAATATCGTGACGGAACTTCTTGTCCAATGTCGGGGGCTGATCCAGCTCATGGAACTCACCATCCACCTTCACGCGCTGGAACCCCTGCTTGCGCAGTTCCAGAAATTCCTTCCGGTACTCACCTTTGCGATCGCGCACGATCGGAGCCAGCAGATAACCCCGCGTGCCCTCCTCCATCGCCATGATGCGGTCGACCATGTCCTGCACCTGTTGCGCCTCGATCGGCTGGCCGGTGGCCGGGCTGTACGGCGTACCTGCGCGGGCGAACAACAGACGCAGATAGTCATAGATCTCGGTTACGGTTCCCACAGTCGAGCGCGGGTTCTTCGAGGTCGTTTTCTGTTCAATGGAGATCGCCGGAGACAGTCCACTGATATGGTCAACATCGGGCTTTTCCATCATGTCGAGAAACTGCCGCGCATAGGCGGACAGGCTTTCGACATAACGGCGCTGACCTTCGGCATAAATCGTGTCGAACGCCAGCGACGACTTGCCCGAACCGGACAGCCCGGTGATCACCACCAACTGATCCCGAGGGATGTCGACATCGATGCCTTTGAGGTTGTGCTCGCGCGCGCCGCGCACCTCTATATTCTTCAGCTCAGCCATTTCCGGCCCCCAACAAACAAGTGGTTTAGAGATAGGCGAGCTTGCCCGAGTCTCCAACAGAAAAGTTAGAACATTTAGTGAACGTACAGGTTTTCGCCGACCAAATCAAACGATGGGCATGGAATCGAACAGCTCAATGCCTGGCTATCTGGCGAACTCATGATTTTGAGAAGAAAATGGCGCGGTTGACGGGGCTCGAACCCGCGACCCCCGGCGTGACAGGCCGGTACTCTAACCAACTGAGCTACAACCGCGCATCTATTTCATGGCCTTTGCCCTGGACCAAGGTTGGCAGCGATGGCGCGGTTGACGGGGCTCGAACCCGCGACCCCCGGCGTGACAGGCCGGTACTCTAACCAACTGAGCTACAACCGCCCGCTGCATGTTCATTGCTGAACGTTTGGGTGTATTATGGCCACGGTCGGGCAGCGTCAAGCGGCGTTTTGCAGTTTTTTGTCAGAATCCAGTTTTTTGTTTACTCGCTGTTTTTTGCCCTCGCGAATTGTTCAATTTCGCTTGCAGCGCCCCGCCAGGGAAGATATGACCGCGTGTCATGGGTGATTAGCTCAGTGGTAGAGCGCTTCGTTCACATCGAAGATGTCAGGAGTTCAAATCTCTTATCACCCACCACCCCCTTTTCGGATTTTCGCCTGGAACCAGCGGGCTTGCCATGTCGCGCGTTCGGCGGCTATCGTGCCCTATTTGGCCCGATTAGAGGCCACACACTAAGGCTGAGGTCACCATGACGGGGTTAAAGCGCGACATTGGCCTTCTGGGACTGACCTTCATTTCAGTCGGAGGAATCATCGGCTCGGGCTGGTTATTCGGCCCCCTTCTGGCCGTTCAGCATGCAGGGCCCGCGGCCACGATCTCGTGGATAATCGGCGCGGTTGCCATGTTCATTTTGGCCATCACCTTCGCAGAGATTTCCGCCATGCTGCCCATTCCCGGAGGGATCGCGCGCGTGCCTCAGTTTTCGCATGGCAACATCGTTTCGATGGCCATGGGATGGACCGCCTGGATCGGCTATAACACCACAGCGCCCATCGAAGTCGAGGCCATGCTGAAATACCTGGCGCCGTATGCGCCTCGGTTGCATACGGCCGAGACAGGTGATTTGACCGGGGCGGGTATTTTCGTTGCGCTGGTTTTCATGCTCCTGTTCGTCGCGGTGAATGCGCTTGGGGTCAAGTTCTTCACGCGCGTCAATGCTGCGCTGACCTGGGCCAAGATCGCCATCCCTTTTGTCCTGTCCATTCTGCTTGTCGCAAGCCGTTTCAACATCGAGAACTTCACCCAACCGGATGGTTTTGCGCCCTACGGCGCGCAGGGTATCATGGCCGCCGTTTCCACCGGGGGCGTTATTTTTTCATTCATCGGCTTTCGCCATGTGGTTGATATGGCTGGCGAAGTTCGAAATCCAAAATTTGCAATTCCGGCCGCATTGGTGTTGTCGATTGTTCTTTGCGCCATCATCTACCTTGGTTTGCAAGTGGCCTTCATCGGTGCGCTGGACCCATCCATGCTGTCCAAAGGATGGGCACAGTTGAGCTTTGGGGGCGAAGGACCACTGGACGCCATCATCATGTCTGTCGGGCTGGTCTGGTTTCTGAGCCTGCTGAATGTCGGATCCGTGATAGGCCCCTTTGGAAACGGGCTGGTCGCAACCGGATCGAACGCCCGTATCGCCCTCGCCCTTTCAAAAAACGGTTTCCTGCCCAAACAGTTGCAGGTTTTGTCGTCATTCGGGGTTCCGCTGTGGGCGCTGGGGCTGAACTTTCTGATCGGAACGGTTTTCCTGCTGACAGTACCCTTTACCACCGTCATTGCCCTGAACGGTGCGGCCATCGTCTTGTCATTTGCCGTCGGGCCCATAGCCGTGGTTTGCCTGCGAAACCTGATGCCAGATCATCCCAGATCGATCCGAATACCGGCCGTGCGACTTGTCGCGCTGACGGCCTTCGCCATCGCCACGCTGATCGTCTATTGGAGCGGATGGGACACGGTCTGGCGGCTTGGCATCGCGCTGATTGTCGGGAAAGCTCTGTTGCTGATCCGGTTCCGAGGACGTTTGGACGAAATGGACGTTACCGAGGCCCTGTGGCTTGTGCCTTATTTCTCAGGCCTTGGGCTGATCTCATTCCTTGGGCAATTCGGAGCCGGTTCGTTGAAGCAGATCCCGTTTGGGTGGGACCTTCTGCTTTGCATCCTGTTTTCGTCGAGCATTTTCGTTCTTGCCGTCCGCTCGGCGTTGCCACCCAAAAAGTTCAATGAATACATAGCAGAAGAAGAAATTCTTAATCCAAAGCAACCCGTCATTGGATTGTAAAAAAGGCAGGGCATTCGCCCCGCCTTTTCATTCGCTCAATCTGCTTAGTGTGCCGTGGCCGATGGCCCCGTCGCCTCTGACGAGGCTGCTGCGGCAGCGGCGGCCTCCTCGGCGGCTTCGTCCCATTCAACCGGCTCCGGTGTACGAACCAGAGAATGCTCAAGAACCTCCGAGACGTGCTTGACCGGGATGATTTCCAGCCCTTCCTTTACGTTATCCGGGATATCCGCCAGATCCTTTTCGTTTTCCTCTGGGATCAGGACCGTCTTGATACCACCGCGCAACGCAGCCAGCAGTTTCTCCTTCAAGCCGCCAATCGGCATTGCGTTCCCGCGCAACGAAACCTCGCCCGTCATGGCGATATCCTTGCGTACGGGAATGCCCGTCAGAACCGATACGATCGATGTCACCATCGCCAGACCCGCTGACGGACCATCCTTGGGCGTTGCGCCATCCGGCACGTGCACATGGATGTCGATCTTGTCGAACTGAGGCGGTTTGACTCCGATCTTGGGAGAAATCGACCGCACATATGACGACGCCGCATCGATGGATTCTTTCATCACATCGCCCAGCTTGCCTGTCGTCTTCATCCGACCTTTGCCGGGAAGCTTCAGCGCCTCGATATGCAGCAGATCGCCCCCGACCGAGGTCCAGGCCAAACCAGTCACGACACCGACCTGATCGTCCTGTTCGGCCAGACCGTAACGGAACTTTGGCACGCCCAGGAATTCATCCAGGTTTTCAGGCGTGACCGTAACGGTTTCCGCCTCTTTCTTGATGATCTTGGTCAGCGCCTTCCGTGCCACCTTGGCGATTTCGCGCTCGAGGTTCCGCACACCGGCCTCCCGGGTATAGGTGCGGATTATCTTTTGCAGCGCGTCATCGGTCAGCTCAAATTCCTTGGTTTTCAGACCATGGTTTTTGACCTGCTTGGCGATCAGGTGCTGTTTGGCGATCTCGCGCTTTTCATCCTCGGTATAGCCGGCCAGTGGGATGATCTCCATCCGGTCCAGCAACGGCCCGGGCATGTTATAGCTGTTGGACGTGGTCAGGAACATCACGTTGGACAGGTCATATTCGACCTCAAGATAGTGATCCATGAACGTGTTGTTCTGTTCCGGATCCAACACCTCGAGCATCGCCGAGGCCGGATCACCACGGAAGTCCTGCCCCATCTTGTCGATTTCATCGAGCAGGATGAGCGGGTTCGTGGTTTTCGCCTTTTTCAGCGCCTGAATGATCTTGCCGGGCATCGAACCGATATAGGTCCGGCGGTGGCCGCGGATCTCGGATTCGTCGCGCACCCCACCCAAGCTAATGCGAATGAACTCGCGCCCCGTGGCCTTGGCGACGGATTTACCCAAGCTGGTCTTGCCCACGCCCGGAGGGCCGACAAGGCACAGGATCGGGCCTTTCAGCTTTTTCGAACGCTGCTGAACGGCGAGATATTCAACGATCCGCTCTTTGACCTTTTCAAGGCCATAGTGATCGGCGTCCAGTATATCCTGCGCACGACCCAGATCCTTTTTGACGCGGGATTTGGTGCCCCACGGCAAAGACAGAATCCAGTCCAGATAATTGCGCACCACGGTTGCTTCGGCTGACATGGGCGACATGTTCTTGAGCTTCTTCAGCTCGCCTTCCGCCTTCTCGCGCGCTTCCTTCGACAGCTTGGTCTCGGCGATCTTGGCTTCCAGTTCGGCGATCTCGTTCGCGCCGTCCTCGCCATCGCCAAGCTCTTTCTGAATGGCCTTCATCTGCTCATTCAGATAATACTCGCGCTGGGTCTTCTCCATCTGGGATTTGACGCGGGTCTTGATCTTTTTCTCGACTTGCAGAACCGACATTTCGCCCTGCATCAGGCCATAGACTTTTTCAAGCCGCTCGCTGACGCTGAGTGTTTCCAGCAGGTCCTGCTTTTGTTCGACCTCGATGCCCAGATGGCCCGACACAAGGTCGGCCAGCTTTGCCGGCTCGGTGGTTTCACCCACGGCCGTCAGCGCTTCTTCGGGGATGTTCTTGCGCACCTTGGCATAGCGCTCGAACTCGTCCGCGACGGTGCGCAACAGGGCTTCGGTCGTGGTGACGTCACCCGGGATTTCTGTCAGATATTCCGCCCGCGCCTCGAAAAACTCTTCGTTTTCAAGAAACTCGGTGATCTGCACGCGCGCCTGCCCTTCGACGAGCACTTTGACGGTGCCGTCGGGCAGTTTCAGCAGCTGCAACACATTGGCCAGAACCCCGGACTGGTAAATACCGTTCTCATCCGGGTCGTCGACGCTGGGGTCAATCTGGCTGGACAGCAGAATTTGTTTGTCATCCTGCATCACCTCTTCCAGCGCGCGGACCGATTTGTCTCGGCCCACGAAAAGCGGCACGATCATATGTGGGAACACCACGATATCGCGCAGCGGCAGGACGGGGTATGAGGAATTCAGAGGCTCTTGCATGCTCTATCCTTATCGTTGGCAAGATGGCGCTTGTCCCTCATCGAGGCAACATCCGGCCATCTCCTGTCTTGGACGATAAAGGTGGGGCCTCATCGCCCTTTTTCAACCTTATCGCCATGTATCGTTTCGCAGCATGAACCGAGGTTTTCGGGACTGCAAGATGTCCCGGGAACATATCCACCGAAATTAGTGTAGCATGCATATGCAATGCGCAATTTCGGGGTCAGAACACCTGCTGCACTGCCCGGGACAGAAAAAAACCGTGGCCATCCAGGTTGCGACATTCCAGACCTTTCGTGGAGGAGGTGCAGGTAAATCCTCCGAACCGACCGGTTACACCGTATTCCGCACGGTCAAATCCGTCCCGGCTCCGGTTCAGTGGCTGGCACAGCAATTCCACGGGACCGGTGTCGAACATCTGAAAATCATGCCCCCAGTCAGATTGACAGTTCGCGGGGCGCGGCAACGCCGGAGGGCCGTATCTTTCTATGATCGTACACCGAATGTCCGAGGTCTCGGCGCTTTCCCCCACCGAACACTGAATGTTTTCGGATGGGGTCTCAAAGGTCCAGACGTCAGCAACGGCAGGGGATGCGCAAAAAATGACTGCGCCGAGGAAAAAGCGGAACATCAAAAATTCTCCGGGTCACAAACAAAACAACTTTGAACAAAGTGGTTTCAGAATACCGGAAAACCCCGCAATTGTCACCTGAACGGACAGGTTACAGGGGTTCGATGTCGCCCTGTGCGCGTTGCGCGTGGAACGCGGCCTGCCACGCCTCGAAGGAGCCTTCAGCGATCGCGTCCCGCATGCCCTGCATGATTTCCTGAAAGTAATGCAGGTTGTGCCAGGTCAGCAACATGCCCGAGATCATCTCGTTGGCGCGGAACACATGGTGCAGATAGGCACGTGAATAGTTCGAACAGGCCGGGCAAGTACAGTTTTCATCCAGCGGGCGCGGATCATCCGCATGACGCGCGTTCTTGATGTTCACCACGCCATGGCGCGTGAACACCTGACCGGTACGGCCCGAGCGCGAGGGCAGAACGCAATCCATCATATCGATCCCGCGCGCCACTGCTCCAACTATGTCATCCGGCTTGCCAACGCCCATCAGGTAACGCGGCTTGTCCATGGGCAGGAAATCAGGCGCATAATCGAGACAGTCGAACATGGCCTCCTGCCCCTCGCCCACTGCCAGACCGCCAACGGCGTAGCCTTCGAAACCAATCTTCTTCAACGCCTCGGCGCTTTCTTCCCGCAGATCCCGCTCCAGACCGCCCTGCATGATTCCGAACAGAGCATGCCCCGGACGATCCCCGAATGCGTCACGGGACCTCTCGGCCCAACACATCGACAAACGCATAGACTCGGCGATCCGGTCGCGATTTGCAGGCAATGCAGGGCATTCGTCAAAGCACATCACGATGTCGGAACCCAGAAGGCGCTGAATTTCCATTGATCTTTCTGGCGTCAGCTCGTGCTTCGATCCATCAATATGGGATTTGAAGGTCACACCCTTTTCGGTCAGCTTGCGCAAGCCGGCCAGCGACATGACCTGGAACCCCCCCGAGTCCGTCAGGATCGGTCGGTCCCAGTTCATGAACTTGTGCAACCCGCCCAGGCGATCAATCCGCTCGGCCGTGGGGCGCAGCATCAGGTGATAGGTGTTGCCCAGCAGGATGTCGGCCCCGGTGGCCCGGACGCTTTCCGGCATCATCGCCTTGACTGTCGCCGCGGTACCAACCGGCATGAAGGCAGGTGTCCGCACCTCGCCACGCGGAGTGCTTATAACACCGGTGCGCGCCTTGCCGTCTGTGGCCTTGAGCTTGAAAGAGAATTGCTGGGTCATGTCATCGCCTCGGATCGCCGAACCGGGCAGGATTTGCCCGATCCGATCGGTCTTTGCAACCCGTCAGGGCAAGGATGCAACGCGGTCAGTAAACAGACGCACGACACCCGCCCCATCCACATCACGACAAACATGAACTGCGGGACGATCCCGGTCAGGTTGCGTCGCACCTATCCGGTCGCCTTCCGTCACAACACGCAGCCCGGTTTCGACCATGTCGAACATGGCCCCGTGCGAACAGGCGATCACGGCGGTTGAATCATGCAGGCCGCACCCTTCCAATCCGCCGATTTCTTTATAGAATTTCAGGTAAAATCGAGAGATATCACGCAGAAAAGATCCCATGCCGGGCGATTTTTGAGCCAGCGCGTCGAAGTCCGCGGTCTCGTAAAGTGTTTTCAGGGTAACGTCCAAACCAACCAGCACGGTCTCGGGCGGTGCGGAAAAGACCGCATCCGCGGCAACCGCATCGTGATAGACGTTGGCTTCTGCATGGTCGGTGACGTTGCCCTTGCAGTAGACGGCACCGCCCATGATCACCAACCGGCCGAGGTTACCGGCAAATTCCGGGTCCAATCGCATGGCGTTGGCAATATTGGTCAGCGGTCCGACCGCACACACGACCAGTTCGTTTTTGTGCTTCCGGGCCATCTCGGCCAGAAACTCTGCGGCGGGAAGATCATGGTTCCGTCCGATCTCGGGAATTTCAGTCAGGTCACCAAACCCTTCGGGACCATGGACATGGTCCGATGGGACGTGCATGTCAGCCCCCAAAGGGAAAGGCGCGCCTTCCGCCACCGGAAGGTCCAGGCCCAGCTTGTCCAGCAGAAAACGGGCATTGCGGCTGGACTGATGAACATGCGTATTGCCGAAAACCGTGGTCAGGCCGATCAGGTCAAATTCAGGCGCAGCGGCGGCATAGGCGATCGCCATGGCATCGTCGATGCCGGGGTCTGTATCGATTATCAATTTCATCCCCGCCCGATACCGCAAACAAGCCGGGATGCAAAGCAGTCACAGCAGTTCGGCTCAATGCTGAATTCCCGTAGTGAGGCGTTTGCATCCGCCGGCTTTCCCTCCATACCAGAGTTGAAATCGAGCGACTCGATCCCCATATGTATACCATAGTACACAATAAAAAGAGGACAGAATGACCGAAGATCAGATCATCGGACTGCTTTCATCAAACATCATTTACCTGCTGGCCGCCGTGCTGGTGGTTATCATTATTTTCAAGGGCATCAAGATCGTTCCGCAATCCGAAAAATACGTGGTTGAACGGTTTGGAAGACTGCATTCGGTGCTTGGCCCCGGCATCAATTTCATCGTTCCGTTACTGGACGTTGCCCGCCACAAAATCTCGATCCTTGAACGCCAGTTGCCGAACGCGACACAGGACGCGATCACCAAGGACAACGTGCTGGTGCAAATCGACACCTCTGTCTTCTACCGCATTCTCGAACCGGAAAAGACGGTCTATCGTATCCGCGACGTTGACGGAGCGATTGCAACCACGGTTGCCGGTATCGTTCGTGCCGAGATCGGCAAGATGGATCTGGACGAAGTGCAGTCGAACCGTGCACAGTTGATCACACGCATTCAAGAAAGCGTTGAAACCGCAGTGGATGATTGGGGAATCGAAGTGACCCGGGCCGAGATTCTGGATGTGAATCTGGATCAGGCCACCCGCGATGCCATGCTGCAACAGCTAAACGCAGAACGCGCCCGCCGTGCGCAGGTGACCGAAGCCGAAGGCCAAAAACGCGCCGTCGAACTGCACGCCGATGCCGAGCTGTACGCAGCCGAACAAACCGCCAAGGCGCGACGCATTCAGGCCGAGGCCGAGGCCTACGCGACAGGCGTCGTCGCCAAGGCCATTCAGGACAATGGCATCGAGGCTGCGCAGTATCAGGTTGCGTTGAAGCAGGTTGAAGCCCTTAATGCACTGGGCAACGGTTCCGGCAAGCAGACCATAGTTGTGCCTGCCAATGCTCTCGAAGCCTTTGGTGACGCGTTCAAAATGCTCAAAGGAGGTAGATGATGGCTGATCCCTTTTGGCTGACCTGGTGGATCTGGCTGGCCGCCGCGCTGGCTCTGGGGATCCTGGAAATCGTTCTGCCCGGATTCATCTTTCTGGGCTTTGCAATCGGGGCCGCGATCACCGGTCTCATCCTCATCATCCCCGGTCTGACATTGTCATTGCATGTGATTGCGCTGATCTTTGCAGTTCTTTCGTTGATCGCATGGCTTGTCCTGCGCCGGCTTTTTGCCTTGCCGCATGGTCAGGTCAAAACCTTCACGCATGACATCAATGACTAAGACACAGTGACGCTCACCCGAGCGTCACGCCCCTACTGGACGCTGTTGCAGGTATTCCCTATATAATCACTCAGGCAACTGACCCGAGGCAAAGATGACCCACCCGAGCGAACAGTTTGAAGGCACCCCGTTGATTGCGCCATCAACGATTGAACACCCGCTGTACGAGGCTGTCGTCGAAGCGTGCCGCACGGTTTACGATCCGGAAATTCCGGTCAACATCTATGACCTGGGCCTGATCTATACGATCGACATTTCTCCGGACAACGCTGTGAAGGTCATCATGACCCTGACGGCACCCGGATGTCCGGTCGCGGGCGACATGCCCGGCTGGATTGTCGAGGCCATAGAGCCTGTTGCGGGCGTCAAGGAAGTCGATGTCGAACTGACCTGGGAACCGCCTTGGGGCATGGAGATGATGTCAGATGAGGCGCGCCTGGAATTGGGCTTTATGTAGCCATCAGGCACTTGCCCCCAGCCGACTGTCACGAAACTTTGGTGTTTTTGTCATCCTATCGTGCAGTCCCTGTCACACTCCTGACGGATAACACCCGAAGGTGGCATTCGCGTATGCGGTGCCTTCGGCTGGGTATGCCATGACCGCCCCCCGCTTCCCAGCTCAAGAATATGGGCCGTTCTTGCCCGAGAACGGTCCTTTTTTGTTCCGACAACGACGATCAATTCTGATTGCAGGTTTCCTTGATCTCTGCCGCTCTGGCGTCCAATTGCTTGACGTAGTCACCTGACAGCATTTGCAGCCTTTTTTGCTCGGTTCCCGTGACCAGCCCCAACAGAGCCCCGGCAGGTGTTATGGCAGCAATGCTTTCCAGTTGTTTGTCTTCCGCATGTTTCTTTTCCGATGCAATTGCGCGCAGATCCCCTTCCGCCGTTGCACAATTCACCGGGTGCCGTTCGGATCCCGTGGCCGCCCAAGCTTCGTCGGACATCGCACACACGCTTACGAAAAAAAGTGCGGGCGCAAGTAAAGCTAATTTAACTTTCGACTCTAAATTATTCATATTTATACCACTTCATGTCATGCCATCTATTCGGGCAGGGTTCCAAAACTTCATAAGACCGATGCTAACCCCGCCTCACGTATCAAAGCAAGTTTGCGGAGCGGCGACGCAGAAACACTAAGCTTTCCAGCGAATTCAATTTCTTTACACGACATTGCCTTGAGCAAACGAGCCTTGGCCCCTAGATTGGGTGTAACGCGCGACAACGGAGACTTACATGTTCGGCATCCCCGGCAAACAGGCTGTGACCATGACGCCCAAAGCCGCAGAGCAGATTACCCGCCTGATGGACTCGGGCGGTCACGCTGGTTTGCGCATCGGCGTCAAAAAAGGCGGCTGTGCAGGCATGGAATACACCATGGAATACGTCGATCAGGCAGATCCCCATGACGAAGTCGTCGAACAGGATGGCGCGCGCATCATGATTGCGCCAATGGCCCAGATGTTTCTGTTTGGAACCGAAATCGATTACGAAGTGTCGTTGTTGGAATCCGGGTTCAAATTCAAGAACCCGAACGTCGTCGACGCCTGCGGCTGCGGTGAGTCGATCAAATTTGACGAAAGCATCGGCCAACAAGGCTAAGCCCGCCTCATCACTTTTCATTTGAACGTCGCATGCGGACCGATCTTCAATGTTTCCGTCCGGCATCAGCATGCGAGCAGAATTGTAAGATGATGCCGACAATGCTATCCGCATGCTAAAATCATCGGATGATCAGGGAGATACCGAAATGCGGCAGAAGCTGGCGGCTGGAAACTGGAAAATGAATGGGACCGGCGCTGAGTTGACCGAGTTGAAGGCGCTGTCTCAGATCCACCCGGCGGCATCGGTGGATATCCTGATTTGCCCACCGGCAACATTGCTCAGCCGCGCATCAATTGCCGTTCAGGGCACCGCCATCTCTGTCGGTGGTCAGGACTGTCATGCCGCGAAATCAGGCGCACATACCGGCGATATCAGTGCGGATATGCTGGTGGATGCCGGTGCAACATCGGTCATCCTGGGCCATTCCGAGCGCCGCGTGGACCACGGTGAACATGACGAAGATGTGCGGGCCAAGGCGCGCGCAGCAATGGATGCAGGTCTGAAGGCGATCATTTGCGTCGGCGAAAGCCTTGAGCAGCGCGAAGCGGCCAATACGCTCGACATAATCGGCGGCCAGATGTCCGGGTCGATCCCGGATCAGTCGACCGGCGAGAACCTGATCGTCGCATATGAACCGATCTGGGCAATTGGCACCGGCAAAGTTCCCACCCTGGAAGAAATCGGGGAAGTTCACGACTTCATGCGCGCCCGGCTAGAGCGCCGCTTTGGCGAAGGCGTGGGCCGTTCTGTCCGCCTGCTTTATGGCGGTTCGGTGAAACCCAGCAACGCGGCGGATATATTTTCAGTTTCCAACGTCGATGGCGCACTTGTGGGCGGGGCCAGCCTGAAAGCGTCTGATTTCTCGGGAATCATTCAAGCGCTGGAAGACGCCTAATTCCAGACTTCGTCCCACAGTTTCTTCGGCTCAAGGATCGGTTTTTTCAATAGATCGTCGCTTCAACGCGTTGCGGTCAGGGTTGTTCACTACAACAGGCCCGTCCCCTTTGATCGTACAAAAATCCTGCCTTGCGCACGAAACTCCGTGAGTTGACGAAGACACGCGGGATTCCGATCTGAGCGATGGGAAGGGAACAAATTACACTGGGTATTGGCGCGATATGTTTTCTGACACCCCGCCTTACGCAGGGCTTCCATCTGTTCCAGCACGGTCGGGTTGCCGCCCTGTACAGGCTGATTGCGACCTTGTGAGACAACTCCGCAATCCCGCGCCAGAACCTATGCGATGCGACATCCGCCGCCATCAAATCCGGCGTTCGCCTTTTTAGAAGCCACACAAAATGCGTTTGTCAGAGCCGGTCAAAATTCCGAGCTTCGTGTGTGTACTGCAAACTGCCGAAGTACTTTGGCTTGGCCAGTCAAGGGCTTCAGGAAAGCTTCATCACCACAAGGCCTGTCACGATCAGAACCGCAGCTGCGATCCGCACAGGTGTCAGGGCTTCGCCAAGAAACAGAATACCGACACTGAACGCCCCCACCGCACCGATCCCAGTCCAGATCGTGTATGCGGTCCCCAACGGCAAGTCCCGCATTGCAAGCGCCAGCAGACCAAATGAACCCAACATCGAAACGCCCATCACGGCCGTCGGCCACAATCGGGTAAAACCGGCCGACTGCTTCATGGCAACCGCCCAGACAATTTCCAAAAGGCCAGCAAACAGAAGAAAGATCCAGGGCATAAGACAACCTCATATCCGTACGGGTCGTCCCGAATGATGTCCCAGAAAGCAGAGGTCGTCCTCTATGCCTCAGATAAGAACCCATCGCGCGGTTTCAAGACACGAAAAAGCCGGGCAGTTGACACCACCCGGCTTTGTTCAGTTTTCAGGCAGTCTAGTTGGTTATTATTTCCGGCCCCATGAAGGTGTTGGGCAGGAAGGTCGATATCCACGGAATATACGTCACCATGATCAGGAAGACGAACAGCACCGCAAGGAAGGGCAGCGCCGCCTTCACAACGCTCATCATCGGCATACCCGCAACACCCGAAGTCACGAACAGGTTCAGACCGACCGGAGGCGTGATCATCCCGATCTCCATGTTGACCACCATGATGATACCCAGATGGATCGGGTCGATGCCCAGCTCGATAGCGATCGGGAACACCAGGGGCGCCACGATGACCAGCAGGCCAGACGGTTCCATGAACTGACCGCCGATCAGCAGGATCACGTTTACCACGATCAGGAAAGCCACCGGGCCAAGGCCCGCCGACAGCATCGCTTCGGCGATATGCTGCGGCACCTGTTCGTCGGTCAGAACATGCTTGAGGATCAGCGCGTTGGCGATCACGAACAGCAGCGTGACCGTCAGCTTGCCCGCCTCGAACAGCGTATGCTTGGTGTCCGGGTGAAAGAAAGCCGTGATCAGCGCATAGGGTTTTTTCAGCAGCGGCAGGTTCTGCGTGCCTTCTTCCGTGCTCAGCGGGCCCATGTCCTTGTACACAAAGCTGGCAATGAAGAACGCGTAGACTGCGGCGACTGCGGCGGCCTCGGTCGGGGTGAAGATGCCACCATAGATACCACCCAGAATGATGACGATCAGGAAAAGACCCCAACCGGCCTCACGGGCCGAGGTAAAGATCTCTCCCCAGCCTTTCCATTCACCCTTGGGCAGGTTCTTGACCTTGGCCATGACATAGATGGTGATCATCAGCATCAAACCAGCCATCAGACCGGGAATAACCCCCGCAAGGAACATGCGCCCAACCGAGACTTCAACAGCGGCGGCATATACGACCATGACGATGGACGGAGGGATCAGAATACCCAGTGTCCCCGCGTTGCAGATCACACCGGCGGCAAATTCCTTGGAATAGCCCACCTGACGCATCCCCGCGATTACGATCGAGCCAATGGCGACCACGGTCGCCGGAGACGACCCGGACAGGGCTGCGAACAGCATACAGGCAAAGACGCCCGCAATCGCCAGCCCGCCGGGCAAATGCCCGACACAGGCGATCGAGAACCGGATGATCCGTCGTGCGACACCACCTGTTGTCATGAAGGACGACGCCAGAATGAAGAACGGGATCGCAAGCAGCGTAAAATGCCCTTCAAAAGCTTCGAACAGCGTGCCCGCGACAGAAGCGAGTGAACTGTCAGAGTAGATCAGCAGAAACAGGGTCGAGCTGAGGCCAAGCGCAACCGCAATCGGCACACCGATCAGCAGCAGGCCGACGACCATCGAGAAAAGAAGTACGACGTCCATCAGTTGTGCTCTCCTTGCTGAGCGCGGACTTCTTCGATCTCGTCCTCGACTTCGTGGCTGGCGACAAGGCGATCCGTTTCACCACGCCAGATCTGAACGGCAACCTGGGCGAACCGGATCACCAGCAGCAGCATCGATACCGGCAGCACCAAATAGGGCACCACTTTGGGAAGCTTCTCGTACCCTTCGCCATAGTTGATCAGGTCTTCCAGAAACCGCAGCGGAGCGACCATCGGGATATCGTCAACCTCATAGAAGCTCTGGCTGCGGGCGTCGAAGTTGAACCCGGTCGGGAACCAGCGTCCGGATGTCGGCGGCAGATCCGCGAATACCGCCCAATAGTCATAGGCGCCTTTCAGCAACAGCAGCGAAAACACCAGACAGCACCCCACGGCGATGAGCGCCAGAATGCGACGCGGCGCCGGGGCCAGCATGTTCAGGATCGCATCAACACCCAGATGAGAGTGTTTCTTGACCGCGTAAGAAGCACCAAGCAGCACCAGCCAGCCAAAAGTGAACACCGTCAGTTCAAGCGCCCACAGGATATTGGAATTGAAAACAAACCGCGCGATCACGTTGGCAAATGTCACGACCGTCATCAGGCCCAACAGACACGCGATCAGGGTTTCTTCGATATGGTCGACCAGCCCGCCTTGGCCGGAATTCGCACCAGACATCTTTCTGTCCCCGCATTTTTTGTGATGAGAGAGTGTTGGGCGGGCTTGTTCAGCCCGCCCGGCCAGCGCGTCGAATACTCCCCAGTCCCCGGACGCGCTCTGCCTTTAGCCAGATTCAGAAGCCGGCGTTGATGGCCTGAGCCGCGTCGATCTTGTCCTGACCCACGTCACCTGCGAACTGGTCCCAAACAGGCTTCATCGCATCAACCCAGGCCTGACGCTGTTCCGGGGTCAATTCGCGGATGACACCGCCTGCTTCAACGATCGAAGCTTTGGCTGCTTCGTTCACGGCAAAGGCTTCCTTGTTCCGTGTTTCCGTGACTTCAGCCAGAATGGTCAGGAACTGGTCACGCACGTCCGGATCCAGGCTGTCCAGCCAGTCCACAGAGGTTACGACCAGATAGTCGATGATACCGTGGTTGGTCTCGGTGATGCCGTCCTGCACTTCGAAGAACTTCTTGCCATAGATGTTCGACCAGGTGTTTTCCTGACCATCCACAACCCCCTGTTGCAGCGCGCCGTAAACTTCCGAGAACGCCATTTTCTGCGGGCTGCCACCAATGGCCTCCATCTGTGCCACCAGAACGTCCGAAGACTGCACGCGGAACTTCAGACCGTTTGCATCCGACGGATCGACCAGCGGCTTGTTGGCCGACATCTGCTTCATGCCGTTGTGCCAGAAGGCCAGCCCCTGAAGGCCACGGCGCTGCATGCTGTCCTTCATCGCCTGACCATCGGCCGAAGCCTGGAATGCATCCACAGCATCGATGTTCTTGAACATGAACGGCAGGTCAAACAGGCGGAACTGCTTGGTGAACTTCTCGAACTTTGACAGCGACGGTGCGGCCAGCTGAACGTCGCCCTGCAACATCGCTTCCAGCACCTTGTCGTCGTTGTACAGGGTCGAGTTCGGATAGACCTCCATGCACATCACGCCGTTCATCTCGTCATTGACGCGCTGTTCCAGCAGCGATGCGGCAATGCCCTTGGGGTGTTTGTCAGTGTTGGTCACATGCGCGAACTTGACGACGATTTCACCATCGTCACAGGCTGCCACGCCTGCGGTCGCAGTGACTGTCAGGGCCAGAGCGGTTGCTGCCGTTGTCAGGAATCTCATCTGTCTTTTCCTCCCAGACTTCCTTGAAATTGTCCTTCGACACCAATTCGGTATCAGATGCAGCGAAGTGAAACGAATCGGCACGATCCACTCAACGATTTGTTTTTTGCCCCTCGATTTTCTATTTAGATATTTTATTTCAGCAGGTTATGGAGCGCCTTACTACGCTCCGTCGACGCATTCGAAACCCCAAGTGCGAGATTCCGCACAGCAATCTTCCAGTTTGTGCGGAAATCCGCACACCCTGCGAATCAAAACACCCGAATCAACTGGTGCGAAACCGCAGCCCGCGACAGCGGGCTGCCCGGCCCAACAGCTTTAGACGCATGTTAATGCGGAAAAAGGTGGCGGGAGCCCGACCGTTACCGCCGGTAATCCTCGGCCCGAATCTGGTACCGTGCCAGCTTGTCGTAAAATGTCTTGCGCGGCAGTTTCAATGCCTTCGCCGCATCTGATGCCTTACCGTTGTGACGACCCAGCGCCGCGATGAGCAGCGACCGCTCCACCCGCGCCATCTGTTCGCTGAGCCCCAGATCAGTTGCCTGCGCGACTTCTTCCGGCATTCCCAGCACGAAGCGCATCGCGGCTGACATCAGGGATCGCGCATTCCCCGGCCAGTCGCTGGCCATTAGCGACGCCAGATGCTCGGACGAGATTTCCGGCGCCACGATCCCCGCCTGTTCTGCGGCCTGTGCAACGTAATGGCGGAAGATCACCGGAATGTCGTCGGGGCGTTCTGCCAGCGATGGAATACGCACCCGCATGACATCCAGCCTGTAAAACAGGTCTGCATTGAACCGGCCTTCAGAACTCAGCGCTGAAAGATCAGCGGTCGTTCCCGCAATGATACGCCCGCCTGGTCCATGCTCGATGATCTCCAACGCCGCAAATTGCGTGGCATGGGGCATGGCCGAGACTTCGTCCAGAAACAATGACCCACCTGCCGCATCTTCACAGCTCTCGGCCAAGTCGTCGGGGCTGAGGCTTGAGGCCGTGCGTTTGACAAATGGTCCCTGCCCTGCTGGCGACATCAGATGCACGACCTCGGCGACCTTCGAGATGCCGCTGCCTGGCGGTCCTGTCACAAGAACTTCGGCACCTGTTGGCGCAACGGTCCGAACCCGCTCGCGCAGGGCCTCGGCCTGGGGCGACAGGCCGAACAGCAAACGCGCGGCGGGGTCTCCTCGTTCCAGCTCGGATTTCGCCGCTCTTTGCTCCAATACCTGCGAACGGGCTGCAAAGGCGCGTTCAAGCACCTCCAGAAGATCGGACGCGGCGCACGGCTTTTCCAGAAAATCGAACGCACCCTTTCCCATGGCGTCGACGGCCATGGGAATATCGCCCTCACCCGTCAGAAGAACCACGGGAAGATCCGGATCGACCTCTCGGGCATAAGACAAAAGATGGAACCCGTCCCGCCCCGGCATGCGGATATCCGAGATGATGACACCGGGAAACTCGGGGCTGATGTGATCCTTGGCCGCCACAAAGGATCCAGCGGTCGTTGGCTGATAGTCCGCCAATTCTAGAGTTTGAGACAGGGCCTCGCGTACGGCGGCATCATCATCGACCAACAAAACCCTGCGCATCATGCGGCCTCTTCCTTGTCGCAGGGTTCCAGTTCGACGGTAAACATGGCCCCATCCGCCGTGTTCGCGCCCCGTATATCCCCACCAAAGCTTTGAACCAGCCCGTAGGAAATGGAAAGCCCCAGCCCCAAACCTTCTGACGATCCAACGCTTTTCGTGGAATAGAAGGGCTCGAACATTCGGTCGGGGTCTTCAATGCCCGGGCCAGTATCCTGCAAGGAAACGCTCAATCGTGCGCCTTTTCGCAGCGTTATCGAAATAATCCGTTTTGGTCGCCCCAGCATTGCATCCGCCGCATTGTTGATCAGATTCACGAACACCTGCACCAAACGTACTTCACCCCCCCAAACATACACAGCGCCATTCGGGGGGGTCCAGTTCAGGGTTACATCGTCGTCTCGCAGGCGGGCCTCGGTCAGTTCAACAGCGGTGTTGAGAACCTGAATCAGGTCAACCCGCCCCATCGGTTCGCTTTCGTTGCGGGCAAAGGCGCGAAGGTTCTTGATGATCCGCGCCATCCGCGCCGCCATTTCCGAGATCCGTCCCAGGTTCTCGGCAGCCATTTCAGGTTTTCCCCGCGTCATGAACGCTGAACCGTTATCCGCGAATTGTCGTATGGCCATAAGCGGCTGGTTCAGTTCATGGCTGATGCCCGCCGACATTTGCCCCAAAGCGCTGAGCTTTCCCGCCTGCACCAGGTCTGCCTGGGCCCGCCGCAGCGCCGCCTCGGCTTCTTCCCGTTCCGCCACTTCCTTGCGCAAACTGGCATTTGCCACTGTCAGGTCATGGGTACGTTTGGCCACACGGCTTTCCAGAACGGTATTCGCTTCTGCCAATGCCCGCCGCCGCTCCATGGCAAGAAAGAGCATGGCCCCAAAGGCCAGACAGATCGCCGCGACGGCCGCCGCCTGAAGCCTGGCAAGCTGAAGGGCTGGCGCCACATCCACCAGAACCTCGGCCGTCATGTCGATCACCGGCAAATCAAGGGTCAGATGCAGCGCATCGCGCGGCAGGTAACGCCCCCAGTTCAAATGCCACAACTCGTGCCTGCCGACCTGTTTCGAAGAAAAATCGACGGCCGCACCATCTGGCGGCGTCAATCCCGCCTCACCGTCCGCCCGGCGCCAGAACAGCAGGTCGGATCTGTTGGAAATGAAAACGACACCATCTGAATCGACAAAGAAAACCGCCTCGGTACTGCCACGCCACGTTTGTTCAACGTCCTGAACATCAGCAACGACCATCAACGCGCCTTCGATCTGGCCAGACGGGCCAAAAGTGGGGGCGGCATAGGAATAGATCCGGTCTTCGCCGGAAGGTACAACCTCATGCGCACTGCCCAAGGCGCCCTGCATCGCACGGCGGAAAGCCGGATGATGGGCCATGTTGCGCTGGGACACAGGCTGCGCCGATACCAGCACCTGTCCGTTCGTATCCAGATACATCATGTTTACGGCGGCCGTTTTGTCAGCGACGTCCAGCAGCGTTGCCCGGGCTTGGCGAATACCGGCCTGCGTATCCAGTTCATGCAAAACGGGATGAGTTGCCATCAGCACGGCAAGTTCCTGATACACTTGCATCTGCGTGCTCAGCCGGTCAGCCGCCAGCTCAAGATCTGCCTCTGCCTTCTCGCTCAGCTGAGACAGGGCCTGTCGATATCCATAAGACCAGACAAACCCCGACAATAGCCCAACGGCGAGCAAAAAACCGGAAATGAACCAAACCCTGTGCATAGACAGGGTCTTGCATTCAATGCGCCGCATGGCAAGTGTGCGGCGCATGAAGTCTTTTTCGCAATCACCGACAGACCCGGGTTTCGTCCAAAACCCCTACCCGTTCTACGACAAGGCGCGAGGCTCGGGCGATCTGTTCTATTGGCAGGACTATGGTGTGGTCGCCGCGGTTTCAAACCGCGCGGTTCGCACCCTATTTCGGGACCGCAGATTTGGCCGCGAGGTACCGCCCGAACTGGCAGAGCAAGGTCCCGCCCATCTGGCGCCCTGGCTGGCCATCGAGGCCCATTCACTGCTTGAGGCAGAACCGCCAAGGCACACACGCCTTCGATCATTGGTGATGCGCGCCTTCACGTCACGGGCGATTTCTGCGCTGCAACCTTCCATCGAAGATCTGTGCCACGGCCTGATCAAGGACTTCCCTCGGAACACGTTCGACCTGTTGGAAGCCTATTGCACTCAGGTTCCGGTGGTCACGATCTGCCGGCTTCTGGGCGTCCCCGAAGCCATGGCGCCCGATCTGTTGCAGTGGTCTCACGATATGGTTGCCATGTATCAGGCCAATCGCACGCAGGACACCGAAGACAGGGCCGCCAAATCATCTCGGGAATTCACCGAATTCCTGAAGGAATACATAGAGCTGCGGCGCAATGATCCACGGGACGACCTGATAACCCGGTTGATAAGCGCCGAGGAAGAAGGCCAGAAACTGTCACTGGACGAGCTGGTTGCCACCTGCATCCTGCTGCTCAACGCAGGCCATGAGGCTACCGTGCATTCACTGGGGAACGGGGTGAAAACCCTGTTGCAGACCCGTACCGCCCCCGACGCCCTGGCACCGGATGGACTCGACGCAACCATCGAAGAAATCCTGCGCTATGATCCGCCTTTGCACATGTTCACACGCTACGCGTATGAGGACGTGGACCTGTTCGGCCATTCATTCAAACGTGGCGATCAAGTGGCACTGTTGCTTGGCGCGGCCAACCGCGACCCCGCTGTCTGGGCTGAACCGCACACGTTTCAGCCGAGCCGTCCGATTGAAGTCAACACAAGCTTTGGGGGCGGAATTCATTTCTGCGTTGGCGCACCTCTGGCGCGTCTGGAAATGCGCATTGCTTTGCCGATCCTGTTCGAAAGCTGTCCAAACCTGAAACTGGCTGCGCCGCCGCTTTTCTCGGACAGCTATCACTTTCACGGGCTGAATCAGCTGCTGGTCAGACGTTAGCCATCACATCTCGCACATCTACACGACGCTTCCGGCGATTTTGCTTCCGGCAGGATGAAAACACCCATCAGTTCATCTGGCTCAAAGCCCCATGAAAGACACAGGCAGAAGGGTATGGCCGTGGGTTCTAAGCCCCCTCTGCCAACGCATTCAGCGGCAGCATCGTCGTGGACTTGATCTCTTCCATGGACAACAACGCCGTGACATTGTGCACACGCACCTCCGAGATGAGCGACTGATAGAACTGATCATAGGCACGTGCGTTCTTGACCCGGACTTTCAGGATATAGTCGATATCACCCGCCAACCGGTGCGCCTCTTGCACTTCGGGGTGATCCTTCAATGCTTTCAGGAATTTACGTTGCCAGTCCGCCTCATGTTCCGAGGTGCGGATCAAAACAAAAAAGGTGGCTTCGAACCCAAGTGCCTCGGCATCCAGCAGCACCGTTTGCTGGCCGATGATTCCCGCCCCCTTGAGCTTGCGAATGCGATTCCAGACAGGCGTCTTTGAACTGCCGACCCGAGCCGCAATTTCGTCCAATGATTGGCCTGCGTCCCGTTGCAGCTCGGCCAGAATTTTTCGATCCGTGTCATCTATCCGCACCGACATTCCAATTTTCCTTCTGTTTCGACACCCCTGTTCCGATTTTCCCGAAAATCGGAACATTTGTCCTTATTTCAGCGGCGATATGGCGCTTTGGTGGGAATATTTCCTATATTGAGGGTCAAGTCAAACAATGCCCGAGACGATCCGATGCAGGATTTTCACACAACCAAGCCCAAAGGTCATGTCGACTTTGTCGGCGCCGGGCCCGGTGACCCCGAATTGCTGACGCTCAAAGCGTTGGCCGCATTCGAGCGCGCGGATGTGGTGCTGCATGATCGCCTGATCAGCAAGCCCGTGCTGGACATTGCCGCCCAGAATGCCGCTTTGGTCGATGTCGGCAAGGCCGGGTTCGGCCCCTCGTGGAAGCAAAGCGATATCGACGCGCTTCTGGTTGAACACGCCCTGAATGGCAACCGTGTGGTGCGCCTGAAATCGGGGGATCCCACAATCTTTGGTCGTCTGGACGAAGAAATCGAAGCCGTCGATGCGGCCGGCATATCCTGGCAGATCATTCCCGGCATCACGGCGGCCTCTGCCGCAGTGGCTGGCATCGGTCAAAGCCTGACCCGCCGTGGACGCAACTCATCGGTGCGTTTTTTGACCGGGCACGACATGCAAGGATTCGCGGATCACGATTGGAACGCTCTGGCTCAGGCCGGTTCCGTGGCGGCAATCTACATGGGCAAGAAATCCGCTCGGTTCATTCAGGGCCGTCTGATCATGCACGGCGCCGATCGCACCACCCCCATTACCCTGGTCGAGAATGCCTCGCGTCCCGACCAACGGATTTTGGCCACCACCTTGGACCAGTTGCCCACCGATCTGGCCGCCGCCGAAATGGATGGACCGGCCCTGACCTTCTATGGCCTTGCCCCGCGCGAAGCGGCGCAGGCTGTAACCGAATTCAACAAGGAGCTTGCCTGATGGCCCGCGCTTTTACCCCCAAAGTCGTCACTGCAAATGACTTGCTCGAAGGTGACGTGATTTACCTGACCGAAGATGACCGCTGGTCCCGTGACCTGAGCGAGGCAGAACTGATCACCGACGAGGCGCATGCGCAGGTTCGCCTGCTGGATGCCGCGCGTCAGGCAAACAAAATCGTGGGCGCTTATCTGGCCGATGCCGTCGCTGGCGAAAACGGCCCCGAGCCCACCCATTTCCGGGAAGACTTCCGCCGCACTGGTCCGTCCAACTATGCCCACGGCAAACAGGAAACTTCCCCGCAGCCCCGGGCCTGACCTCTGGCCCTTCTCTCTCCCCTTCAAGGCCCCAGGTTCGGGGCTGCAACCAAGGACAGCTAGACATGTATCGCTACTCCGAGTTTGACAAAGATTTTCTGGCAGAGCGTAACGCGCAGTTCCGCGCTCAGGTCGAGCGCCGCATTGACGGTTCGCTGACCGAAGATGAATTCAAGCCGCTGCGCCTGATGAACGGCCTGTATCTGCAACTGCACGCATACATGCTGCGGGTCGCCATTCCCTACGGCACGCTGAACAGCGCACAAATGCGCCAATTGGCCCTGCTGGCTGAAAAGTGGGACAAGGGTTATGGCCATTTCACCACCCGTCAGAACATCCAGTACAACTGGCCGAAACTGAAAGATGTGCCAGACATGCTGGACGCGCTGGCCGAGGTCGGCATGCACGCCATCCAGACCTCGGGCAACACCATCCGCAACGTGACCGCCGACCATTTCGCCGGTGCCGCTGCGGATGAGGTCGCCGACCCGCGCCCCTATGCCGAACTGCTGCGCCAGTGGTCGACCGACCACCCGGAGTTCCAGTTCATGCCGCGCAAGTTCAAGATCGCGATCACCGGTTCGGAAAACGACCGCGCCGTGATCAAAGCGCATGACATCGGCCTGCAACTGGTCGAACGTGACGGCGTTCTGGGTGCGCGCGTCATCGTCGGTGGCGGTCTGGGCCGTACGCCCATGATCGGCAAGGAACTGTCCGAATTCGTCGCATTCGATGATCTACTGGCCTATCTGGAAGCCACCGTGTCGGTCTGGAACCAGATCGGTCGCCGCGACAACAAGTACAAGGCGCGCATCAAGATCACCGTGCATGAACACGGCATCGACACCATCCGCGCCAAGGTGAATGAACGTTTCTTGCAGGTTCGCCCACAGTTCAAGGGCGCCGACATGGCGCTGCTGGATGAGATCAAGGGCCATTTTGCGCCTCCGGCCTTCCGCGAAGGTTCGATTGCATCATTTGAAAGCGCCTATTCCAACGATCCGGTTTTCCGGTCGTGGGTCGATACCAACATCGCGCCCCACAAGAACGCGGACCACGCGATCGTTACGATCTCGATCAAGAAACACGGTCAGACGCCGGGTGATGCGACCGCCGAGCAGATGCGCGTGATGGCCGATCTGGCCGAAGAATTCGCCTATGATGAGTTGCGTATCAGCCACGAGCAGAACGTGATCCTGCCGCATGTCCACAAATCGGACCTGCCCGCGATCCACGCCAAGCTGAAGGAACACGAACTGGCCACCGCCAATATCGGCCTGATCAGCGACATCATCGCTTGCCCCGGCATGGATTACTGCGCGCTGGCGACGGCGCGTTCGATCCCGGTTGCTCAGGAAATTGCAACCCGCTTCGAAGAGTTGAAGCTGGAGCATGACATCGGGCACCTGAAGATCAAGATCTCGGGCTGCATCAACGCCTGCGGCCACCACCATGTGGGCCATATCGGCATCCTGGGCCTGGATCGTGCAGGCGTCGAAAACTACCAGATCACCCTGGGTGGCGACGCCACCGAGACGGCCGCGATCGGCGACCGCACCGGTCCGGGTTTTGCCTATGACGAGATCGTGCCGGCCGTGGAACGCATCGTCGACACCTACCTGGATCTGCGCGAGAGTGCTGAAGAAACCTTTCTTATGACCTATCGCCGCGTCGGCATGGAGCCGTTCAAGGCCGCCCTCTACCCCGAGGCTCGGGCGAATGCCGCTTGATCTGATCCAAACGGAACTGGGCAAAGACCGCAGCGACCTGACCGAGAAGGTCAACGCATTGAATGCCCGGTTCCGTCACCACAGCGCCCATGACGTGATTCATGGCGCCCTTGAAGAGATCGATGCGCTTGCTCTGGTCTCAAGCTTTGGCGCGGAATCGGTGGTGCTGCTGCACATGGCTGCCGTGATCGACAAGATGACGCCGGTGTTGTTCGTGGATACCCAATTGCTGTTCACCGAAACGCTGGAGTACCAGCAGGAAGTCAGCGAGCGCCTGGGGCTCAGGAACATCCGGATCATCCGGGCGGATGACGAAGAACTGCAACGCGAAGACCCCTATGGCGCGCTGCGCCTGCGGGATACGGATGCGTGCTGCAACCTTCGCAAGACCTTTCCTTTGCAGCAAGCCCTGACCGGGTATTGCGGTTGGATTACCGGCCGAAAACGGTTTCAGTCCGGCACGCGCGCCGCGCTCGAGTTTTTCGAGGTCGAAGACGGCACGGGCCGGATCAAGGTCAATCCGCTGGCCCATTGGGCGCCGGACGATGTGCGCGCCTATATGGAAGAAAACAACCTGCCCCGGCATCCGCTGGTGGCCAAAGGATACCCTTCGATCGGCTGTGCGCCCTGCACTTCGCCGGTGAAGGAAGGCGAAGACCCCCGCGCCGGCCGCTGGCGCGATCAGAACAAGGAAGAATGCGGCATTCATTTTGTCGATGGCAAGATGGTGCGCATCGGAGAGAAAACATGAACGTAATCGTAACGGATGAGGGCTTTTCGCCCGATGACTGGACCGACGGCTTTGTCACTCTGGATGATGCCGCAAATGACGTGGTTGCGCTGGACGTCAGCTCGGACACGGACCCGGATGAGCTTTTTGACCGCTTGGGCAGTGCCAAGCTGGTCCGGGTGGATTTTCCATCCTTTGCCGACGGTCGCGGCTTTACCATCGCCCGCACCTTGCGCCTTAAGGGCTATACGGGACGCTTGCGCGCCAAGGGTCATGTTCTGGCAGATCAGTATGCTATGGCGCGCCGCTGCGGCTTTGACGAAGTTGAGATTGACGGAGACCTGGCAGATCGCCAGCCCGAAGATCAGTGGCTTTCCCGGGCCGACTGGAAAGAGAACAATTATCAGGCGCGTTTGCGCGGTTAAAATCCGCCCATCGCCAGCTTGAAACGCAAAGGGGGCAATCTGTCCCCTTTTCCTGACTTGGATCAAAGATTAAACGGAGATGTCGGTTTAGCAGACCGGCAGGTAAACGATGACAGAGATGAAGCCCGTGAGCGAAGCAACTGCCGTGAAGGCCCCGGTCCTGCCGGACGCGCAAACTGTAACCGAGGTCAAGCATTGGACCGACAGCCTGTTCTCTTTCAAGGTGACGCGCCCCGCCACGCTGCGTTTCCGCTCGGGCGAGTTCGTGATGATCGGTCTGCTGGGCGACAATGGCAAACCATTGCTGCGCGCCTATTCAATCGCTTCGCCGTCGTGGGACGATGAGCTGGAGTTCTATTCGATCAAGGTTCAGAACGGCCCGCTGACGTCGAAGCTTCAGCATATCAAGCCCGGCGACCAGATCATCCTGCGCCCCAAGCCGGTTGGCACGTTGGTGCATGACGCCCTGCTGCCGGGCAAGCGTTTGTGGTTCTTTGCCACTGGCACCGGCTTTGCCCCGTTTGCTTCGTTGTTGCGCGAACCGCAAACATATGAAGACTATGACGAGGTGATCATCACCCATACCTGCCGCGAAGTGGCCGAACTGGAATATGGCCGCCAATTGATCGACAGCATCCGTCAGGATGAAATGCTGGCTGAACTTATTGGCGAAGGCTTTGCTGACAAGATCCGCTATTACCCGACAACCACGCGCGAAGAGAGCCCCAAGATGGGTCGGATCACCGACCTGCTGAAGGATGGCACCGTGTTCAGCGATCTGGGCATTGAAGGCGGAATCAAGCCCGAAACCGATCGCGCCATGGTCTGCGGGTCGCTGGCTTTCAACCTGGACATCAAGGAAATCCTTGAAGGTTTTGGTCTGCGCGAGGGCGCGAATTCCGAACCCAAAGAGTTCGTGATCGAAAAGGCCTTTGTCGGCTAAAGGCACCATGCGTTCGGAGCTTTGCAGCCCCGAACGCAAAAATCAGCGGACAAAACACTGTTTTTTCGCAACTGCCGGTGTTTATGCCGCTTGAAGTGTGGCCCGGCCCGGTTTAAATTCCGGGCTCGAAATTCTGCAATTATCAAAGGAATGAACCCATAGCTCGCAGACCTCACAACGCGCCGCCACAACGAGACACCGGCCCGCGCGTCAATGATAAGATCCGTGCCCCCGAAATTCGCCTGATTGGCGCCGAAGGTGAAAATGTCGGGGTGGTTCATCCCGCCAAAGCCATGCAGATGGCCGCCGATGCCGGTCTTGATCTGGTCGAAATTTCGCCCAATGCGAACCCACCGGTCTGCAAGATCATGGACTTCGGCAAATTCAAATACGAAACGCAGAAACGCGAAGCCGAAGCCCGCAAGAAGCAAAAGATCATCGAGGTGAAAGAGGTCAAGTTCCGACCCAACACCGACACGCATGACTATGACGTCAAGATGCGCAACGTCTTCAAGTTTCTGGAAAACGGCGACAAGGTCAAAGTTACCCTGCGTTTTCGCGGTCGCGAAATGGCACACCAGAACCTGGGCCGCGAATTGCTGGAGCGCGTTGCCGAGGACGTCAAGGACTTGGGCAAGATTGAAAACATGCCCAAGATGGAAGGCCGTCAGATGATCATGATGATCGGCCCGCTGCCGCAAAAATAATCCGGTCCAAAGATCGAAACGGTCCAAGCCCCTTCTCTCTTGAAGGGGCTTTTTTGCTCAGGGCGCTTGCCTGCTGCGCAACCAACGGGCCGCATCCCGGAAATCGAACACCAGCGAGGTGATATCGACGATCAGAAGCACCCGGAGAAAGCCGGCAAAGGCTGGGCTCAGGGGGTCTTCGGAAAACAGCAGAAGCGTCACGATGATGACCAACGGTACCCAGCACAGAATGTGCGGCAAGGCCATCGCACCGCTCATCCCGCGTGCACCCAACATGATAGGCACGTTCAGCGCCATGCCTGAAATTGCAAGCAATGCAATCAGGTGCCCCTGTGGCTGATCCAGAAATGCCAACGGAAGCAGGTTTACCGGTACCAAAACAACGGCTACCCAGACCTGCACCCACACAGGGAGCGTTCGGAAACTGCGCCAGATATCCAGCACCATGGACGTCGCCTTTTCCAGATCCATTGCCCACGACACATAGCAAACGTGTCGCAGGCAAACAGGGTGCTCACGGTATTGTCAGAGAACGGCTGAAAAAGAGCGTTCCAGTTTGGTGACAAGTTCGCCTATCTGCTCGTCATCTATGATGAATGGCGGCGCAAGAAGTATATGGTCTCCGTTCCGGCCATCCCGAGTGCCCGCCATGGGATAACAGATCAACCCTTCGGCCAGCGCCGCCTTCTTTATCTTTCCGGCAATACCCAACGACGGATCAAAGGGCGTCTTCGTCTCGCGATCCGCCACCAATTCCACACCCCGGAACAGGCCACGGCCACGCAAATCGCCCACGTTCGGGTGCTGTCCAAACGCGGCTTCCAGTGCGGAATGCAGTTTGCTGCCCATGCGTCCGGCGCGCGCCGGTAAATTACCCTCTGTCAGTTCACGGACCACCGCAAGAGCCGCGGCCGTAGCGACAGGATGGCCGACATAGGTATGCCCATGTTGGAAAAACCCTGATCCATCGCGAATTGCGCCATAGATTTCATCGGTGCACAGCATCGCCCCGATCGGTTGATATCCTGCGCCCAACCCTTTGGCGATGCAAAGAATATCCGGTGCAACACCGTCGTGATCACAGGCGAACAGATGACCGGTGCGCCCCATGCCGCACATCACCTCATCCAGAATCAGCAGCACGCCATATTGGTCGCAGATTTGCCGGATGCGTTTGAAATACCCCTCAACCGCCGGCACTGCGCCAAGCGTAGCACCGACAACCGGCTCGGCCATGAAAGCCATAACCGTTTCGGGACCAAGGCGCAGAATTTCCGCCTCCAGCTCGTTGGCGACGCGCTGACCGTAGTCAAAGCTGCTCTCACCCTCGGGCTTTTCGGCATATTCATAACAGGCCGAGATATGGGTCATTTCGATCAGCATCGGCGCGAATTGAGCCCGTCTCCAGGCGTTTCCCCCGGCAGACAAGGCCCCCAGAGTGTTGCCATGATAGCTTTGCTTGCGCGCGATCACGTGGCGGCGCTCGGGCTGCCCGATTTCCAGAAAATACTGGCGCGCCAATTTGATGGCCGCTTCGGTCGCCTCGGACCCGCCCGATACGAAATACACCCGGTCCAGATCCCCCGGCGCGTGGTGGATCAGCAGATCGGCCAATGCCTCGGCCGGTTCCGAGGTCATGAACCCGGTATGGGCAAATGCGATCTGTTCCACCTGCTGTTGCACGGCCCGGATCACTGCCGGGTTGGAATGCCCCAGACAGGACACGGCCGCATCGCCGCAATCCAGATATCGCTTGCCGTCGGCATCGATCAGATAAGCGCCGTCGCCACCCGCCGCGACGGGAAGTTCAGATTTGGTGTGGCGTGGGAAAACATGACTCATGTTCCGGTCCTTCCAAGTGTTTCAACCAAAGCCGCGACCGAGGCCGCGTTATCCGCCCAGAGCGTGCCATCCGGTGCCGTCAGGCTGTTTTCGAATCCAACACGCAAGTTACCGCCGCGCCGCGCGGTTTCGACCAGACAGTCATGTTCCTGCGTTCCAAAGGCGCACACCATCCAATTGGCCGGGCTGGACGGAAACGCATCCAGATCCGCTGGCACGGATTGCTGATTCTGACTGTAGCGCCCCAACACAAGCAACCGGTCTGTCTGGTCCGGCTGGACGATACCTTTTGACAGCCAGTCTTCCAGCAGCTTCACATCTTCCGTGTCGTAGAGAATATGCTGAACCCGTGTGCCCTGAGCCGCACATAGCGCATAGACCCGAGGTGCAAGATCAAGGGCCCGCGCGATTTCCCGGACTGAAATCGAGGCCCATTCAGGCCGGACCCGTTGCAGGCAGTCAAACTGCGACGAGACATCGAACACGCCTGCTGCCTCGGTGGTGATCTGAACATCCATGCCCGGCACCACCCTTTTCAGTTCCGCGATTGTTTCGCGATACAATCCGGCATCCAACGTGTGGTGTCCGTCGGCATCCCGTACATGCAGGTGTATGCCATTCGCCCCAGCCTCGTGGCAGCCCCGCGCCGTTGTGACGATCTGATCCGTCGTGACTGGCAAGGCCGGGTGATCCGCGCGGCCCCGCCGGGCCCCGTTCGGAGCAACCAGTATATATGGTTTCGAGGTGGTTTTCACTGTGCTCTCGGTCATTGCGCCCTCGTGTTCCTCTGTCCTCAGCTAATGAGCTCAAGTTTCGTTTTCAATTTACCAATTAGAAAACATATGTTTTGCTTGCCACATGACCCGCGCTCTAACTGCCATCGTTACGCAAATGCGCCGCGAGATCGATGAAATGCCTGCGCAAATGCAGGTCGCTGTAAAGTACATCATCGATCATCCCGCCGAGTTCGCGTTGAATTCGATCCGCACCACCACCGATCGCATCGGCATCAGCTCGAACGTTCTGATCCGGCTGGCGCAACGCATGGGGTATGACAGCTTTGACGCTTTTCGGCGCCCATTTCGAAACGCTCTGACAACCGATGGTGAGGACAGGTTTGGGCAGGATTGGCTGGAACACCTAAAGGAACAAGGACAGTTTGGTGCGGCGCAGGCACGATTTGCGCAGAACGAAATAAATGTCGTGGCCAGATCGCTGCGCCTCATGGCCCCCCAGTTGACGCAACAGGCCGTCGCGCACATCAGGTCGGCGCGCCGCTGTTATGTGACGGCCACACGATCCAGCCACGCGCTGGCCTATTACTTTCACTACGCCGCCCGCATGGCCCATCCCGGGCTTCAGCTGGTGCCCCGCCACATGGGTTCGGCCATCGACGATCTGGTCGAAGCCACCGCCGAGGATTGTCTGTTTGCCATCACGGTTCACCCCTATTCCGCCGACACGATTCAGGCGATGCGGTATGCTCGTGACCGGTCGATGCGCATCGTCCTGTTGTCGGATAGCGAGGTCATCGCACCGGGGGTTGAGCCGGATGTCGTCCTGCCTGTCAGCACGCGAACCCTACACCCGTTTTCCAGTTTTTCGGGGGCAATGGCTGTTCTTGAATGCCTGCTGGGCCATTTGTTTGACGCCGGCGGAGAGACCGCCAGAGAAAGAGTGGATGCCTATCAGAAAGCGCGGGAAGATACCGGTGCGTATTGGCGACCCGGCGTATTGCCAAAGGTCAGAAAACCATAAGCCGGTTCGGTCAAAGCCTCTGGGGTCAACCTCAGAATTCAGCCCCGCTCAGGATCAGCGGCGGATCATTCTTTTCGTTTGGCGCGCGGCTGCGGTCTGGTCGGGATTTCCTTCAGCAATCCTCCGACACCCATTCCGGCAATATCCGATCCGGTCGTTTGGATCCCGCAGGCAACCCGTGACAGAACCCAATCCGCCCCGTTCAACGCCGGAGATCGCGCGCATCCGGGCAACCCGATCACCGGTCGATCCTGCATCGCACCCAGAAACAGCAGGTTTCCCGGATCAACCGGCATCCCGAACCGATCCACCCGCCCGCCGGCAAACCGAACAGCAGACGGGGCAACATCGTCCGGATCCGAGGTCGCGGATCCGGTCAGGATCATGAGCAGATCACCGGTCGTTCTGGTAACCGCCTTGGCCAGCGCATCCACGCGATGCGGCACGATCTGCACATCACACAAATCCAGACCCAGTGCTTCGGTCCGTCCGCGAATGGCGGCGATCCCCTTGTCGTTGGGCGGGCCGCCGGGGATATCCGTGACGATCAAACCTGCCGTCTTGTGAACGGGTCTTGCCAGGCGCACGGCCCCTTGCGCCAAATTGGCGGCCCGCCGAACATCAGCCTCTGGCACGGCATATGAGATAACCTTGATGGTGGCGACCATGCCCTTCGGGCCCATCTGCTGGTATTGCGGAACCGTCGCAACCGTGATCATCGGGTTGACCTGATTGAACATTTCCAGCGCATCCACATCCAGAACCGCCACGCCCGGCCCGTCCGCCAACAGGTTGACCCGGCCGGTGAACGCGTCGGTCACGCGCAGATTGGCCGACGCCGCATCTGGCGCAAGAGCTGCGGCCAAACGACGTGCGGCCTCGTCTTCGTGGCAATCGCCGGGTTCAAGGCGCGCAACGATCACTTCGCGGATGCCCGCCTGCGTCAACTGCGCCACATGCTCTGCTTGCAGTGACAGCCCCTTGCGCAGCTTTTGACCGTCAGCCGTCACCGAATGGGCCAGAATGGCGCCTTTTGCTTCGGAGACGGGTACCGGACCAAACCTCATGCCTTGCCTCGCAGAACGGCCGTCATCTGCGCCAGAATTGCAACGGCAATCTCGGATGGGCCGGCAGCCCCGATATCCAACCCGATTGGCCCATGAATCCTCGAGATTTGCTGTTGGCTGAAACCGGCTGCTTTCATACGCTCGACGCGTTTGGCGTGGGTACGTGTCGATCCCAATGCACCAATGTAAAACACGCCCGCATCCAGTGCAGCTTGCAGCGCCGGATCATCCAGCTTTGGATCATGTGTCAGCAGGACAATTGCGGTGCGCGCATCCAACCCGAGTTTTGCAACGGCCTCATCCGGCCAATCCGTAAGGATCGTTTCCCCCGGAAAACGGGCGCTGGATGCAAACGCGTCGCGCGGGTCTATTATGGCCGGATCATACCCGGCAATTCGCGCCATCGGCACCAATGCCTGTGCGATATGCACCGCACCAACAACGATCAATCGCAGCGGCGGGTTGTGAACGGCCACAAAGGTCTGACCATCTTCTTCAAAACCAGACCGATCCATGCGCAGCCGTTCCGCATAGGCGTTACGACGCAAGGCTCTGTGCCCGGTATCGATATTGACTTCGTAAGCGATGGGTTCACGCGCTGCGCGGGCTGCAACCAGTTCCGCAAGCATCGGTTCGGGCAGTACCTTTCCAACGGGTTCGACAAGAACGCGAATGGTCCCGCCACAGGCCAGCCCGACCGCAAAGGCATCTTCGTCGCTCACCCCGAATTCCAGCAAGCGGGCTTCGCCTTCGTCAATGGCCTCAAGCGCCTCGACGATCACCGCGCCTTCGACACAGCCGCCAGACACAGAGCCCTCGATCCGGCCATCGCCGCCGATCACCAGCTGGGAACCCACCCGGCGTGGCGCGCTGCCCCAGGTTTCGACAACCGTGGCAAGCGCGGCGCCGCTGCCATTGCGGTGCCACTTCAATGCCGTTTCCGGGCTGTTGTCGAATCGTTCCATCAGGACCTCCAGACGTCGTCTGTCTCCAACATAGGCAGGATTGGCGGGATGAAAAGCGCAACGCCCCTGTCAAAACGTCTATGTTGAACCTTGCAAGCCGATGCTAAAGCCTGAACAATATTCAATAAATCATAGTATTGATTGTTATGGGCCCGGGTTTTAGCTTGTGCGGGCAGCGGGCCAGTTGCCCAAGCTGCATACCAAACACATTTTTTCGGAGACAAGCAGTTGAAACATTATCTTGCACTGGGCGCAGTGGTTGGCCTTTTGACTTCGACCGCAGCGTGGGCTGACACATTCGAACGTTATGGAGAGGTCGAGGGCTGGAAAGTCTTCATCGACAACGAAAAGAAATCCTGCCTGATCGAGGCCGTGGACGACGCGGAAAACGTCGTTCAGATGGGCCTGACCGAAGATCGCGGCGTGGGGTATGTGGGGGTATTCACCAAAGCCGATACCGACATCAAACGTGGCGAAACACAAGAAGTGGCCATCCTGATCGGGGACAACATCTATCTGGGTGAAGCCACAGGTATGAAAGGCAACATCACCAAGGGCTATTCCGGGGGCTATGTTCTGTCAGACAACCCGCAATTCGCGGATGATCTGGCCAAGAAAAAGGTCATGATCGTGTTCCCCGAGACATCCTATGCCTTTACCGTCGATCTGACCGGCACCTACAAGGCCATGGAAATGGCCCGGAAGTGCAACGAAGAACAGTTGTCGTAACGGTCTAATCGGAAAGCGCGGCCATCAGCCGTGCTTTCTGCCCCTGGTCGTCAGGTTGTGAAATCACGGCGGCCAGATCCTCGAGCGAGGCAATCGAGTGCCCTGCCCTGAAACTGTCGACATGGGGCAGCATGGCCGCCACCCCCTGCGCCTTGGGGGCAAACCCGTCCCAGCGCAGCAGAGGGTTCAGCCAGATCAGGCGTTTGGAAGACAGGTGCAGCCGCTCGATCTCTTTCTCAAGGCTCTCCGGGTCACCCCGTTCCAAACCGTCGGTGATCAAAAGAACAACCGCACCTTGCCCCATGACACGTCTTGACCAATCTCTGTTGAACTGATGCAGACAGTCGCCGATGCGTGTGCCCCCCTCCCAGTCCTGTGCTTCGGCCCCGGCAGCGGCGAGCGCTGCGTCGACATCCCGATGATGCAAGTGGCGGGTTATGTTGGTGAGGCGCGTGCCGAACGTGAAGGCATGAACCTTGGCCCAACCCGCCCCCTTGGCGTTCGAGACCGTGTGCAGGAAATGCAGAATGACTCGGCTGTACTGGCTCATCGAGCCCGAGATATCGCAAAGCGCAACTAGATTTGGCCATCGCGGTTTGGGTTGCAGCCGGGCGATATCACGCAATTCGCCCCCTTGCCGCATGGCTGCGCGCAAGGTGCGGGCACGATCGATACGGTGCCCCAGATGGCTGGCCTGTCCGCGGCGCGATTCAATGGGTTTGACCGGCAGGGTCATCCGCGCCAATACGCGCTTGGCTTGCGCGATTTCTGCGGTGCTCATCTGTTCGAAGTCCAGGTTGCGAAGACGCTCTTCGGACGATGCCGTTTGCGTGGCGTCAATCTCGATTTCGGTTTCGCCCTCGTCTTGCGCAGCCGGCTGGGGCGTGTCACGTTCGACACCCTCCAGCAGGGCCTCGGCTGCGCGCTTTTCACCGGCATCCGCTTTGCGTTCCTCTTGCACACCCCGAATGGCAGGAAGCATCATGGCCATCATGTGTTCCATGTATCGCGGGTCGCGCCAGTACATTCGGAAAACCTGCGCAAACACCGTGCGATGTTCGGGGCGGTTCACGAAACAGGCGTGCAGCGTCCAGTAGAAATCCCGTTTCTGGGTAAAACCCGCGGCTTGTACCGCACGAATTGCATCGATCACCCGCCCTGGACCAATCGGCAGCCCCGCCTTCCGCAGCGCGCGGGCAAAATGGGTGATGTTCTGCGCCAGCTTCGGGTTGTCGGGAATCTCCAGCGGGATTTGCTCGGCCATAGCGCGTCAGGCCGGTTCAAGCGTCGCTTTGGCCTCATCCAGAATGCGCTTGGCCTCAGACCCTTGCAGCTTCTGGATGTCGTCCTGATATTTCAGGATCGCCCCCAGCGTGTCACCGATCACCTCGGGACTAAGGTTCATCACGTCCAGCGCCAGCAGACATTTGGCCCAGTCAATGGTTTCGGCCACGCCGGGTTTCTTGAACAGGTCCTCGGTGCGCAGACGCTGAACGAAAGCCACGACTTCGCGGCTGAGCGCATCGGCGGCCTCGGGCGCGCGCGCGTGCAGAATTTCGATCTCGCGTTCGAAATCGGGATAATCGACCCAGTGATACAGGCAGCGACGCTTGAGCGCATCGTGCACTTCGCGGGTCCGGTTCGACGTGACAATCACAATGGGTGGTTGGGGTGCTGCAACGGTGCCCAGTTCAGGGATCGTGACCTGAAAATCACTGAGAGCTTCCAGCAGAAAGGCTTCGAACGGTTCATCGGTCCGGTCCAGTTCGTCGATCAGAAGAACTGGCGCTCCGTTTTCGTCGGGGCGCATTGCTTGCAGCAAAGGGCGTTCGATCAGGTATTCATCCGAAAACAGTTCCGCCTGCAACGCGCCCCGGTCGGCCCCGCCCGAAGCTTCGGCCGTTCGGATCGCAACCATCTGCGCCGGAAAGTTCCATTCGTAAACGGCAGAGGACGCGTCCAGACCTTCGTAGCACTGCAACCGGATCAAACGGCGGTTCAGACCGGATGCCAGCGCCTTGGCGATTTCCGTCTTTCCAACTCCGGCTTCGCCTTCCAGAAACAACGGGCGTCCAAGCTTGAGCGACAGGAATACAACCGTGGCAAGGGCCCGCCCGCAAACATAGCCCTGACGTCCCAGCATCTGCTGCACGGCATCGATGGAATTTGGCTGCGTCATGGAAATCCCCTCTACTTCGCGGACAAACAGGTCACGCAAGCGCCTTTGCGTCAAGGCCCCAGCCCCTGTCAGAGCTACGACGTTCCGGTTGGTTGACAAGTTTTTTCGGCAACTCGTTCCGGGCTGGTTGGTCTTTCGGGGCAGCTATGCTAGCGGAAGGCCATGACTGATACCCTCACGATCCGCCGCCCCGACGATTGGCATCTGCATCTGCGCGATGGCGCCATGTTGCAGGCCGTTCTGCCCGAAACTGCACGTCATTTCGCCCGTGCGATCATTATGCCGAACCTCGTGCCGCCGGTCGTGCGCGGGGATCAGGCCGCCGCTTACCGCGACAGAATCCTGGCCGCCCTGCCCGAAGGCATGGTGTTCGAGCCACTGATGACCCTGTACCTGACCGAGGATACAGATGCGCAGGACGTTGCCGCCGCCCATGCCAGCGGGCTGATAAAAGCGGTCAAGCTGTACCCCGCAGGGGCCACGACCAATTCGGCCTCGGGCGTGCGTGACTTTGACAAAGTGCGCCCGGTTCTGGAGAAAATGGCCGAGATCGGCCTGCCCATGTGTGTCCATGGCGAAGTGACCGACGCCGAGATCGACATCTTTGACCGCGAGGCCGTGTTCATCGACCGCGTTCTGGACCCGATCCGAAAATCGACGCCGGGTCTGCGCGTGGTGATGGAACATATCACCACGTCCAATGGCGTGGACTATGTCAAAGCCAACGAAACGGATCTGGGCGCGACGATCACCGCGCACCACCTGATCATCAACCGCAACCATATTCTGGTGGGCGGGATCAAACCGCATTACTATTGCCTTCCGGTCGCCAAGCGCGAGGAACATCGCCTGGCCCTGCTGGCTGCCGCAACGTCGGGCGACACGAGGTTCTTCCTGGGCACGGACAGCGCTCCGCACACGGATGCAAACAAGGAAATGGCCTGCGGCTGTGCGGGGTGTTTCACCGCGACGAATACCATGTCTCTGGTTGCCGAGATGTTCGACAGCGAAGGAGCGCTGGACAAGCTCGAGGCGTTCGTCTCGCTCAACGGGCCGGGCTTTTACCGCCTGCCTGTGAACGAAGAGACGATGACCCTGACCAAAGGCGAGCCGGTTGCATACCCGTCAAAGATCGACACGGGCGATGGACCTGTCACGGTGTTCGACCCGGGCTTTCCACTGCACTGGAGCGTGACTTAACCCGCCATACGTTCGGCCAGATCACGGGCGCGACCGCCGGTGCGCAGCATCGACCAGATCGCGTCCGCCTCATCCGTTCCGATCAGCTTCGACGCTTTGGCGCGCACACGATCCTCGCGGTCAGACAGCGACATTGGGGTCAGCAGGTCATGCGTCGCCTCGCGGCGGATACCGTCGCGACGCAGCAAGGCCAGATGCGCCTGCGTTTCCGACAGGTTTTCATCTGCTTCGACCGTGATGCGATCTTGCAGAGACGCAATGCGCGGGTCCGCGCAGACCTTGTCGGTGTAGCTGCCCGGCAAAGCCGTATCATACCCCAGCGCCTGCATTGCAATGACCGTCCGGTAAGAGAATTTGGCCCCCAACCCGGTTGTGGGCGACAGCTGATTGCACACACTCATCCAACGGGGATGGGTTTTGATTTTGACCTCGGCCACTTCGGGTTCCGCGATGTCCAGCGCGCGCGCCGCTTCCAACGCCGCGTGCAGGCCGTGACAACAGGCGTGGAACTTGTGGCTTACCGTTTCGAACAACCATTCATCACCCAAACCATCCAGCGCGCCTTGATCCGCTGCACCCTGATGTGTCGCGCCAAATCCATACGTGCCTTCCAGCGCGTCGGCGTTGGGTTGAAATCCACGCTGAACAAGCACAGCCGCCTCGACCCCTGCCGAAGCGGCAAGCCCGGCATTGTAAGGCTTGCCCATTGTTCCGAACTGGGCCTTCAGCCCGGCCGCGCGCGTTGCCGTCAAACCCAATACGGACCGCATCTGAACCTTGTCGAATCCAAGCAACCGCCCCACGGCGACAGCGGCCCCGAATGCACCGGATGTCGCTGTCTGGTGGAACCCGGCCTGATAATGCCCCCTGCCCAGCCACAGGCCGACACGGATTGACGTTTCCATACCGACCAGCGCGGCTTCGAGCAGATCGACCAGAATGCGGTCATCCCACTCGGCCACGGCAAGGGCCGCAGGCAGGATGGCGACTGACGGATGCCCGATATGCGCGAAATGCGTGTCATCGTAATCCAGCGCGTGGGATATCGTTCCATTCACCAAAGCTGCGCCGCGCAATGGGGCCGCGCCCCCTCCGAACAGATGGGCCTGAGCGTTCCCGCCCTCGGCCAGAACCATATCGCGTACTATGCAGGATACCGGCTCGGACGCCCCTGCACGACCAACCGCCATCCAATCCAGAACGGACAGCGACGTGACAATCCGCGCTTGAGCCGTCGTTGAAACCGGGCCCGCCGCGAAGGTGGCCAATGCTGCTGTGAAATCCGTCATGAGCGCAGTCTAGCGTGCGCCCTTGCCGCGTAAAGACCTAGGCGTAGAGTTCTTTCGCACGCGCCTCGAATGCGCGGACGATCCGCTGCATGGCTTCGTTGAACACAACGCCGATGATCCCCTGAAGGATGGCGTTCTTGAATTCGAAATCCACATGGAACGAGATGTTGCACCCCCCGTCGGGCGCGTCCTCGAACTGCCAGTCGGATTTCATGTATTTGAAAGGCCCGTCCAGATACTCGGTATCGATCTTCTTCTGATCTGGAAACAGGGTCACCCGGCTGCCGAATCGTTCGCGGAACACCTTGAACGAGATGACCAGATCTGCCTCCATCACCGCGGCCGCACCAACCGCATAGGTCTTGCGGATCCGGGCCGCGGCGCACCAGGGCAGAAACTTTGGGTAGCTGCCCACATCCGCAACAAGATCATACATCTGCTGGGCTGTGTATGGCAGGTGGCGGGTTTCCGAATGGATTGGCATGATGTCCGGTATTTGCAGGTGACAATGGCGCGTCATGTCGTATGTTGCGCGCCAAAGATCAAGGGGGCTGCGATGACTAACCGCGCTTATGTGATAGATGAGATGATCTCGGCCAAGGCCATCGCGGCGCGGATCGAAGAGTTATGCCGCGAAATTACGGATGAGTTCGGCGATACGGACAAGCTTGTCGTCGTGGGATTGCTGCGCGGCAGTTTCGTTTTCATCGCCGATCTGGTGCGGGAACTGGACCTGCCGATCGAAGTGGATTTCCTTGAGGCGTCCTCGTATGGCGATTCGATGGAGAGCAGCCGGGAAGTGCGCATTCTCAAGGACTTGCGCGGTGCGATCGAAGGCCGCGACGTGCTGGTGGTCGAAGACATCGTCGACACCGGGCACACGCTGAACCACGTCACCAACCTGCTGCGCAGCCGCAAGCCGAAACGGCTCAAGTCGATTGCCCTGCTCGACAAACCCAGCCGTCGCGAAGTTGATTTCCGGTCAGACTGGATAGGCTTTGAAATTCCGGATGAATTCGTCGTGGGTTACGGGATCGATTACGCTCAGCGCAACCGCAACCTGCCGTTTATCGGTAAAGTCCGGTTCACCGAGGACTAGCCGCACTTTACCCAGGCAATTTGAGTGGCTACCCAGCGCCCCAAATTCAAAAAACCGAATAATAATAGACAAACTTATTCGCGCGCCCTTACTCTTTCTGTCAGCACGGGAGGATTATGGATGAAGCGTGTAGTTGCGACAGCTGTTGTCGTTATGGCGATCGTGGCACTTGCAAGTTCGGGTGCTGCAAAAGACAACAAGGGCAAAGGGCAAGGTGCCAATAAAAACAAGGTAGAGAAATCCATCAAGTCAAACGGCAAAGCCGTACCGCCCGGTCAAATCAAAAGATACACGCGCGGGCAGAAGCTGCCGGGTGATCTGAGTTTTGACTATATCGACGATCTCGACAACTGGAAGCTCAAGCCTTTGGGGCCCGGCCAGCGCTATATCCGGGTGGATGATGAAATACTCTCGATATCTGATGATACAAAGACAGTTATAGAAGCCGTTGGAATCGTTGGCGATCTGGTCAAATAAGTGGATCGTGACTAGCAGGTTTTGCCAAGCACGACATCAATCGCGCTCAGGAAAATCCCGGTTCCAATCGGAATAAGCGCATCCGGGAAATCGTAATCCGGGTTGTGCAGTTGCGGATGGTCCTGCCCCGCCCCCAACCAGAACATGGCCACCTGCGCGCCTTTGCCAAATTGGCCGAAGTCTTCGGAAAAACGCTGTGGCCGATCGACCAGCCGGCACGCGACGTCCCGATCGGCACAGGCTTTGGCCAAAACCGCAACGGTTTCTCGGTCATTGGCGCAGGCTTCGAACACCTCGTCATAGCTGATTTCGAACGCCAGCCCCTCGGCCTTCGCCGTGTTTTTGACCAAAGCTTCGGCCTCGGCCATCAGGCTTTCCATCCGCGCGTCCGAAACCGTGCGCAGTGTCACCCACAATTCGGCCCTCCCCGGTGCGACACCAACTGTGCGCTCACCCAGTGAGGCGTGGGTGACCGTGGTCAAAGCGTAGGTGTCATCCAAGTCGCCACCCGCCCCCAATCTGGCCAATGCCGGCATCAACGTCGACAAAGCACCTGCCGGTGACACGCCGTCCTGAGGGGCGGCTGCGTGTGAGGTTTTGCCTGTCAGAACGATTTGCATCCCGCGCGAGGCACAGTTCGCGGGACCTTCACACAGTTCCACGGCGCCCAGCTCCAGCCCCGGCAAATTATGCAGAGACAGCACGATGTCGGGCGAAACCTCAGCGAACTGAGGATCGGCCCGATAAGCAATCGCACCATGTCCGGTTTCCTCGGCGGGTTGGAAGATCAGAACCACGCGGCCAGATTTTGGGCGCTGTTCCTTCAACGCCTCCGCCACCCCGAGAACCATCACCATGTGGCCATCATGGCCGCACAGATGACCCTTGCCTGCAATCTGAGATGTATATTCCAGATCCGAGAGTTCCTGAATTGGCAGCCCATCCAGCTCGCATCGAATTCCAACCGTGGGTCCGGCAATACCGCTTTCGTAAACGGCCGCAACACCGTGCCCGCCGATGCCGCACAGAACCCTGTCCGCACCCGCTTGGCGCAAAAGATCTGCAACCCGCGTTGCGGTATGCTTCTCCTGCCCCGAAAGCTCTGGCTGTTGGTGAAACTCGTGGCGCAGGCGGATGAGCTGCGCGATCCGCTCCGGCGTCACGCTTGCTGTAGCTTTGCTTGCCGGGCCGCGCGAAGCCGGGCGAAATCGTCGCCCGCGTGGTATGAAGACCGGGTCAGAGGCGTCGCGGATACCATCAGGAACCCCTTGCCATAAGCCGCCTTTTCGTAAGATGCGAACTCTTCCGGGGTTACGAACCGATCCACTCCGTGATGTTTCGGTGTCGGTTGCAGGTACTGGCCGATGGTCAGGAAATCGATATCCGCCGCGCGCATGTCATCCATGACCTGACGCACTTGCTGTTCGTTTTCGCCCAACCCGACCATGATGCCCGATTTGGTGAAGATCGACGGATCAAGTTCTTTCACCCGCTGTAGCAGACGCAGGGAATGAAAGTACCGCGCGCCCGGGCGCACTTCGGGGTAGAGACCCGGTACCGTTTCCAGATTGTGGTTGAACACATCCGGTTTCGCTTCGACCACGGTCTCAAGGACAGTGTTGTCGCATTTCAGGAAATCCGGCGTCAGAATCTCGATCGTGGTTTTCGGAGAACGATGACGTACCGCGCGGATTGTCTGCGCAAAGTGCTCGGCCCCTCCGTCTTGCAGGTCGTCACGGTCCACCGAGGTGATCACCACGTGGTTCAGGCCAAGTTTTTCGACCGCATGGGCCACGCGACCGGGTTCAAATGCGTCAAGATCGTCGGGGCGACCGGTTGCAATGTTGCAGAAGGTGCAGCCGCGCGTACAAATCTCGCCCATGATCATCATGGTGGCATGACCTTGGCTCCAGCATTCTCCTACGTTGGGGCACCCCGCTTCTTCGCAGACCGTCACCAGATTGTTGTCGCGCATGATCCGCCGCGTATCCGCATAGCCCTTGCCACCGGGTGCCTTGACCCTGATCCAGTTCGGCTTTTTGGGCTGTGCATTGTCCGGACGATGGGCTTTTTCCGGGTGGCGCTCTTCGGGGATCTTCAGATCTCGCACGGTCGTTTTCCTGACTTTGGGTCAACTCTTGTTGCTCATAACATAGTCAGAAGCGCGGTGTTAGACCAGCGGCGCATAGCCGCTATGCGTTGAACCCTCGCAAGCGCAGAAAGACATCATGCGCGTATTCGTATTTGCGATTTAATTTCAATATATAGCAAGACGTTGGCCTTATTCGCAATCGCAGCGTTTACGCGATTGAATGCGGTTTAGAACTGTTTTAATTCACACCAAAATCATATGTGAATCACAGGAGTTTGACTATGAAAACCGGCGCAAAACTGCCCGACGTGACCTTTCACACCCGTGTCCGTGACGATTCCATCGAAGGACCAAACCCATTCCGTTGGGAAGACAAGACGACAGCTGACTATTTCGCCGGTAAGCGCGTGATCCTGTTCTCATTGCCGGGTGCGTTCACCCCGACCTGTTCGACTTATCAGCTGCCTGGGTTTGAGAACGGCTATGCCGATTTCAAAGCCATGGGAATCGACGAAATTTACTGCATGTCCGTCAACGACAGTTTCGTGATGAACAAATGGGCCCAGGATCAGGAGCTGAAGAACGTGAAAGTCATCCCCGACGGATCGGGGGAGTTCACCCGGAAAATGGGCATGTTGGTCGACAAGGACAACGTGGGTTTCGGAATGCGCTCGTGGCGCTATGCGGCCATCGTCAATGATGGCGTTGTCGAGGCGTGGTTCGAAGAGCCCGGCCTGATGGATAACTGCCCAGAAGATCCCTATGGCGTGTCCTCGCCGGAAAACCTGATGAAACACCTGAAGGCGTCAGCAGAACCTGAAATGGCCTAAGCCGCAAATCCAAAGAAAAGGCCCGTATACACCGGGCCTTTTTTCTGTTCAGCCGATCATCCGATCTCGTTCCGCCTGTTCCTGATAATGCCGTTTCAGCCGTTGCAGGGCGATCCGCAGGACGATTTTGCCGGACCGCGCTGACCAACCCATTCGCTTTTCCGCCAGCTCCAACCCTTCCAGATAGCAACAGCATCGCAACGCAACATCACTCAGACCTGGCCCCAGGTCGGACAAGGCACGTGCAACGCGGTCCTTCGCATCAGAAGCCCCCTTTCCCCCATGGCTTTCACTGTCAAAGCTGCTTCGACCACCTGTCGTCAGAAAACGATCCCAGTTCTGCGAAACCTGAGGGCCGATCTGTGCCAGCTCAAAATCTTCGCGCAAGCGCTCGCCGGCGCTGACAAGTGAGTCATCCAGAAACGGTTTTCCGTCACGATCCCGTCTGCGCGACAATGCTATCAGCGGGCTTTCCGCAGCACTGTACCGAATGCGTTTGACCCGCTCGGCGGACCCGCCCGAAGGCTTGCCCTGAAAGCTACTCTGAGCTTCGGCAAAACCAAAGTCAGTCCCGGCACGTGCCTTGTTTTCTGCCTTGGCGATCAAATGGCTTAGCGCCGTTCGTCCCGCTGCGGAAATCCGATATCGCGAAATGCGTCCGGGATTGTCGCAGGTGATCCAGTCTTTCAAAGCCAAGGCCTGCGCGATCCTGCATTCTACGACTGCGGTTCTTGTAGCCCCGGCATTGCCGGTGTCGCGTACGACGACCGCCTTGTCCATTTCCTCGGCCACGGCAAGGACCGAACCCGTCTCGCTCAGGCGGCGCAACACACGCAGTGCCTCATTTTCAAATTCTTCTTCAGCCGCGTTTTCTGACCCGCTTGCCGGGCCGTCGGCGCACTCCGAAGCTGAAAAATGTGTCTCTGCGAGCGATTGCAAGGCCGCATCCACCAATGGATCGTCGCGGCGCATTTCGATGCGTCGAATTTGCCTGAGGATAGTTGACGCATGGCACCCGGCTGATCGCGCGATATCGCGGATCGAGCGACCGGTCTCGGTATGAGCAAGGTATCTTTGCGCCCCTTCTGGAACCCATGCCGGAATGGTGAAAGCCATGTTGTTTTCCATAATTATTTGCCCTCGTCGACAAAACAAACTGCCACTTTTCGCCCTCGGAATGTGGGTTAACCAAATCTAACTAGAGGTCCATTCGTTACTCGTTCGTTAACCACACAAGGCAAGAACCAGATTTGATTCAAAAAGATAAACAGTCGTGAAACCATCGTTCGGGGAGACTCTGACCAAGGCAACACCCGCTTAAGTTGTGCAAAAACAGGATCCATCAATTTCCGAAAAAAGGACACATAACATGCAGGACCTGATGACAATGATCGCAACCCTCCGCCGCCCACGCATGTTGGCGCGTGCTGCCAGATTCGGGGCGCGGGATTACAATCGGGACAGGCATCTGCAACGTATTCTGGGATACGGGTCGCTGCCCGGTTCAGGTCAGGCGCTGCTGCGTTTGCTTGAGATGGAGAAAGAGGTAAATGAACTGCGAAAAGAAGATGATGCCGCCTACTCATTGGTGCGGCATCTGGATCTGCTTATTGCGCTGTTGGGTGAGGCGCAGCTGTATCAGGCCAGCCGCGCCTCGGTTCTTCAATAATCAGGCGAAAGCATCCGGCATGGAGGCCTTTTTCTCGGCGATATAGGCTTCCAGCGCCGCCGCGGTATCCGGGTCCATCTGTGGTTGCTGATAATTGGCCAGCAAATGTTCTACTCGCGCCGTGGCCAAAGCCCGCGTGTCACGCGCACCCTCTTCCTGCCAGGTTTCATATGGCTTGTAGTCCAGCACTTCGGATTTCCAGAAGGATTCCTTGAAGTTGGCCTGCGTATGGGCACAGCCGAGATAGTGACCACCCGGCCCTACTTCGCGGATTGCGTCCATGGCCTGCGCGTTTTCATCATAGGCCACGCCCTTGGCCAGTGAATGCAGCACGCCCAACTGATCCGCATCCATGACGAACTTCTCGAAATCGGCGACCAGACCGCCTTCCAGCCAGCCGCAGGAATGCAGCATGAAATTCACGCCCGAAAGCAGACCCATGTTCAGCGAATTCGCTGTTTCGTAAGCCGCCTGCGCATCCGGCAGTTTCGAGCCGCAGAACGACCCGGCCGAGCGGTATGGCAGGTTCAGACGACGCGCCAGCTGGCCTGCACCATACGTGATATGCGCGGCTTCTGGTGTGCCGAAGGTGGGTGCGCCCGAGTTCATATCGATCGACGTCACGAACGCGCCGAAAATCGCAGGAGCACCCGGACGGATGATCTGGCTGTAGGCAACACCGGCCATGACTTCAGCCAGAACCTGGGTCAAAGTACCGGCCACCGAGACCGGCGCCATCGCTCCGCCCACGATGAAGGGCGAGATGATGCAGGCCTGATTGTTGCGCGCATAAACCTCCAACGACCCCATCATCACATCGTCGAATGTCATCGGCGAGTTGATGTTGGTCAGCGAGGTCATCACGGTGTTTTCCTGCACGAACTCCTTGCCGAACAGGATTTCGCACATTTCAACCGAATCCTGTGCCCGGCTGGGATCGGTTACCGAGCCCATGAAAGGCTTGTCAGACAGGGTCATATGCGCCTTCAGCATGTCCAGATGGCGCTTGTTCACCGGAATGTCGGTCGGCTCGCAAACCGTACCGCCCGAGTGGTGCAACCACTTGGACATGTAGGCAAGTTTCACGAACTTGTTGAAATCGTCCATGGTTGCATAGCGGCGCCCACCCTGTGCATCACGCACGAACGGAGGTCCGTAAACCGGGGCCAGAACCATGTTGCGGCCACCGATCACAACCGATTTTTCGGGGTTGCGGGCGTGCTGGGTAAACTGGCTGGGGGCTGTCTTGATCAGCTCACGTGCCAGACCACGCGGAATGCGCACACGCTCACCGTCGATATCTGCGCCCGCGTCACGCCACCGCTCCAAAGCAGCTGGATTGTCGACAAAGTTGACGCCGATTTCTTCCAGCACGGTTTCAGCGTTGTTTTCGATAATCTCAAGCGCCTCTTCGTTGAGGATCTCGAAATTCGGAATGTTGCGTTCGATGTATTTCGCAGTCTCGATACGAACTGCGGTACGCTCGGCACGGCGGGCAGCGCCACCGCCACCTCTCGCCCTGCGCCGGGTGTTTGCCTCTGCCATGAGAAAATCCCGTCTGATTGGTTAGATTGAGCGTTTTGATACAGGTTTGCCGGAACTCAAGCATAGGGATTGCGGCGCTCTGGGGGGAAAAGCGACATCGCCGCCCCACCAAGAAGCAACCGGTCAGTCAGGATCGACCGCCAAAGCTTTCTCCATGGTAAGGCCGCTGCCCGACTGATCCGACACTTTCCAGCCCATGTGCCGATACATCGCAATCGTGTTTTTCATCATTTTATGAGTTCGCAACTTCAACTTGGATAGATTCCGCGCCTGTGCTTCTTCTTCGGCAAACTGCATCAATTGCCGCGCAACCCCCTGCCCTTGGGCTTCGGGCGCAACCGCAAGGTTGAACACCATGATTGCATCGTCAACCTGGTCAAAAACGATGACCCCGACTATACCGCCGGATATCGCAAGCACGACGCGGTGGGTCTTGATGTCATCCGCGATTCCGGCAGTAACGTCAGGCAGATCCTCGATCCGGCTCATCGCGTCTGCATAAGCCCTTTCCAGGCAGCGCGTTACCTCGTCTGCATCTACCACAGCAGCCGTTCTGAACTCGATCTTCGACATGGCACCTGATCTTTCCGCCGGTTTGACTCAGCTTTTGCTCCAAATGACGCCATACCGCTTGCACATGCAAGGCTTGCAACTTATGAGCCGGTTATGACCCAGACATCCCACGACCGCCTTCTGATCATCGACTTCGGCAGCCAGGTTACGCAGCTTATCGCCCGCCGCCTGCGCGAGCTGAACGTCTATTGTGAAATTCACCCTTACCAGAATGTCACGATGGATTTCGTGCGGGAAATGGCGCCGCGCGCCGTGATTTTCTCGGGCGGTCCGGACAGCGTGACGCGCGAGGGCTCGCCCCGCGCGCCGCAAGAGATTTTTGATTATGGCGTTCCGATCCTGGGCATCTGCTATGGCCAGCAGGTGATGATGCATCAGCTTGGCGGCAAGGTCGAAAGTGGCCATGGCACAGCCGAGTTTGGTCGGGCATTTGTTACACCCAAAGACAAACTGGATATTCTGGAAGGCTGGTTCGCGGACGGCGATGAACAAGTCTGGATGAGCCACGGCGACCATGTCAGTGAAATCGCACCGGGGTTCGAGGTATTCGGAACCTCGCCCAACGCACCTTATGCGATCACGGCCGATCCATCGCGGCACTTCTATGCCGTGCAGTTTCACCCCGAGGTACACCATACGCCGAAGGGTGCGAAACTGTATGAAAACTTCGTTAGGCTGGCCGGGTTCAAGGGCGACTGGACCATGGGCGCCTATCGCGAAGAGATGATCCGCAAGATCCGCGAACAAGTCGGAGACAAAAAGGTCATTTGCGGATTGTCCGGTGGCGTTGACAGCTCGGTTGCCGCGATCCTTATTCACGAAGCAATCGGGGATCAGTTGACTTGCGTCTTTGTCGATCATGGGCTGCTGCGCAAGAATGAGGCCGAAGAAGTCGTCGGGATGTTCCGGGACAACTACAACATTCAGCTGATCCACGCCGACGAATCCGAGTTGTTCCTTGGCGAACTGGAAGGTCAGAGCGACCCCGAGACCAAACGCAAAATCATCGGAAAGCTGTTCATCGACGTGTTCCAGCAACACGCCGATACCATCGACGGCGCCGAATTCCTGGCTCAGGGCACTCTCTATCCCGATGTGATCGAATCGGTGTCGTTCTCGGGCGGGCCTTCTGTAACGATCAAGTCCCACCATAACGTGGGTGGCCTGCCGGAAAAGATGGGCTTGAAACTGGTCGAACCGCTGCGCGAATTGTTCAAAGACGAAGTCCGTGCCTTGGGTCGCGAGCTTGGTCTGCCACAGAGCTTCATCGGGCGCCACCCCTTCCCCGGTCCGGGTCTGGCCATTCGCTGCCCTGGCGAGATCACCCGCGAAAAGCTGGAGATTCTGCGCGAGGCCGACGCGATCTACATCGATCAGATCCGCAAACACGGGCTTTATGATGACATCTGGCAGGCTTTCGTCGCCATCCTTCCCGTCCGCACCGTCGGCGTGATGGGTGACGGGCGCACCTATGACTATGCCTGTGCGTTGCGGGCCGTCACCTCGGTCGATGGGATGACGGCGGATTATTACCCGTTCAGCCATGAGTTCCTTGGCGAAACGGCAACCCGGATCATCAACGAGGTCAAAGGCATCAACCGATGCACATATGACATCACCTCGAAACCCCCCGGAACCATCGAGTGGGAATGATCCGGTAAAACGCAACCTCGGTCGACGCCAAAACGACCCGATCCCGGGAAATCTGCCCTAGTCGTGCCTGAAAAAGCCGGGCACGGCCTTGAACCTGACGCTTCATAAGCGTTTCAATGATTCAACGAATTCAATCTTATTGATCGCGTAGCGAAAGCCCCGATACCGAGGCCGTGACCGCGCGGCCAGGCCGGGGTGCGGTACGTGAATCAGACACAAAAAAACACATTCAAAGCCGCCTTGTGGATGACCGGAGCCATCGCGTCCTTCTCCTCGATGGCGGTTGCCGGTCGCGAATTGAGCCTCGTGCACGACACCTTCGAGATCATGATGTATCGAAGCCTTGTCGGGTTTCTTGTTGTCGCCCTCGTACTCACGGCCACAGGCGGTTGGGTTCAGGTTTCCACGCAACGCCTGGGGTTGCACGCCCTGCGAAACACCCTGCATTTCACAGGGCAGAATCTTTGGTTCTATGCGGTCGCTGTTGCGCCTTTGGCGCAGGTATTCGCGCTGGAATTCACACAGCCGCTTTGGGTGATCCTGCTGTCGCCGCTGCTGCTGAACGAACGTCTGACGCCCCTCAAAATAACGGCAGCACTTATCGGTTTTGCTGGCGTTCTGATTGTCACGCGCCCAGGCAGTGCGCCTTTAAGCCCTGGCCTTGCTACCGCAGCCGCGTCTGCGATTTTCTTCGCATTTACAACGATTACAACAAAAAACCTCACTCGTTTTGCCAGCATCGGGTGCATCGTTTTCTGGCTTACTTCCATGCAGGCGGTGCTTGGGGCCATCGCGGCCGGTTTTGACGGGCAGATTGCCTTGCCCACGGCGCAAACCGCTCCGTTTTTGGTTCTGGTCGGTCTGGCGGGGCTGCTGGCACATTTCTGCATTACAAACGCGCTGGCGATCGCCCCGGCGACAGTTGTGATCCCATTTGATTTTGCGAGGCTTCCCACCATCGCTGTGGTCGGAATGATCCTGTACCACGAACCCATTGACCATTGGGTTCTGATCGGTGCGGCGATCATCTTTTCAGGAATATTCCTGAATATCTGGTCTGAAAGCCGTAACAGTTTAGCAACAGTTGAAAACAGTAGTCGCAATACGTAACGCACCGTCACCAGTTGACCTTAAAGTAACCAAAAAGAGAGTATCGCTCATCATACACGGGATAGGCGTTCGTAACACTCAGCCAAACGCCATTGAAACCCGCCTGAGATTGTTAGGGAGGACAGAATGAAAAAAACACTACTCGCGACCTGCGCTTTGTGCGTTGGAGCGACGGCAGGATACGCAGGCGGCCTTGATCGAAGCGGTCAGGGCATCAACCTGATCTTCGAAGAAGGGTCAGCAGTCCAGTTTCGGTTGGGATACACCAACCCCAGCGTAACGGGCACCATGCCTGCTCTGGCTGGACCAAACATCGGGCAGCCGGTCGATTCCGGAGAGGTTGCGAACGACTTTTTCACACCGCATCTGGGTTATAAAACGTCTCTGACCGAAAAGCTCGATTTCGCGATCATGTATGACCAGCCCTTTGGGGCGGACATTGAATACGCAAACACCTACCCTCTTTCGATCAACCCTATTCCGGGTGGTCGTACTGATGTTTTGAGGGCTACAGCAGACACGGACGCCATTACGGCATTGCTGCGTTACAAATTCGATGGCGGGTTCAGCGCAATCGGCGGTATTCGAGCACAGCGTGTGAAGGCTTCTGTCACCGTCCCGCTTGCAGCAGGGTACCAGGTTGACACCGATGCCGACACTGCATTCGGCTACGTTATCGGGGTTGCATGGGAGAAACCGGAAATCGCAGCACGTGTGTCACTGACATACAACTCCAAGATCAGCCACGATCTATCGCAAACAGAATCTCTGAACCCACCACCGTTCCCTCCGATTCCACCCGGGACCGTGGCCACCTTCAACACAAACAGCGAAATTGAGACGCCCCAGTCGATCAACCTGGACTTCCAGACGGGCGTCGCGCCTAAAACGCTGTTGTTTGGTTCTGTTCGTTGGGTCGACTGGCCACAGCTGGTGTACAACCCGCCAAACTATCCGCCGACCAGCAACCTTGTTGACTACGACGATGCGACCTTCACCTATTCGTTGGGCTTGGGGTATCAATTCTCGGAAGAGTTCAGCGGTGCTGTAACACTAGGCTATGAGTCTTCTCAGGGCACTCCTGTATCCAACCTGGGCCCGACCGACGGGTTCTGGAGCATTGGTCTGGGCGGAACATATTCGTTGGAGAATGCCAAAATTTCCGGTGGCGTACGCTACACTGACATCGGTGATGCAACGGCAGATGGCGCCTTTGGCCAAACAGCCACCTTCAGCGGCAACAGCGCCTGGAGTGTTGGGTTTCAGATCACTTACGCTCTGAACTAAATCCAAGGTGTTTTCATCTTAGGCTCCGCTGTTTCAGCGGGGTCTTTTTTATGCGCAGGTTTCGGGTCGTATATCTGTCGAATGAATGAAATTGTGCGGCCATGAACACGCAAAAACACCTTTCTCGGCGCGCCTGGGTCGAACTTCTTCTCCTGGCCGTGATCTGGGGCGCATCCTTTGTGGCCATCCGGATCGCTCTGGACTCCATTCCCGTTATGACATCGGTTCTGCACCGCACGTTCTGGGCGATGCTGGTGCTGTGGCTGGTGGCTTGGGGCAAGGGGCTTTCACTGCCCCGCTCTCTGCGCATCTGGGGTGCATTTTTGATCATGGGATTGCTGAACAATGTCATCCCGTTCAGCTTGATGGCATGGGGTCAGCTTTACATCGATTCTGGTCTTACGGCCATTCTGAACGCGACCACAGCCATCTTTGGCGTTCTGGTTGCGGCGCTGTTTTTCAAAGATGAGCGTTTGACACAAGCCCGGGTTATCGGAGTCGTTTTGGGTTTTCTCGGTGTCTCGATCACGATCGGACTAAAGACCTTCACGTCTTTCAGCCTGCAAAACACAGCGCAGCTTGCCGTGTTGGCCGGAACGCTGTCGTATGCTTTTGCGGCGGCTTGGGCGCGGCATCATCTGTCTGACCTTCATCCCGTAGTCGCGGCAGCAGGAATGCTGACCGGTTCGACTGTGCTGATCCTGCCGCTGGCGCTCATGACGGACGGGGTGCCAACACTTGCCCTACCCGCGATTACCTGGGTTGCGATTGGCTATTACGCCATTGTGGCAACAGCGGGGGCATATCTTTTGTACTATCGAGTCCTGACAATGGCGGGCAGCGGCAACCTGATGCTGGTGACGCTTGTTATCCCTCCTGTCGCCATCGTGCTTGGCGCAATTCTGCGGAACGAAGCGCTGCCGCCGAATGCCTATTTCGGCTTTGTCATCCTTGCCATGGGTCTTCTGGTATTGAACCGAGCTGGCCGCCGTGATTGACGCCGTGCGCTGCCCGATTTAGCAAAGGCAAAAAAGGGACAGCACAAGATGATCTACAATTCAGCCAAAGACTGGCGCACGGCAAGCCGCAAGAAGGTGCTGTTCTTTGGCATGTCCGGTCTGGGCAAGACATATGTCTCGAACATACTTCGGGACTCGGGGAACTGGTTTCACTACTCGATCGACTATCGCATCGGCACCCGGTACATGGGCGAGTACATCACCGACAATGCGAAGGCCGAGGCGATGAAAGTCCCGTTCTTGCGTGACCTGCTCCTGTCGGATTCCATTTACATCGGCTCTAATATCTCGTTCGCGAACCTGACTCCGGTCGCAGCCTATCTGGGCAAACCGGGCAACCCTGCCCTAGGCGGATTAGAAATGCCGGAATACCGTCGCAGGCAGGAACAGTTTCGGCTGGCCGAAATACACGCTCTGCTGGATACTGAGTATTTCATCGACCGGGCCGAGCGTTTGTACAAGTACCCCCATTTCATCTGCGACACCGGTGGGTCGATCTGCGAATGGGTAGACCCCGAAGATCCGAACGATCGGGTACTGTCCGAGCTTTCGCAACACACCCTGATGATCTGGCTGAAGGGGGATGAGGAACACACGGCAGAGCTAGTACGCCGTTTTGACAAAGCCCCAAAGCCGATGTCCTATCAGGCGGAATTCCTGACCAAGGCCTGGACAGATTATCTGGACCTGCAAGGCTGTTCAGAAGCGGATGTTGATCCCGATGATTTCGTCCGTTGGACCTATGCACAGGCCTTGGCGCACCGCCAGCCGCGTTACGAGGCCATGGCGAACAACTGGGGCGTGACGATTGCCGCCAACGACATCGGAAAAATCCGCGATGCCGCTGATTTCGATGAGTTGATCGAGCACACACTTGAGACCACGCGCAATAACGCCTAACTATCAGTTTTCACTGATCTCTTAGAAGCCTAACACATGCCCATCAAAATCCCATCGGAACTGCCTGCTTTTGACGTCCTGACCAAAGAGGGCGTCATGGTCATGGACGAAGATCAGGCAATGCGTCAGGACATCCGCCCGCTGCGCATCGGATTACTGAACCTGATGCCCAAGAAAATCCAGACCGAAAACCAGTTCGCGCGTCTGATCGGGGCAACCCCGTTGCAGATCGATCTGTCTTTGATCCGCATGACCGAACACCGGACCAAGAACACCGCCGCCGAGCATATGTCCGAGTTCTATCGCCCGTTTCAGGAGATCAAGGATCAGAAATTCGACGGCCTGATCATCACCGGTGCCCCGATCGAACATCTGGAATTTCGGGATGTCACCTATTGGGACGAGATCAGCGAGATTTTCGACTGGACGCAAACCAACGTACATTCCACCTTTGGTGTGTGCTGGGGCGGGATGGCGATGATCAACCATTTTCACGGTGTCAAAAAGCACATGCTGGACGCAAAAGCCTTTGGGTGTTTCCGGCATCGCAACCTGGACCCGGCGTCTCCGTTTCTGCGCGGTTTCTCGGATGACTGCGTCGTTCCGGTCAGCCGATGGACGGAAATGAAACAGGATGAAATCGATCGCGCACCGGGGCTGAGGACCCTGTTGGGCAGCGACGATGTCGGCCCCTGTCTGGTCGAAGATCCCGGCCATCGCGCGCTGTATATCTTTAATCACTTCGAATACGACAGTGACACGCTGAAACAGGAATATGATCGGGACGTCAGCAACGGCACGCCTATCAACGTGCCGATAAACTATTACCCAGATGATGATCCAACCAAAACACCGCAGAACCGGTGGCGCAGTCATGCACATCTGCTGTACGGCAACTGGATCAACGAAATCTATCAGACCACGCCATTCGACATAACGAAAATTGGCCACTAAAGTCCTGATATCCCTTGGCTTGGCCGTTCTGGGCCTTGTCATACTGACAACCTGGCGCAGCGCCCGGAACGAAGCGCTGGCCGAGGCGGCTTTCCCCCCCGAGGGTCGGATTCTGGATGTGGGCGGCATCGCCGTGCATGCCGTGGTCATGGGGGACGGCCCTGATGTCGTTCTGATCCACGGTTCCAGCGGGAACACGCGCGACATGACCTTCGCGCTGGCCCCCATTCTGGCTAGGTCATACCGCGTGATCGTTTTTGACCGACCGGGCCTGGGCTATTCCGAAAGCTTCAATCCGGATGGCGAAACCATCATTGAACAGGCGGATATCCTGCAACGGGCGGCGGCTCAGCTTGGTGCGGAAAAACCCATCGTGGCCGGGCAGAGCTATGGCGGATCGGTCTCGCTGGCCTGGGCCGTGACCCGGCCCGAGAATATCTCGGCTCTGGTTCTGATCGCCCCGGCCGCCATCCCATGGGAAACGCCTTTGGATGGGTTCAACCGGCTTGCGTCAACCACGGCGGGCAATGTGCTGGCCTTGCCCTTGATCAGCTCTTTCGTGCCCGAATGGTACGTCACACAGGCGTTGGACAAAGTTTTTGCACCGCAAACGGCGCCCGAAGGCTATGCGGAACATTTCGGGCCCGGGCTGACGATCCGGCGTGGCTCGATGCATGCAAACGCCAAGCAGCGCGCCAACCTGCTGGACGAAATTACCCGACTGCAACCCAGATATAGCGAGATCTCCGTTCCGACGGAAATCATCCACGGAACGGCCGACGACACCGTTGGTCTTGAATGGCATTCTGAACGCCTGATCGAACAGATCCCCGGGGCCGAATTGATCGAGCTACCGGGTGTCGGTCACATGCCACAGGTGGTCGCGGCGCCCGAGGTTGCCGCCGCGATTGATCGCGCGGCGCAGCGCGCGGGTTTGCGTTAACCCACGCTCTAATCCATAGTCAGATATGGATTTTATCGCGAGGTGACATATGGCCCGGTCAGGAAAAGGCTCTATCGAGAAGTATTTTCAGAAAGACGCGCCCAAATCTGTACGGGAAGAGATTCAAAACGCGAAAAAGGGCGATATTCTGAACCCGACCTACCCGTATTCCGAAAAAATGAAGACCAAAGATTATGATGAGCAGATGGACCTGCTTCAGATTGAATTGGTCAAAATGCAATCCTGGGTCAAGGAAACCGACCAGCGGGTTGCCATCATATTCGAAGGTCGCGATGCCGCCGGCAAAGGTGGCACCATCAAACGGTTTCGCGAAAACCTGAACCCGCGCGGCGCGCGCAACGTTGCGCTGGCCAAACCATCAGACGCCGAACGCAGCCAATGGTATTTTCAGCGCTACATCCCGCATCTGCCCGCCGCTGGAGAGATCGTGTTCTTTGATCGCAGCTGGTACAATCGAGGTGTCGTCGAGAATGTCTTTGGCTTCTGCACCCAGGAACAGCGTGAGAGGTTCTTCCGTCAGGTCCTGCCGCTTGAAACGGGCCTGGTGAATGACGGCATCCATTTGTTCAAGTTCTGGCTCAATGTCGGGCGCGCGGAACAACTGAACCGTTTTCTGGCGCGCGAAAACGACCCATTGAAGCATTGGAAGCTCAGCGCGATCGACGTCGCAGGGCTGAACAAATGGGATGAATACACGCAGTCGATCTCGGAAACCCTGACCCGGTCGCATTCTGATGCCTGCCCGTGGACGATTGTGCGTTCTGACGACAAAAAACGCGCGCGGCTTGCGGCCATCCGAACGGTTCTGCATGCCTTGGACTATGATGAGAAGGACAAGAAGAGTATCGGCGAGATTGATGCCCGTATCTGCGGTGGCCCGGATATGTGGGAGGCATAAATTGTCTCTCTGCCCTGCCCCGTCGATGGCTTCACGATCATGTATTGGACGACAATGCGTCGGTGGTCTATGTCCTTGTCTTCCAACACGCAATCAATGCAACTGAGGCCGGGATGACGAAACGCGGTTATCACCACGGAAACCTGAAGCAAGCCCTGATCGAGGCTGCCTTGTCCCTGATCGAAGACAAGGGCCCGACCGGTTTCACGCTGTCCGAGGCGGCCAAAACCGCCGGTGTCACGCCTGCCGCCGTCTATCGTCATTTTCAAGGGCGCGAGGACCTGATTGCCGAAGCCGCACGGCAGGGGTTTGAGATGTTCGCAGACCTGATGCAATACGCCTATGACGAGGGACAGCCTTCAGCCCTTGCCGCTTTTGAAGCAACGGGGCGTGCATATCTGGCCTTTGCGCGCAAAAATCCCGGGCATTACATCGCCATGTTCGAAAGCGGGATTTCCCTGAACCGGACACCCGAACTGTCCTTGGCAGCCAACCGGGCGAAGGCTGTTCTTGAAAAAGCGGCCGCGGACCTGTCCCAGCATATTCCGCCTGACAAGCGCCCGCCCGCGTCGATGTTCAGCGCCCACATCTGGGCGATGAGCCACGGAGTCGTCGAACTGTATGCCCGAAATACCGGCGCGACTTCGCCTTTTCCTCCCGAAGACTTGCTGGAAAGCGGTATCGGCATCTACCTGCGCGGTTTGGGCCTGATCCCTCAGGACGAGTGACACGGTCAGAACGAACGACTGCCCTGAGGCATACTCAAGCCCGATGTCACATTGATCAGATCCATCTCACCCATCCCCTTGATATCAACGCACCCAAGCTCCGAGACCTGAAACTCGTCAATCAGGGCATATTTCATCTCTTCAGGGGCCACGATGTTCATGGGGTTGGCAAAGACCTGCAACCGGGATGCGATGTTTACGGCAGGGCCAAACACGTCATAGACATATTTCTGAATGCCCACGACCGATCCGACCGCCGCCCCCATTCCCAATCCGATCCGGGCCTGCCACTTATGCGGATGGCTTTCGTTGCGGCGTTCAAGATAGCGCAGGAACCTTACCGCACAATGCGCCACGGCGGTCGCATGATCCGGTGTTGGATCTGGCATACCTGACACGGCCAGATAAGCATCTCCGATCGTTTTGATCCGCTCACACCCGAATTGTTCCACGATCCGGTCAAAGGCCGTGAAGATGTCGTTCAGTTCACTCAAGGTGACCGTCGGGTCGGTCTTGGCCGCAAAATCCGTGAACCCGACAAAATCCAGCATAACTACCGAAACCTGCTGATACAGCTGCGGTGTGACAACGCCGAACGTCTTGAACTCTTCATACACGGCTCGGGGCATCAGGTTCAGCAACAGCCGTTCCACTCTTTCCTTTTCGCGCTCAAGCTCTCGGGTGTTGCGCTCGACCATGGTGGAATAGCTGTCGATCATGCTTTCCAATTCTCGAATGCGGGTGATGTTCTGACATTCCACAATCAGCACCTGCTCGGACAAGCCATTGGCCAATGAGACCGTGACAGCAAAGATCAAGGTCCTGCGTTTCGGCTTTATCTGCAATTCGACCGAGTACCGAAGGCCGGACTGCTTTACGTCCTCCAGTTCTTTGGGGTCGAGATCCGACAGAACGTCGCTTAGGGTACTCCCCTGTTCAGGAGTGCCGAACCATTCCGTGAAAGGTCCGTTGTGAAACACGAATTGCAGGTCGGATGCGCGCACCACGGCGACGCCGACTCCGATCGCACGCAGCAATTGCTCGTTTATCGCCAGAATGCTCATGCCGCGTTCCGGGTGACGATGATCGAACGTTTGCCTTCGATTGCGGTCAGCGCAGTTTTGATGTCTCCATCGGACATGCCATGCTGACTCAGCGCGTCGCCAAACAGCTCGGCCATGACGTCGAACTCGTTGTGCGAAATGTTTAGATGCCGATGAACTGCTTCGATCCTGTCATCACTGAAGGATGCGGGTCCGCCAATCAAAGACGAGACGAACTTGGTTTGATGGTCGATCAGGCGCGGCATATCAATGTCTTCGAAATGATGGCCGATCTCATCCGAATCCAACGCCATTTCATAGAAGGTCATCACGACCCGGCTGATCGTTTTGAAACCGCCATATTTTTCATAAAGTGTCTGTGCCACACGAATACCCGCGCGTTACCAATCAATAACCCCACAACTTTATATCAAATCGATATTTTTGTTAACGCTTATGATTTTCTGGCCCGGAAGGATCAAAAACCGTCTTGCCGCACAGGAAAACCTGCCAGAGCATCGCTGAGGCCGAATGGGATCTTTCATTCGTTCTTTGGGAATGGGACACGAAGGCAAGGCAACCATCAACGGGATTATCTTTTGACTGATCTTGAAGCGTTCTGATGGGCTGGGCCGGGTCAGCTTTGAACGCAAGCCCGCCCTTCTGAAAGAAAACTTCGTCTGATCCCCCCAAAACCCGCCGTTCAAAGAGAATTTCGTTTCAATACGGCGTGTCCTCATGTTCACATGCAGGAAAACGGCACAACAATCGAAAGGACCAAAAGTGCAGGAACATGGATATGCGTCCGGGCGACTGAATCTTCCTTTTGTCGGAATATCGACCTTTGCAAAATCTCCATATATCGAGAACTGGGACAAAATTGACGCCGACGTTTGCGTGCTCGGCGCGCCGTTCGACTTTGGAACTCAGTGGCGCCCCGGCGCGCGTTTTGGTCCTCGGGCCGTGCGAGAGGCATCGACACTTTTCAGTTTTGGCCATGCCGGCGCCTATGATCATGAGGATGACGCGACCTATCTGGACGGCTCGGTTCGGATCGTCGACCTGGGCGATGCGGATATTGTCCACACCAAGACCGAGACGAGCCACAAGAACATAGCCTTTGGCGTGCAAAAAATTCTCGAGGCCGGGGCACTTCCGCTGGTGATTGGCGGTGATCACTCGGTCAACATCCCCTGCATTTCCGCATTTGAAAGCGACTGCGCCGAAAACGGCCCGATCCATGTTGTTCAAATCGATGCGCATTTGGACTTTGTAGATGAACGTCACGGCGTCACCAACGGGCACGGAAATCCCATGCGCCGCGCGATCGAGAAAGACTATGTTTCAGGGATGACCCAGTTGGGCATTCGAAACGTATCGTCCACCGCCAAGGAAGGGTATGACGACGCGCGTGCGCGCGGATCGGACATCCTGTCCGTGCGGCAGGTTCGCAGATTGGGAACAGAGGCCGTTCTTGACCGCATTCCCGAAGGCAAACGGTACTATGTAACGATCGATATCGATGCGTTCTGCCCCTCGATCGCGCCCGGAACCGGAACTCCGAGCCATGGAGGTTTTTTGTATTACGACATTCTGGAAATCCTTCAGGGGCTGGCGAAAAGGGGTGACGTGGTGGGCATCGATCTGGTCGAGGTGGCCCCCGCCTATGACCCCACTGAAAGCACTCAGATTCTGGCGGCGCAGCTGCTGTTAAATTTTCTGGGTTTCATTTTTCACGAACGTGCCCGACGCACGTGAAAAGCGGGTGGAGCGGAAGCTCCACCCAAAACCTCAGGCGTCGATAATGTTGTGTCCCGGCCCGTAGGGGAAGCCTGTGATGTTTTCGGCTCCGCCTTCGCCCACCACCAGAATATCGTGTTCCCTGTAACCGCCAGCACCGGGCTGGCCTTCGGGGATCCACAGCATCGGCTCAATCGAGACCACCATGCCGGGTTCCAGCACTGTGTCGATGTCTTCGCGAAGTTCCAGACCGGCTTCGCGACCATAGTAGTGGCTCAGAACACCAAACGAGTGCCCATAGCCGAAGGAACGATATCGAAGCAGGCCTTCGTCGGCAAAAAACCGGTTGATCTCGGCGGTGATACCGGAACATGTGGCACCGGGTTTGATCAGGCTCAATCCAAGTTCATGCGCGGCCACATTGGCCTTCCACAGGCGCAGGCTGTCGGCATCCGGCTCGCCCAGAAACAGGGTCCGTTCCAGGGCGGTGTAATAGCCCGAGATCATCGGAAAGGTGTTCAGCGACAGGATATCACCTTTTTGCAACGCGCGTTTGGTGACCGGGTTATGCGCGCCGTCGGTGTTCAAACCCGACTGAAACCAAACCCATGTGTCGCGGTATTCGGCATCCGGATAGGCCCGCGCGATTTCCACTTCCATCGCGTCTCGACCAGCCATCGCAATTTCGATTTCGGTTGCGCCTTCGCGGATTGCGGCATGGATCGCAGCACCACCCACATCGGCCGTGCGCGCTCCACCCTTGATCAATTCGATCTCTTCAGCGGATTTGATCATCCGCGCAGCCATGGTGTCGGCCGCGATGTCAACCAACTCTGGCTTGTCCAGCGTGTTCAGCGCCGTGTCGCGCGCCGCAAGCGTCATGTGGTCGCCTTCGATGCCGATCCGCTTTGCATTCCCGATCAGGCTCGCAACTGCCCGCCAATAGTTGTCGCGTTTCCAGTCTGTATAAATCACATTGTCTCCAACCGACCGGCGCCAGGGTTGTCCGGCATCAATATTGGCGGAAACGGTGGTGCAGTTGTCCTGGGTTACAACACAGCCATAAGGGCGCCCGAACGCACAGTACAGAAAGCCCGAATAATAGGCGATATTCTGCATCGATGTCAGCAGCACCACCGGGATATCCCGCTGGGCCATGATCGCGCGCAGCTTGCCAAGACGGCGGTCATATTCGGATTTGCTGAACGGCAACGGGGCCTTGTCGCCATTATGGCAGGTGAAGAACTGAGGGCGGTTAGAAATGTCAGTCATCTTTGGTCTCTCATCTATGCCGGACATGCATTTTCCCGGCCACATGTCCCGGCGTTCAGGACAGGCGGTCTCGGGGTCCGAGAGCCGATCACCTCCGTAGTCGCCGCGACGCCATCGCGGCAGAGATGAACAGGTGAATCGTTAGATCAGACGGTTTGCTGCGTCAAGCGGGTGAAAGACCCCGCAGACGCTCTGACCGGCGCCGCAACAGTTCGACCGTCGTCAGCAGGGCAATGGATAGGACCACAAGGATTGTCGCGACCGCCAGAATGGTTGGACTGATCTGTTCCCGCAGGCCGGTGAACATCTGCCACGGCAATGTCTTTTGCGAGGCGGATCCCACAAACAAGACCACGACCACTTCGTCGAACGATGTGATGAAGGCAAACAGGCCGCCCGAGATTACGCCCGGCAAAATCAACGGCATTTGTATCTTGAAGAAGGTCCTAACGGGCCCTGCGCCCATATTGGCCGCCGCCCGTGTCAGAGATCGATCAAAGCCCACCAGGGTCGCCGTCACGGTGATGATCACAAAGGGAATACCTAGCACTGCGTGGGCCAGGATAACTTTCAGATAGCCTACGAAGTTCTTGTTCATGCCAAGTGTACCTTCGAGGAAACGTCCGATATCACTGTAGAAAAAGAACATACCCGTCGCCGAGATGATCAGCGGAACAATCATAGGCGAAATCAGAATTCCCATGATCGCACGGCGTCCTGGAACGTGAGACTGGCTGAGCCCGATCGCGGCCAGCGTTCCCAACGTTACCGAGATAACCGTCGCAATCGGCGCGATGATCAGCGAATTCTTGAAGCTGCGTTGCCATTCGTTGTTGGTGAAGAAATCTCGGTAATGCTTCAGCGAATAGCCTTCCGGATCAAGCCGCAGCATCTCGGGCGTGAAGGTAAAGAAGTCCTGCGCGTTGAAAGACAACGGCAACACCACCAGAATCGGCGTGATCAGAAAGACGAAGATCGCACCACAGATCACGCGAAACAGGTAGTGATAGAAAACCTGTTGTGCCGTGAGATACGGCAGCAGCTTGCGCCGATACCGCCCCTCATACAACCAATAGATAAACCAGGCGAAAAACCAGCCGCCGAGCAGCCCCAATACACCGCCCATCAACCCGGCCACTAAAAAACCCACGACACCGAATCCGATGATATTGATCAAGCGTGCGAGGTTTTCGTTCTTCACGATATTTATGTAGACCCAGGCCAGCCCCGCGATCAGGACGGCTCCGCCCAGTATGCCCAGAAGGACCGAACCATTTCCGGCCCCGACGAAAATGCCGGCAAATGCCCCGGCAAGTGCGACACTGGGCAAAACCATGGACATGGGTTTGCGGGATATCGGTGTCAGTGCTGCCATCTTGATTATCCCAACTTCACGTTATCGATGCCCACGATCTTGTCGTAGACCCAGTAGAGCAACAGAACGACCGCCAGAAGGATCGTACCCAAGGCCGCAGCCAGCCCCCAGTTCAGTGAGGACGAGATGTGATAGGCAATCCGGTTCGAGATGAAGACGCCCTTGGTGCCGCCCACGATCTCGGGCGTGATGTAGTACCCAATCGCCAGAATGAACACGAGGATCGAACCGGCACCGATTCCGGGCACGGATTGCGGGAAGTAGATGCGCCAGAACGTCGTCCAGTTCGTTGCACCCATGGATTTGGCCGCACGCGTGTAAGACGGCGGAATGGTCTGCATCACCGAATACATTGGCAGGATCATGAACGGCAAAAGGATGTGTGTCATCGCGATGATGGTGCCGATCTGGTTGTTGATTATGATCAGGCGAGCGTCATCAGCGACCAGCCCCAACCAAACGAGGGTATCGTTAATAACCCCCTGTTGCTGCAACATGACCTTCCAGGCGGACGTTCGAACCAGAAGGGACGTCCAGAAGGGCAAAAGGACAAGTATCATCAACAGGTTCGATACCCGCATCGGAAGTGTCGCCAACAAATAACTGACAGGATAAGCAAGCAGGATACAAGCACCTGTTATTACGAGCGACATGAACAGAGTACGTCCAAAAAGCTTTATCAGGATTTGCTTGTCTTCGGGTTGGGCCTGTGCGCCTTCCGGGGTTCTGCGCATATCGACGGCATTCAGGAAGTAACCATTGGTAATCGCTGGTGAGTGGGTCTTGATCACTCGCCAGGTTTGCGGATCTCCCCATCCGTCATGAATCTCGATCAATTTTTCCTTGAACGGCCCATCCGTTTCAGGGTCCAGTTTTTTGATCTGGCGCCCGGACCTGCGGAACATCGAAGACATGCCAGTCTCTTCGTAGTTCAAACGCGAACCGAGCCTTGTGTGCTCTTTGTTGTCAATCGCAACAATCATGTCGCGGACAAAGGCCTCGTATACATCCTCACCCGGCAACTCACCTGACTGCTCGTCCCAGTTGTTCAGGGCTTCCACGGTCAAGGGAAGCGTGTCGGACACGATACTGTTTTCAACGGACCTGAACAGCATCGATGCAATGGGAACGATGAATGAAAACAGGACAAAGAGGAGAAGCGGAGCGACCAACAGCAACGCCCGGAGCTTTTGCCTGCGTAGCGACCGCGCCAGCGACTGCTTGAGCGGTGTTCCATCAGCGGCCAGCATAGGGCCCGCGTTTTGGGTGGCGTCGGTCATTGTTGCCCCTTGGCTTTTTTGGGGTCAGGGGCAGTTTCCCGCCCCTGACAGTGTCACCAATTCAAAACTGGATTATTGCGCCAGCCACGCCTGGAATTTGGCGTCGATGTCGTCACGGTAGTCCGCCCAGAACTCATAGTTGTACAGGAACGTGTTCTTGGCGTTTTCCGGATCGGTTGGCATATGGGGTGCCATATCGATACCCAGTTCGGCATGCTTACCCACCAGCGGAGCCGACGATGCACGGGCCGGGCCGTACGAGATGTACTTGGCCTGATCCGCCAGACGCTGGGTATCGGTCGCGAACATGATGTAGTCCAGCGCGCGCTTCTGACGCTCTTCGCTCAGACCGGCGGGAATGATCCAACCATCCAGATCGAACACCTGAGCGTCCCAAAGCATGGCGACCGGCTGCTTCTGCTCTTCGATTACGCTGAACAAACGGCCGTTATAGGTAGAACCCATGACAACCTCTCCATCGGCCAGCAGCTGCGGCGTGTCGGCACCCGCAGACCACCAGACAACGCTGTCTTTGATGGTGTCTAACTTGGCCAGCGCCTGATCCTGACCTTCCGGAGTGGCCAGAACGTCATAGACATCTTCCTTCGCGACGCCATCGCACAAAAGGGCCCATTCCATATTGTTGATCGGGCGTTTTTCCAACGAGCGCTTGCCGGGGTAAGCTTCCAGATCGAATACAGCGCAGATATCGGTTGGGGGTGTATCGCCGACCAGGTCAGTACGGTAACCGAAGGTGGTCGAATACACGATCTGCGGAATAAAGCAGTCGCTGACCAACAGGTCGCCGAAATCTTCCGAGGCAGGTGTGCCATCCGGCGCAGGCGCAAGCTGGGTGTCAAAGTCGATTTCCAGCGCAAGCCCTTCGTCACACAGACGAATTGCGTCTGCGGCCACAACATCGACCACGTCCCAGGTGATATTGCCGGCTTCGTTCATCGCGCGCAGTTTTGCAACCGCTTCGGCCGAGCTGTCATCATTCAGGATGGTGACACCTGTCTTTTCAGAATAGGGCTCGTGATACGCCTTCAGCTGCGATTTGGAATAAGCGCCGCCCCAGGAAACGATCGTCATCTCCTCGGCGAACGCACCGCCGGCAACCGCCCCAACTGCAGCTGCTGTCAACAATGTTTTGGTTTTCTTCATGAATTACTCCCAGTTCTTCCCGTTTATGTGTGTGGTCGACTGATGCACGGGTTTTCACCAGCCGGTCCCTCAGTGAGGTCGCGCTTGTTCCGCGCGACTTGGCCTATGCGTCGAGCGCACGACAATCCTGAGCCAGCCAGCCGATCTCGATCTCCTGACCTGGGGTCAGGCGGATTGCGTCTGGCGCGTTCCGTGTTTTGACGATGAATTCATCATTTCCTGCAACGGACATGCGGAAACGGAATACGTCACCCATGTAGATGAATTCTTTGACAGTCGCTTTCAGCGTATGAGCATCGGCGTGCAAGCGATCCTTGTTGAATTCCACCCGCTCAGGCCGGATTGACACCTTTGTCCTTTCACCCGGATTGCGAACATTGATCGGAACCGCGTCAATTTCAGAGCCATCATCAAGTTGGACAAGGCATGTGTCGCCATCAATCGATTTAATGACACCTTCCAAGGTGTTGTTTTCCCCGATGAATTGGGCAACAAAGCTGTTTTCTGGTTCTTCATAAAGTTGATCAGGCGGTGCAAGCTGCTGAATACGGCCATCGTCGAACACAGCGACACGATCCGACATAGTCAACGCTTCGGTCTGGTCATGCGTCACATAGACCGTGGTAATTCCAAGCTCATGCGCAAGACGCGTGATTTCAAACTGCATATGCTCGCGCAGCTGTTTGTCCAGTGCGCCCAGGGGTTCATCCATCAACACCAGTTCGGGTTCAAAAACCAAGGCGCGCGCCAAGGCTATTCGTTGTTGTTGACCGCCAGACAACTGAGCCGGGCGTCGCCCACCAAACGCACCCATCTGAACCATATCCAGGGCACGCTGAACCTTTTCATCCCGTTCAGACTTGCCCAATTTGCGAACTTCCAAGGGGAATGAAAGGTTTTCGGCCACCGTCATATGCGGAAACAGGGCGTAGTTCTGGAAGACCATGCCAATCCCACGCTTGTGTGGAGGGATATTGTTGATTGGCTTCCCGTCAAGAAGGATTTCGCCATGTGTGGCGGTTTCGAATCCGGCAAGCATCATAAGGCAGGTAGTCTTTCCAGACCCGGACGGCCCGAGCATGGTCAGGAATTCGCCTTTAGGCATTGCAAGGTTGAGATCTTTGACAACGAGATTCTCGCCATCATAAGATTTTTGTACGCGTTGGAATTCAACAAACGCGGCATCAGTATTTGTGTCGGTCACAAGACCCCCTGTTGCGTCAAATGATTATCCGAGAGTTGCGGATTTCATTGATCTGTAGTCAGCAGTTAAGACCATGCAGTAGGCACTTGGCAACATTAGATGACGCTTTTGCGAATATTCATATCATATTTGCTGTTTCAATCAGCAAGATTGAGACGACCCATATGCCATGCAAGACTTTGATTGCTTGAAAGAACAGGCTTGCCGATCCGCTTGCGAATCTCGGGGATGGCTTCCATCGTGCGCAGATTGGTACAGCTGAGGAAAACGGCCTCGACCGACGGATCAGATCCCAGTTTCGTCGCGGCCTCGATCACGGACTGCACCGAAATCCGAGCAACCTTTGCCTCTTCGGCCTGCCCGAATGTCCCGAAAACATCCATGGTTATTCCGTTTTCTGAAAACGCGGCACGCAGCGGTGCGTTGACCTCTTCGACATAAGGCGACAGCAGCGCAAACCTGGACACGCCAAGATCCGCGGCGCAGGCCGTGGCCGCGCGCAAAGGGTTCGTAACCTCTTTTGTATTGCACGACTGTTTGACAAGTTCCTCCACACGCTTTGATCCAATGACGGAACTTGCTGACGTGCAGCCATAACCCACCACCCGGAAAGGACGCGCGCTGGGCAGCAATCCCGCCGCCGCCGGCAGGGCCTCTTCCATCTCGGCCAGGCTTTCCGGTGTCACTTCAATGCCGCTGGGTATCCGTGTTACATACAACGGGCTTTTCCGGCCCGAGAAAATCGTGCTGAACTCCGGCTCAATCGTCTCGTCGACTTGAAGAACAATCAATCCAAGCGGCGGGGCTTGCGGGTCGTCCTCGTCAAGCGTGTAAGGCACGTAGGTCATAGCTGGATCATCTCCGGCCCGATACGCGGGCTGATAAAGCGCGGAACATCGTCTGTTACGACGATGTTTTCTTCGTGAACCAAGATCTTGCCACCAACGGCAACGCCCGGCTCCAAGGTCAGCACCATGCCTGGCTCAAGAACTGTCTGGTCCGTCGGGATGAGCGACGGCCATTCGGTCAGCGACATTCCCAACCCGTGCCCCAACCGACCGGCATCTGTGCTTTCGGATGCCTTGGTCAGCACGGTGTTCATGGCATGAAACAGCTCTGCTGCGGTGGCGCCGGGGCGGGCAATCTCGAAAGCAGCATCAGACGCCTCAATCAGCCTAGCGTAAGCAGATTTCACGTCGGGTATTGCTGGGCCGACCGACCAGTTGCGGTCGAAGTCACTGAAATAGCCATCCCAGACCAAGCCGGTATCAAGCATCAGTACATCGCCATCCTCCAAGGGGGACGAAGACGCCGGCGATATTACGTCAGAGTAACCGCCCTGCTCTGCCCCACCTGCGAGATACGGCACCCAGTCGGCACCCTCTTCCAGACAGAGTATCTGGAAACCGCGAAATACTTCATCCAAAGGCACGCCTGCCCGAGCAATCTCGGGAACTCGGGCGAAGGCCCGACCGGCTATGGCGCATGCGGTTTCGATCTTGGCGATTTCCGCCTCGGATTTGACTATGCGAAGTTGGCGCAAAATACCGTGATCTCCGGTGATGTGGCGCGAACCGAGCCTGTTTCGCAGGCGTTCAATATCCGACACGGGCATACGCGCGTGCGTCTCGTGACCATCGGGCATTCCAATACGGCCTTTGAGGGGTGTCAATTCCGTCAGGGCATCCGTTAAAAGCGAGACGCCGTCATCCTGAAGGTCGGGTGAGCTCCATGTTCGGATGTCGTCGATCCAGGTTTGCCCCATCAACGAGGCGCCGATCGAGGGGATGACCGCAACCGGTTTTCCAACCGCAGGCAGAATAAGGAACCACGGACGGGTCGGGCTTTCCCAGAATCTGGTCAGGTATCCGGTAAAGTAACGCACGTCGGTTTCCGTGGTCAGTAGCAGCGCCGACAGGCCCGCGGCATTCATCATCACCTGTGCGCGTTCGGCGCGCGCTGCGAACTCTGCTGGCTCGAACCCTCTCATCCGGCGACCTCAGAGGTGGGGCGCCGCATGCAGGCTGAACCGTTGAAACGACACCGCTTGAATGGCCCGGTGCTATGGCCCGTTCGGTGTAGATTGATATCGGCTTTCATGCAGCCCCCTGAATTTTCGTTCGTTGACGTGAGCGGATCGGTAGGGTTCTGTCAACCAAAGTCTTTTGTTGACCGGAGGCGCCAATGACCCACTCTGATCCAGCCTTCAGCCGGGCGGAATATGATCGCCGTCTTGCCAAGACCCGAAAGGAGATGGCCGCAAAGGGAATTGACTGCCTTTTTGTCGAAGACCCTTCGAACATCGGATGGCTCACCGGGTATGAGGGTTGGTCATTTTACGTTCACCAGGGTGCCTTGATCTTTCTTGACGCGGACCCGATCTGGTGGGGGCGCCGGCAGGATGCAAACGGTGCGCTGCGCACGGTGTGGATGGGGGACGATCGGGTTTTCGGATACGCGGATCACTTCGTGCAGTCGACTACACGGCATCCAATGCAGGATCTGGCCAAACTTATTGCGGACTGCGGACACGGCCAAAGCCGAATTGGGGTGGAACTGGACAATTATTACTACTCGGCCAAAGCCCATATTACTCTGACGACGGAACTGCCCAGGGCGAGCCTGATCGATGCAACGGCCTTGGTCAATTGGCAACGGGTCGTGAAATCCGACGAAGAAATCGCCCTGATGCGCAAGGCGGCCCGGATTTCAGAGTTTGTAACTGACGGCGTGCTTGAGCGCGTTGAACCCGGCCTGCGCAAGAACGAGCTGGTCGCACAGATCTACCATGACGCAATCACGGGCGTCGGTGATGACTGGGGGGATTACGCAGCCATCGTCCCACTTTTGCCGTCCGGCTCAGATGCCGCCGCGCCGCATCTGACCTGGAATGGAGATGTGTTCAAATCGGGCGAATGCACCTTCTTCGAGCTCTCTGGCTGCTATCGCCGGTATCATGCTCCGTTCTGCCGGTCGGTTTTTCTGGGTCAACCGCCTGACTATCTCAAAAGGGCCGAGGCCGCCTTGGTCGAGGGGTTGGAAGCCGGTCTGGAGGCTGCACGCCCCGGCAATCGCGCGAAGGATATCGCCAAAGCGCTGGCGGCGCCTCTCGAACGTGCGGGGATCGAACGCGGTGCTCGCTGTGGCTATCCTGTCGGCCTCAGCTATCCTCCGGACTGGGGCGAACGCACGATCTCGCTGCGGGACGAAGACAATACGATCCTTGAAGCTGGCATGACATTTCACTTCATGCCCGGGCTCTGGATGGATGATTGGGGGCTTGCGATCACCGAAACCATCCTGATCAAGGAAAACGGTCCCGCAGAGTGTCTGTGCAAACGACCACGCAAAGTATTCGTCAAGCCCTGAGTGGTGCACGAACGATCCTAGGCCCGCGCCTGATCAAACACTTATCTGTTCAAGCAACCAGCCCCGAAACAATGTGGCCGCCGGACTGCTGGCATTGGCGGAAAGATAATACCCTTCGTTGCAGTCGACGGTGCTGTCATGTGCGCTTTCGACAAGACCGGTTATCATCGCATGTTTCGCCAGAAACTCGCTGATCAGGGCAACCCCGCTGCCATGAACCGCCAATTGAAGCGCCATGCCGAACGTATCGACGAAAACGGCAGGCTGCCGCTGTACGCCCTGCTTGTCGAACCACGTCTTCCATCCGCTTGAAGTGCCGACTGCCTCTATCAGGGGAAGGTCAAACGGATCCCCTGCAATCGTCGGCGCCTTGAGAGCGACAAGCCTGTCCGGCCACAAACGTTCGGCCCCCCTGCCCACTTGTTTTTCCGATCCGAACCTGACCTGAACGTCAGCTTGCGACGCGTGAAAATCGTCAGGCCAGATTGCGCTGAGCAGCCGCACACTGATCTCGGGATTGCGGGTGGTGAAGTCCGCGAGGTTTGGGGCGATGACCCATTGCGCGACGCTGACAGATGTGGCCACTGTCAGGACATCTCCTGGTGCGCTAGCGTCAGCCCTTCCGGCGGCGGCGGCAAGCGCCTCAAGCGCACTGCCGACTTCGGGCAGCAGTTTCCGCCCTGCATCCGTCAGGGCCAGACTGCGCGGATGCCTTATGAAAAGCGCTGTCCCCAGACGGATCTCAAGGGATTTCACCTGCTGACTGACGGCCGATTGGGTCAGGCCGATTTCCTCGGCCGCCGCGGTAAAACTCAGGGTCCGGGCCGCCGCCTCGAAGGATCGGAACCAGGTCAGGGGGGGAAGTGATTTTGCCATTGATCAAGTTAGCCATTAATCTTTTTAATGCGAAAGCACATAATTCAATCGTTTGTCAAAAATCACACCCGTTTCTACCTTTTCCCAGCGCGACAGGAGAGGTGTGATGAAGCCGGAAATACGCAAGATTGTTACCTACGACGAGGAGGTTCTTGTCGAGGGATTTCGCCCTGCGGAAATGCCATGGCGCATGTTTGCCGTGGCCGCAGTGATTACCAATCCCTGGGCGGGTCGATATGTCGAAGACCTCAAACCGGAAATCCAAGCATATGGCCCCGTATTGGGAAAGATGATGACGGACCGCATGATCGCGTTGGCCGGCAGTGGCGACGCAATCGAAGCCTATGGCAAGGCAGCCGTCGTCGGATTGAATGGCGAGGTCGAGCACGCCTCGGGCATTATTCATACCCTTCGGTTCGGCAATCACTACCGGCAGGCTGTCAGCGCGAAATCCTATCTGGCTTTCACGAACACGCGCGGCCCCGCAAATGCGCCGATCATGGTGCCATTGATGGACAAAAACGATGCCGGGCGGCGGTCTCACTACCTGACCGTTCAATTCTCGATCCCGGACGCACCGCGCGACGACGAAATTGTCGTCGTGCTGGGGGCGGCAACCTCGGGCAGACCGCATCACCGGATCGGCGACCGGTATCAGGATCTCAAGGATTTGGGTCATGACGTGGACAACCCGGCCGCGGTCTGAAATCGGCGGGCTGGCCGCCATCCAGACAGGCGCAGGTCCGGACATCCTGTTGCTGCACGGGGTTGGCCTGCGGGCCGAAGCCTGGGGCGCGCAGTTGGACGGGATGGCCTCTGAAGCGCGCCTGACGGCACCGGACATGCCCGGTCACGGCGAAAGCCCGCTGAGATTTTTCGGTGCGGAACTGTCGGAATACAGTGATGCCGCAGGGAACGTGCTGGGCAATCTGAACGGTCCGGTCCTTGTTGTCGGCCACTCGATGGGCGCGATGATCGCGTTGGATCTTGCCACCAAGGCGCCCGACCGGATTTGCGGCGTCGTGGCAATGAATGCCGTTTTTGAACGCAGCGCAAAGGCCGCACTGGCGGTTCAGAAACGTGCGGCGGGACTGGATGGGGAAACACCGGTTGACCCAACCAGCACGCTGCGCCGGTGGTTTGGTGACATCGGTTCGCCTGAACATGATGCCTGCTGCGAATGGCTGACGGCCATGGATCCGGCTGCTTACAAGCTGGCCTATACGGTTTTTGCCCAAGACGAAAATCCGCGGCGCGACGCGCTGGAGAAACTCGCCTGCCCCGCGCTGTTCGTAACCGGCAGTCAGGAGCCGAACTCCACCCCAGACATATCGCTTAAAATGGCTGAAATCACCCCGAACGGCCGCGCGCTGATCATCGATGGGGCGGCCCATATGATGCCGATGACACATGCAAGTCAGGTCAACGCCGCCATTTCCAGCTTTCAAAGCGAGGTGCAATCATGACCGAACTCGACCCCCGCGACCTCCGGCGGGCATTCGGCAAATTCATGACCGGCGTGACCGTCGTTACCACGCGCAGCGCCTCTGGCATGGCCCTGGGCTTCACGGCAAATTCCTTCACTTCGGTTTCGCTCGACCCGCCGCTGTTGATCGTCTGCCCCGGCAAGAACTTGTCTTCATACGGCGAATTCTCGACCTGCACCCATTTCACGGTGAGTGTTCTGGCCGAGGGGCAAGAGGATGTGTCCAACACTTTCGCCGGCTTCAAAGGTGACCGGTTCGCCAAAACCGACCATGACCTCGACGCGCGAGAGATCCCTTTGATCAACGGCGCGGTCGCGACATTCTCCTGCCGGACCCACCAAGTGATCGAGGCAGGAGACCATTGCGTTCTGATCGGACAGGTCGAAACCTATTCCCACAACGACCGCCCGGCGCTGGGCTACGCGAACGGGCAGTATTTCAGCCTTGGGCTGGAACGGGGGGCGCTTGAACCGACGGGGCGCAAGATTGTCTGTGGCGCAATCATCGAACACGAAGGCCGCGTGCTGCTTGAGAAAACGGAAGCCGGTTTCAGGCCGCCGCAGGTCACATTGTCCGACCGGCGACAGTTGCGCGACAGCCTTCGGCAGGATCTGCATGATCGTGGCATCGACGCATGTCTTGGCGTCGTCTACTCGGTCTATGACGATGCCACAGCGCATAATGTCTACATATTGGGCAATGCGCCGGAACTTCCCAAACACGGCAAGCTTGAGGCCGTCGCGATTGAAGACCTGGCAACCCTTGCCTACTCGACGACGCCAATCACCACCATGATTTCTCGTTTCGCGCTGGAAAGCCGAACCCGCGACTTCTCACTGTATCTGGGCAGTGCGCAGCAAGGCGACGTGCACAGCTTTTCTGAAAGGACCTGATGGATGGAGTTTTCCCTTTTTGCACACATGGAACGGCTGAGCCCCGATCAACCCCATGAGAAGCTGTATGAAGAATTCATCGCGCTGTGTAAAATGGCCGATGAGGCGGGAATGCGCGCCGTCTGGACCGGCGAGCACCACGGGATGGACTTTACGATCGCGCCCAACCCTTTGATGTCTTTGGTCGATATCGCACATCACACCAAGAATGTGCGGCTTGGCACGGGTACAGTTGTTGCGCCGTTCTGGCATCCGATCAAACTGGCGGGCGAAACGGCTGCGGCGGACCTGATGACAGGCGGCCGTATCGAGCTGGGCATCGCCCGCGGCGCCTATTCGTATGAATATGAACGGATGATGCCGGGAATGGATGCCTGGGATGCTGGCCAGCGCATGCGGGAAATCGCGCCGCTTTTACCCCGGCTGTGGGCGGGTGACTGTGCCCATGATGGAGAGTATTTCAAATTCCCCGCCACCACCTCGGCCCCCAAACCGGTGCAACCCGGCGGGCCGCCCATCTGGATCGCGGCGCGGGATCCGAACAGTCATGAATTCGGTGTGCAGAACGGCTTCAACATTCAGGTCACACCGCTCTGGCAGGGCATGCATGAGATTGAAACGCTGATGGGCCGCTTTGAAGATGCGTGCGCAAACCATGAGGGGCCGCGCCCCAAGATCATGCTGCTGCATCACACTTACGTTGGCAGCGACGATGATGATCTGGGTCTAGCCACTCGGGAATTGTCGCGCTTCTACAACTACTTCGGGGCCTGGTTTCAAAACAAGCGGCCAGTCCGGCAGGGCTTGATCCAGACGTTGACGGATGAAGAGATTGCGGCCAACACGATGATGGCACCGGAAAACCTGGCGCGCGATCTGACTGTTGGAACCCCGGATGGGGTCACGGAACGTCTGAAACGTTATGAAGATCTGGGTTATGATGAGTATTCGTTCTGGATAGACAGCGGTATGAGTTTCGAACGCAAACGCGCATCGCTGGCCCGTTTCATCGACGACGTCATGCCAAAGTTTCAGTAAGGATCGATGATGCATCAGAAACCACATTTCCAGCTTTATATCGACGGCGCGTGGACCGGAGGGGCACGCGGGCAAGTGATGCATTCGCAAAACCCGGCGACGGGCCAAGAATGGTCCAGTTTCGCCTGTGCCGCACCCGAAGACGTTGACCGCGCCGTGTCCGCCGCGCGTCGGTCACTTGATGATCCCGCGTGGCGCGACATGACGCAAACCGCACGCGGCAAATTGTTGTTCAAACTTGCCGAACTGATCGAGGAAAACGCCGGACACCTGGGCCAGCTTGAGACCACAGACAGCGGCAAGCTGCTTGCCGAGACGGCAAGCCAAACAGCCTATGTCGGTGACTATTATCGATATTATGCAGGGCTTGCGGACAAGATCGAAGGGGCGGTTCTTCCGATCGACAAACCGGACATGCACGTCTTCACCAAGCGCGAACCGATTGGCGTGGTGCTCGCAATCGTCCCCTGGAACGCACAGATGTTCCTGACCGCGACCAAGCTTGGCCCCGCGATAGCAGCAGGCTGTTCGGTCGTGTTGAAGGCCTCTGAAATTGCGCCCGCTCCGATGCTGGAGTTCGCGCGGCTGATCGATGAAGCTGGCTTTCCGCCCGGTGTCGTCTCTGTCATTACGGGGGATGCCGAAAACTGCGCCATCCCGCTTACCCGGCACCCGGACGTGGACCGGATCGCATTCACCGGCGGCCCGGAAACAGCGCGCCATGTCGTGCGCAATTCGGCTGAGAACTTTGCGGTGACCACTTTGGAACTGGGCGGGAAATCCCCGATCATCGTTTTTGATGATGCCAATCTGGATGGCGCCGCCAATGGTTTGATTGCGGGAAACTTCGGCGCCTCGGGTCAAAGCTGCGTGGCCGGCTCGCGCGGGTTGATACATCGCTCGATACTGGAAGCGCTTGTTGACAAGATCGAAGAGAAGATGAAGGGCGTCGCAATCGGCGATCCATTGGAAACGGCCACCCATATTGGCCCGCTATGCACCACAGCTCAGGTGGAAAGAATTCAGGCGACTTTGGCGAAAGCCACAGAACAAGGCGCACGCATCCGCTTCGGGGGGAAACCTCTGGACCGGCCGGGCAACTTCATGGCCCCTACGCTGGTGGAATGTTCGAACCCAGAGACCGAGACGCTGAAGGTCGAAATGTTCGGCCCTGTAATGTCTTTGCTGCCATTCGACACGGAAGAAGAAGCGATCGCATTGGCCAACGACTCGCTGTTCGGGCTTGGGTCTGGCGTTTTCACTGAAAATGTTGCCCGCGCCCATCGGGTTTCATCCCGTCTGAAATCGGGAATTTGTTGGATCAACACGTATCGCGCGGTGTCCCCGATTGCTCCGTTTGGTGGCTACAATCAATCCGGCTATGGCAGGGAAGCCGGGATCGAGGCAATTCACGATTACACAAGGACCAAAACCGTCTGGCTAAATACGTCGGAACAGCCAATGTCGAACCCATTCGTCATGCGGTGACAAGATATTGTAGCATTGTTTTGTCAAAGGCGCCGGACTTTAGCGTCTAGGGTCATCTGAAAACCCTCTTGTAACTGTCCCAGCCAAATAGCTGCGTCTTCAAATCTCGTGCACGCAATATGGTCCGAATTTTGAGCCAGCATCTTTTCACCAATCTCGTCCTCAGAGTTTTGCGGGCGCACGAGGGAATTTCTGCAAAGAGATAATAATATCTGGTGCCCATCAGATGTAGTGACGAAGGCGGTGGGTCTGTTGTCGAAAACCTGCTCCGGTAGTCCAAACTGCGCGCATCGCAGGTCCCAGACGCCCACCTGCCGCTTTGGCTTGCCGGAGGCATGGCCACTGAGGTCGAAACACTGTGCCTGGCCCAAGCGGGATCGAACGCCTCAAAGCCGGCGCAAGAGCAACGGGCATATCGCAGGTCTAAACTCCGCCGTCGGTCAACGCCGCGATAGCATCCTTGACCCGCGCCGCGTGATCGCGGTCGGCCGCCGCTGAGTGTGGATCAGCAAAATGCCCGCTGTCATTGTCGAAATACAGCCCCGAGGCATTGGCAAATTCGTCCGACAGCGCGGCCCGTCGCAGGATATCAGCGCCGATCGCCAAGTCATTGCCGGCCATTCCAAAACCCTCTCGGACCATCTTTGAGGCCAGAAGCGAGCCAGGGTTGACCGCGACAAAGACTGGGCCCGTTGGGTGCGCGCGCGCCATTTCCCGTGACCAGATCGTGATAGCCAGCTTGCTTTGCGCATAGGCCTCCATGTCACTCAATTGCCGCTTACCGTGCATCGCTTCTACATCCACCGGCGCCTGCGCGGCCGATGAAAGGTTCACCACGCGCCCTTCGGCTGGGATGATCGGCAACAGCCGTCGGGTCAGCACATGGGGCGTCAGCGCGTTTACCACGAACCGAACATCCATCCCGTCGGCCCGGTGCGGGTGCGGAGTCTTGTAGACACCGGCATTGTTGATCAGAACGTCCAGCCGGTCGTGCCGGGCGCGCACGGTGTCAGCAAGCGCGGCGGCTTCGTCCAGATCGGAAAGATCGGCACGGAAGGTCTCGGGGTTGCCGCCAACCGTCTGTGCGGCGGCCTTCAGCTTGTCAGAGCTGCGTCCGTGCAGCAGCACGCGGTGACCTTCGGCCGCCAGTGTCTTGGCGGTCAACAGGCCGATGCCGTCGGTCGCGCCGGTGATCAGTATAGTCTTGGGCATTGAGGCCTCCTTGGGGATGAAATCAGTCGTGAAACTCGGGCAGGACCTCGCCGGCCAGCCGGTGCAGGGTGGGTTCGATCCCGGCCACGTTAAAGCGCAGGTTCAGTGCCACGTGGTTGATGCCCAAATCGCGGATCTCGTGCAGGTAGCGGCGCAGGTAATCGGTGCCGGCACTGAACCCAAGATGGATCGGGCGCGGCGGAGCGTCGGCTTGGTCCACCAGATCAACATAGAGCGACTGCATCACCGGTTTGTCGGGCAAGCCGGCCTGTGCCACGCGCGCTCGATAGTCGGCCACAACGCGGGACTGCGCCGCCGCACCACGCGGATAGGTCATCCAGCCGTCACCGTGGCGCGCCACCCACTCTGGCGTCTGCTGGCTGCCACCGGTGATGAGCAGCGGCAAGCGCCCGGCAGCAGGCTTAGGCAACATGTCGATACCACCAGAGAGGTCGCCTTGCGGGTTATCCAGTCGCGGGTAATCCTGCGCCATGGCGCGGATATAGGCGAGGCTGTCACGGAAGCGCGCCCCGCGATCAGAGAAATCCTTGTTCAGCGCCGGGTATTCCTCGGGACGATCCCCCGAGGCCACACCCAGAAGCAGCCGCCCGCCCGACAGCTGGTCGGCCGAGGCTGCCGCCTTGGCCACATGGGCCGGGTGCCGTAATGGCAGCACGATCGAAGCCACGCCAAGCGCGATGTCGCGCGTCGCAACACCCAGCGCGCCGAGATAGACGAAAGGATCGAACACCTGCCCCGCATCGCCGAACGAGGGCACGTTGAAGGGCACGTCTCGCAGCCAAAGCGCGGCAAAGCCCAGTTCGTCGGCCAGCGCGGCGCGCGCCAGATGGCGCGTCATAGTAGGTACCGGATCGTTGCGGTTTGCCTCGAGCGGGACCACAAGCCCAATGCTCAGCCTACCAGGGCGGAACACCGCGTTGAACGCGCGGTTGAGCGGCGCGAAGTTTGGCGTGTTGGATTTGTCCAGCATTTTCTGCCTTTCTCAGAACCGCACCAGCGCCCGGCTTTCCAGGCTTTTGCGGATGGTTTGCCGATCGGGATCTTCGGCAAGATCAATCGCGCTGTGGCCCACCGTTGGACGGCCGCGATTGTCGTAGATGTTGAACCAGACGATCTCGTCCGGCGTCATGCGCGACAGATACACCCAATCATGACGCGGATTGGCCGCCAGACCGAGGATACGACCGCGCCGGTCGGGATAGATCAAGTCGATGTCGATCCAGTCCGCGTCGTCCACGGTTGCGGGGCGGACGAAACCCAGCGGGGCGGTGTTGATCGGGTTTTCCACCGGCCGCCACAGGTTAACGAAGGCGTAATGCCCCGCCGCCCAATCGCGCGCCCGCTCGGGCCCGAGGATGTCCACCAGCCGCTGGTGCGCACCTTGCGGGCTCAGGTCGCTGTGCACGTTGCGCGCGGGGCGGCGGTTGGCTGCCGGGTCGTCAATGCGCAATGTGTGGTCGAAGAACAGCACCTCGCGCGCGCCGATCCGGTCGCAGAGCAACTCGGCCAGTTCGCGGTCGTAAACCTTTTGCCAGCCGAGGGATTCGAAACTGGTCACCCGCGTCGGTGCCACACCAAATTCGAACCCGTCAGAGACAAAGCTGGCCCCTGCTCGCCCGGCACGCAGATCGGTCAGCGCCACCTCGGTCGCGGCCAGTTCGGGCGAGACCAGATTGCCAGCGATGCTGTCCGCGTCCAGCACGAATGCCTGCGGCGCGGGCTTGTGAACATGATAATTGACGGTTCCGGTCCGGGTCATGAAAGCCTCCTTAGGGGTGCCGGCCCGGCATACCGGGCCAGAGCTGCATTCAGGCGAGGTCGTCCTGCCCCGCGATCAGGTAGTGATGGCTGACCGAGCCCTTGGTGCGGGCGGCCAGATGCGGTGCATAGGCCGAGTCCGCCATGAAGGCGCGGGCCGCCTCTTCCGAAGGCCACTCGATGATGATCCTCAGCCCGGCGGGCTGATCCTCGCCTTCCATCTGCGCGTGGGTCGCGGTACGCGCAAGATACTTGCCGCCATGTGCCGCCACGCGTTCGTTGGCGGTGGGCAGGTAGCCGGGGATCCAGTCCTCGGCGGTGGGGGTGACGTCCAGAACGGAATAATAGGTCATCGTGTATCTCCTTCGGGGTCAGAACCAAGCGACGGTGTCTTGCATCGTGCGGCGGGTCTTGGGAAATTCAGGATCTTTCGCGCGATGACCAAAGGCGAACATCACCGCCGGTTTCCATTTCGCGGTATCGACGCCGAAATGTTCGGCCAGCGTCTGCGTCGTTCGCTCCATGTCGAAGCCCTCGATCGGGCAGCTGTCGATCCCCATCAGCGCACCGGCGGTCATCATGTTGGCCAGCACGATATAGGCCTGCTTGCCCGACCAGTCTGTGATCTCGCGGTCAGAGGTGATCTTGTGATCCTCGGCCTGGAACTTGCCGTATGCGCCGTTGAAGATCTCGATCACTTCCTCGGGCAGCTGCTTCACTTGCCGGTAGTGGTCTTGCAGATAATCCGATCCGGCGCGCATCAGTTCGCCCGTCGCCGCAAGGATGATGCCGAAATGGCTGGCGGTGCCAAGCTGGCCGGTCGACCCGTTCATCATCCCGTTGGCACCCCATGAAAACTCGCGGAACAGCTCGCGCTTGTCGGGCGACTGGATCATCAGGATGCGGAAGGGCTCGTGCCCGAACGAGGTGGGCGACAGGCGGGCGGCCTCGAGGATCGTCTCGAAGTCAGCGTCGCTCACCTTGCGTTCAGGGTCGAAGATCTTGGTGGCATGGCGAGAATTGAAGGCCTCAATGATCTGCGCATTGATATCGGTCTTCACCTCGGTGATCGCATTCATTTTATGTCTCCGTTGGGGTGTGTGTCGGTGTGCACCTGACTTATCACTTGCAAGACCAAGAAAAAGATGGTGAAAAATAAGTTCAGTTTTCGCATTTTGGATATAATCAATATGGATACCGACAGCCTGCGCCTGTTCGTCATGGCGGCCGAACGGCTCAATATCAGCGCCGCCGGGCGCGAGCTTGGCCTTGCACCGGCGGTTTCGAGTGCCAGGCTGGCCAAGCTTGAGAACGAACTTGGCGTCGAGCTTTTGCACCGCACCACGCGCAAGGTGTCGTTGTCATTGGAAGGGTCGGAGTTTCTGCCTTATGCGCGTGAAATTCTCGCCCAGACGGATGCAGCGCGCGCTGCCCTCGGAGGCACGGATACCGGCCCCACAGGCACCTTGCGTTTCGCAGCCCCCAGCAGTTTTGCCCAGTTGCACATCATGCCGCTGTTGCCCGAGTTTCATCAACGCTATCCCGACCTGACGCTGGACCTACGACTGTCGGACAAGCCCTTCGACGCCATCGAGGGCAGTTTCGACCTAGCCCTGCGCAACGCGCCGCTGGCCGATAGCAGCCTCAAGGGGCGCAAACTTTCAGATGACATCCGCCTGCTCTGCGCTGCGCCGGAATATCTCGAGCGGCACGGAGTGCCTTCGAAACCTGAGGATCTGACGGCGCATCGCTTCATCGCGTGGGCCAATCTCGACCGGCGCGAACTGGTTGATCCTGCTGGTCAGAAGGCGGTCCTGAACCCGCGCGCGATGATCAGCCGAACCATCGTCGATGATGGCACCGCGCAACGCGAGGCAACGCTTGCCGGAGCGGGGCTTTCGATCAACTCACTCTGGAGCGTGGCCCATGAACTGCGCTCCGGGCGGCTCAGGCAGGTTTTGCCTGACTGGCGGCTGAATGATCATGCAGGGCTGTGGCTGATCTATCCGCGCTCGAACGTGCTGACGCCCAAGACACGAATCTTCATGGATTTTCTCGTCGAAAAACTCGGCGGCAGGTCAGGCACCGGCTGGGTCGAAGCGCAGCAGGACAGCTTGTAATCGTGCATCGCGTTCGCGGACAGGTGCAGTTCAAGTTTCGCAATGGTGATGGTGGCGGAGAGACAGGGATTCGAACCCTGGAGACGGTTTCCCGCCTACACACTTTCCAGGCGTGCGCCTTCGACCACTCGGCCACCTCTCCGTGCCGGCGATATTTGGACGAATGCCGTCGGATTTGCAAGGCCCCAATTCGACGAATTCAGGGGAATAGCGCAATTTAATCAATGCACCCACCGACGGGTGATCACAGGTCAACACGTGCTGCGATCTGGTCCCTCAGATCTCATCACCGGCATCCGGGTCCATATCCGCCTCGGTCAAATCCGCCGGAGCCTCTGCAACTTTGCGTGGCTTATCCTGCACAGGTGCGGAAGGCTCCTGCTTGCTCGGGTCAGATGCCCGCAGGGTTTCGGGATTTCGCAGCCAGACATCACGTTGTGCGAACGGAATCTCGATCCCTGCTTCCGAGAATCTACGGTTGATTTCATGGTTCATGTCAGATTTCACCGACAAAACCCAATTCACATCCCGCAGGATCGCCCGTATTTCAAAATCCAAGGAATCTGCTCCGAACCCCTGGAACACGACGCTTGGTGCCGGGTTGGCCAAAACCATCGGATGGCTGTTGGCGATTTCGCCCAGAATGGTTTCTACCAGACGCGTATCAGTTCCGTATGCAACACCCACCGGAACGATCACCCTCCCGATCGTATTGCCGCGGGTATAGTTCGTTACAACACCGCTGATCAGGTCAGAGTTCGGAACGATAACATCCGTCCTGTCGAACGTCTCGACCCGGGTCGAACGAACGGAAATGTCCTTAACATATCCCATCATGCCATTCACATCGATCCAATCCCCCTTGGAAATCGGACGCTCGACCAAAAGGATGATGCCAGAAACGAAGTTCGACACGATTGTCTGCAAACCAAAGCCGATGCCAACAGACAGCGCGCCAGCGACGATCGCCAGCGATGACAGATCAAAACCGGCCACCATGATTGCCACCAACGCGGCAAGGAATATGCCAACGTATCCCGAACCAGCGACAATCGCGTTTTGGCCACCCGGATCTATGTTGGTTTTCGGCAAAAGCGAATTGCGCAGCCCGCTTTGCAACAGACGCGTCAGCGTATAACCGATTGCAAACACGGCAACAAAGGTCAGAAAGTTGCTGGGCGAAATTGTGACGCCACCGATATCAAAACCAAGCAGCAGGCGCGACCATGCTTCCAGCAGATCGGTTTCCCGCGCACCCCAATAGATCGCCAGAATGGGAAGCGCCAAGATGGCCAATGCAAACCCGACCAGCACGGAAAAAAGCGAATCCCCTGCGGCTTCGCCCTGCCCGGTGACCCAACCGTAAATCTGACTGATGAACCGTTGCAGGATGACCAAGGCCCCGATCAGCACCAATGTCTTGACGGCAGGAAACACGATTGCTTCGGCCGCATTGGTGTATCCGAAAATAGCCAGCAAGGGAGACATGATCCCCAAAAGGAACAAAGCCCGGCGCAGGAACTCGACCAGTTGGCTGAAACCCGCGGAACGGGTCGAGGCAGCTTGATCCGGAGGCCCGTCAGTTGTTCGAATCTGACGTACTCGCAACAACAACAAAGCCGTCGCGACAATGACCGGGAAACTGACTACGGCGCGAGTCGCGTCGGAAATGTTTTCGATCCGTTCGAACAAAAACGCCAATTCGTGCAAAACCAGCATCAGGGCAAGCAGATCGATATACACGCGCAGTTCAGTGATGCGCGCAGCGGACAGACGTTTGAACCCTTGCGACGCGCCGATCACGTATACCTGGCGACCAATCCAGTCATAGAAAAACACGATCGCTGCCCAATACGGAACATTCTGAAGCAAAAGGCTGCCCCGCAGACCCGGAACGCCTGTGAGACTGATCGCCGTGACCACAGCCACCACACCGATCCATGGCAACAGAATTCGCAATAGTGAGATTACGAACGACCAAACCCCTGTCCCGGCCCCGCCGAGTAACCTCAGGTAGTCGCCTCCAAGTTCAGACCACCGTTTGCCAAAGATCAGCAGCACGGCTGAAATGACCAGAAGTATGAAGATTGCGAGCCCACGAGCGCGAATTTGCTCGCGCACGACATCTGAACGCAAATTCGTGATCGTTTCGTTTACCAGGCCTTGAACGGCCTCTTTGACATCCACCCATGCCGGACCCCAATATGCCGGGTTGATCGGCGAAGGGCCCTGTTCAAAGAACTCTTTTTTCTGGCGCGCGCGAAGGATCTGATCAATTTCGCTGATCAGCCCGTTCGCACGGCTATACGCCTCTTCGGATATGATGCGCGGAACACGCAGGCTGTTGAGCTGTTCCTCAAGATGCACGCGAAGATTTGCTATGTCTTCAGGTTCAGTCGTGTCCCCTTCGGGTTTGGGCCCCAACGCTTTTATCTGGCTTTCCAGCGTCGTTATACGGTCGGTATTCGCACCACGAGCTCGATTGAAGTCTTCCCTGTAACCATTTATTTCAGAACGTAAATTCTCCAGCGCAGCGTCAGACGCCCGGTTCGCCTCGATGACGGCTTCGGCCCGGCTCGCGGTTTTGACCCAGCCTTGGTAATACTCACTTTGACGATCCGTCAGCTGTGCAACAGCGCTATTCGAAAACCCGACAAAGCACAGGAATAGCAGGGTCAGAAACAGGCGGACCTGTCCAAGCATCACACGTCCTCGAAAACGCCGGGAATGCTGCGCGGTGCCTCGGTCATCCAATCCGGAACCGGAAGCTCTTTTTCACGCAGGAACTCGGGGTTGAACAGCTTTGATTGATAGCGTGTGCCATAATCGCACAGGATGGTTACAATGGTATGGCCGGGCCCCATTTCCTGGGCCATGCGCACCGCCCCTGCCATGTTGATCGCGGTCGAGCCGCCCATGACGAGGCCTTCGTCACGCAGAAGATCAAAGATGTAGGGCAGCGCTTCGTTGTCGGTGATCTGATAAGAAAAATCCGGCGTGAACCCCTCAAGGTTTTTGGTGATACGCACCTGCCCGATACCTTCGGCGATTGACCCACCTTCCATCGCGATCTCGCCTGTTGTGTAATACGAATACAGGCCAGCCCCCATGGGATCTGCAAGACCGATCTTGACGCCCTTGGGTTGCAAAACTTCGGCAACGCCTGCCAATGTCCCACCCGACCCGACCGCGCTGACGAACCCGTCAACTTTGCCGTCTGTCTGGTCCCAGATCTCGGGGCCCGTGGTTTCCACATGTGCCTGACGATTCGCCACATTGTCGAACTGGTTGGCCCAGATTGCGCCATTGGGTTCTGTCTGCGCCAATTCCTCGGCCAGACGGCGGGAATAGTGCACGAAATTGTTGGGGTTGCGATACGGGGCCGCGGGTACCTGAACCAACTGTGCGCCCGCCAGACGCAGCATATCCTTCTTTTCTTCCGATTGGGTCTCGGGGATAACGATAACCGTTTTGAACCCCATCGACGCACCGACCAAAGCCAGACCAATACCGGTGTTGCCGGCGGTGCCTTCCACGATGGTGCCGCCCGGTTTCAGATCCCCGCGTGCGATGGCATCTTTGATGATAAAAAGAGCAGCACGATCCTTTACCGACTGACCCGGGTTCATGAACTCGGCTTTGCCAAGAATCTCGCATCCGGTCTCTTCGCTGATACGGCGCAGCCGGATCAACGGTGTTTTTCCTACTGCGTCAGCAAGATCTCGTGCAATGCGCATGGTCGCCTCTTGTCATTTGGTATCTTCGAAGATTTACAGGCGCACTGCCGGGACCACAAGCGCGATAGTCATGCGCGCAAACGATCCCGATGGCGGGCCAGCCAGTAAGCCAGAGACACCAGCTGCAAATCCTTGAAAAGATGACGGTCTGTCATATCGATGAACTCGTCGAACGGCAGTATCCGACTGCGAATATCTTCGCCTTCTGTGTCCAGGCCACCGGTGATGGTTGTCTGGGTCAAGTTGCCAAGCCCGACATAGAGATACATGAAACCCGTCGACGACCCGCTGGAGGAATACGCCCCGCCCGCATATTCCAGCCTGTCAAATTGAACTCCGGCTTCCTCCATGGCTTCGCGATGTGCCGTCTGTTCCGGCGTTTCTCCGGGGTCGATCATCCCGGCAACCGCTTCCCAAAGCCAGGGCTCTGGATCATCGATCAAAAACACCGGCGGTCTGAACTGCTCGACCAAAAGCACGGTGTCGCGGATCGGGTCATATGGCAGAACGGACACCGCGCTGCCCTGCATCAAACCGCCCCGGTGCAGCACGGGACCCATGCTGCCGTCATGCTGCCGGTGTTGAAGATCTATTTCCTCCATCCCGAAATAGTCGACGTAAACGCGTTCGTGCCGGTGGACGATCACGTCTTCGGCTATGTTCCGCGGATCGCCGGTTCGTCGTTGCCTGGCCATGATCTTTGCCCAGGCGCGGGTTTGAATTGCGCGGACGCTGCGCGCCATGGTTTTGGGGTCGACTCTGCCGAAATAGGCCATTTCTTCTTCGGCGGCGAGCGCCGTAACCTCGCCCAATTTGTCCGCCCAGCCCTGCAACGACCACAACTCACCGGGTTGCCACGCGCCCGGGGTCGGGAAAAAGACCTGCGCCTGTGCTTCGCCCCCGTCCTCCAGAATGACCTTCAACGATTTCAGGTCATAGTCGAAGGATCCTTCGTAATAAGCCAGTCTGGCCAGATCATCGGAGGACAGGCCCTGCACCAGCAGACCTTCGGCAGCGGCACCCTTGGCGGGAAGTATCATCGGGAAATCCTGCCCCTGGACCGCGTGAACAGCGTGATCGCACAGCTTGGCAGCGTGAAACGTTATTTCGCTCAGCGGACGGCCCAGGACACGTTGCAACAACGGCAGATACCGCAACGTTCCATAGAAGAACAAATCAGACAAATTCAATCTCTCTTGTGACGAAACGGTTCAGCGCCATTTGCGGCTGGCCTGTTCCGTGGCCAGACCGGCGACAACGGCGCCAATTGCGAGTGTAACCAGAATTTCGGGATAGATCAGCTGCTTGCCATAATCGATACCAATCGAAAAAATGGCCATCACAGCTTCGAACGGGCCGCCATATCGATTGCGCATCGCAAGGTCGAACATGCGGTAGCACCCCTGCACAAACAGCGCCCAGAAAACCAGCGAAGCAACGCCGGTCAAGCCGTTATTAATTCCCGCTGTCCAACCACGCCCAGCGCGCTTGCCCATGATTTTCCAACCACAGATCGCACCAAGAGCCATGTTCACATAGGTGAAGTAACCATAGTCCTTACCCTCTTCGCCGTTTTCGATAACCATGCTTGAAACAAGAAAGGCCAGCACGACGAGACAAACAGCGGCGACGAGACGCGAGGCAGTGGGCATGTGACGGTCCGTGAGTTAACTTGGTTTTGCTATTGTGATCTGTGTCACATCGCAATTGCCCGTGTCAAAGGCCGCACCGCACGCAGTCAAATAATAATTCCACATGCGGCGGAAACGCTCATCAAACCCCATGTCCGAGATCTGATCCCATTTGTCGTTGAACGTTTCATACCAACGGCGCAGAGTCAGATCATAGCTTTTCCCGAATTCCTTCGAACGCACGACTTTCAACCCGGCCTGATCGATCTGCTGACGCAGGATAGTCGGCGACGGAAGCATCCCGCCGGGAAAGATATATTTCTGAATGAAATCAACGCCGTTCTTGTAAAAATCCCAGCGGTGATCACCCACCGTGATGATTTGCAAGGTTGCCTGAGCGCCGGGCTTCAACCGCTCACGAACTGTTTCGAAATAGACCGGCCAGTATTTCTGACCCACGGCCTCGAACATTTCGATGGAAGCTATGCCGTCATAGACCCCGCGTTCATCCCGATAGTCTTGAAGCTTGAATTCAACCCGATCTGATAGACCAGCTTTTTCTATACGTTCCTTGGCGTACTTGAATTGCTCCTCACTGATGGTCAGGCCGGTGACACGCAAACCTCGTTCCTTTGCGGCATATTCCGCGAAGCCGCCCCAGCCACATCCGATCTCCAGTACATGGTCACCCGGTTTGGCGCCCATCTCATCCACAAGACTTGCGTATTTGGCGATCTGGGCCTTCTCGAGGCTTTCCTGCCCAGATTCAAAAATCGCGCTGGAATAGGTCATCGTGTCATCCAGCCAAGAACTGTAAAATTCGTTACCCAGATCGTAGTGATACGAGATGTTCTTTTTGGCTTGCGCCCTGTTGTTTCTGTGCAGCCAGAACCGCAGCCGTTCATAGGCCTGAACAAGAAACTGGCCCGTAAACCCGTCATAAACGGTCTCGGTTCCAAGATGCACAAGATCCATGAAAGACCGCAGATCGGGTGTGCTCCAATGTCCGTCCAGATACGCATCGGAGAAACCCAGTTCACCTTCGCGGATCAGGCGCGCAAAGACATCGTCGTCGTGAATATCGACCTGTGCCACCGGCCCGGCCTTTGCGCCTTCTGCGCGAAACGTGCGACCGTCGGGTAGTCTGATATCAAGACGCCCGGATTCCATCCGGTTCAACATTTTAAAGACTTGGGCGAAATATCTGGGCAGGTCTTTTTGCCCTTCGGTCGTCGTCAGGATCATCCGCTCTCCCCTCTGCGGTACGCGTATAAAGCTAGGCGGCGAAATTGTTTCTGGCAAGTTTTCAGTTCCTTAGTGGGGTTTTCGGCTTTCATATGCGCGCAACGCGCGAGTCCGCCCTTCGGGCAATTCGACTATGGGTTTTGGGTAATCCGCATCCGGACGCAGCCCCCATGAACGCGGGACGGCATCAAAATACGACAGGGCGGTCTTGCTGGGTTCGGAATACCCTTCGGCAATCCAACGATGCGCATAGTTCCCGTCGGGATCGAATTTCTCGGCTTGCGTCCGGGGATTGAAAATCCGAAAAAACGGAGATGCATCGGGCCCAGATCCAGCAACCCACTGCCAGCCCATGGCATTGCAGGCCGGATCCCAGTCGATCAGGCAATCCTCAAACCAATTCATCCCTATTTTCCAGTGGGTCATAAGATGCTTGGTCAGATAGCTTGCGACTATCATCCGCGCCCGGTTGTGCATTCGACCCGTCACATACATTTGCCGCAGCCCGGCATCGACAACAGGTATTCCAGTTCTGGCCTGCCGCCACGCAGTGGCTTCGGGGTGAGCCGGATCGGTATTCCAGGGAAAACTGTCCCATTCCGGCTTCCAGTTGGAAGCCACCAGTTGGGGCGTGTGATACATCAGGTGATAGGCAAACTCGCGCCAGACGAGTTGACGTAGATAGGCATCGGCCCCGGGTGTTCCAGTCAGTGCGGCCCTTTGGACCATATGCCAGACTGTACGCGGCCCGATTTCACCCAAAGACAGGTACTCCGACAGGTTGGATGTTCCGTCCTGATCCAACCTGTCCCGATTGTTGGAATAGTGAGAAATTCGCCCAAGAAAAGCCTCGAGGTGATCCAGAGCGGCCTGTTCGCCGGGTTTTACATGAGGGCGAACGACAGCCGCGCCCCTGTTCATGGCATCCCCCATCTGCCAATCGCTCAATTTGTCAGAAGCGGGCCACGACAACGGGGCCTGCAAATCGGCAACCCGCGCGTCGGGAAATTGTACATCCCGCCCCTGAACCGCACGCCACATGGGCGTGTAGACCCGAAACGGGTTTCCTGTTTTTGTAGCGACAGTCCAGGGTTCGAAAAGAAGATGCCCGGCAAATGACTTTGCCGTCACTCCTTCTTTTGTAAGCACAGACTTGATCGTCTTGTCGCGTTCGATTGAGGCCGGATCGTAAGCGCGAGACCAGAAGACTGAGGTTGCGCCGGTCTCGGCCATGACCTGTTGCACCTGTTCAAGTGCGTCGCCGCGTCGGAAAATCAGTCGGCTGCCCATATTGGCCAGTGACGCTGTGAAAGCCTCCAACCCCAAACCCAACCGCCACTTCGGCGCGGCCCCCATCTGTTCGACAAGGTGGTCATGAATAAACAAAGGAATGACCGGACGGCCACTTTCGGCCGCTGCAGTCAACGCGGGGTGGTCCGACAGGCGCAAGTCCCGTCGAAACCACAAAATGATCGGAGCCTGCTGTTGCTTCACAATACGCCCTTGAGGTTTTTTGATTTCTACGCACCCTCAAGAGTAGTGGATCACAAAACGCGCTCAAGAGCCTCTAAAAGCTGATCAATTTCCTGCTTCGTGGTGTAGTGGGTGAAGCTGACCCTCAAAACACCCTGCGCCGGGTCGACGCCCATCGCCTGCAAGGGACGCACTGCATAGAAGTCTCCGCCACCCGCCATGACACCGTATTGCGCCAGTTCCGCCGCAACCGGTTCAGCCGGACGGTTCAACGAAAGCGCGACGGTGGGCGCGCGCCGACTGGCGTCGGAAGGACCGATCAGGCGCACAGCGTTTCGATCCTTTACCGCATCCAGAACCGGTTGCAGCAATGACTCTTCGTGTGATCGCATCAGATCGTGGACAAATACGCCCTGCTCCGCCGCGCCCGTCTCAGGCCCGCCATGGTGGGCGCAAAGCAGCTCAACATAATCCGTCATGCCTGCACTGGCCGCAATCTGCGCGTGGTCGGGGCCAGCCGGGGTGAACCGCTTGTACAGGACGTTGCCGTTGAAATAGTGTGCTTGGTTGGGCAACAAGTCACCCAATGTGCGGCGGATGACCATGCACCCCTGATGCGGGCCATAGGTCTTGTACGCAGAAAACAAATAGATATCCGGCCCCAGATCGCCAACATTCGGAAATCCGTGCGGGGCGTAGGATACGCCATCAACGCAGACAAACGCACCCGCCGCATGCGCAATGGCAGTGATCTCGGTGACCGGATTGATCTCGCCAACGACATTTGAGCAATGCGGGAAACAGACCAGACGCACTTTTTCATCCAGCATGTTTTCCAGGTCCTGAGGGTTCAGCGACCCGGTTTCGGGGTCGATCTGCCATTCCCTCACCTCTATCCCGGCCTCGACCAGACGACGCCATGGGCCAGAGTTGGCTTCGTGATCCTGATTGGTCACGACGATCGCCTCGCCGGGCTTCATCCATTGCCGGAACGCCTGCGCCAGAACATAGGTGTTCTGGGTGGTTGAAGGACCAAAACTCAGTTCATCCGTGTCGACGCCCAGAATGGCAGCCATACGCGCACGCGCCTCGTCCATTTCGGCGCCCGCAAGGTGGCTGGCCTCATATGGGGCGTAAGGCTGAACCTTGCGCTGCGTGTAGAACCGCGTCAGCCGGTCGATCACTGGTTTGCAGGTGTAAGACCCACCTGCATTTTCGAAGAACGCCTGCCCTTGCAGGCTGGGTTCTGAAAAGGCCGGGAACTGCGCCCGAACGAAATCGATATCCAGAGAGCTCATGCCTCATTGCTCCTTAGTTGTGCAGTCAGATCAATGAGATGCCCGCGCATGTTTCCGGACATCTCAGAAATCATGGCAGGTCTTCCAGCCCAGCCTGTGCTTGGGCCTTTGGCCGACGAAACACGGGGCAGCCCTTCGCCTTGGAAGGACACCGATACTTAGACAGGGCCGCCCACAACCGTCAAGCGAAAGCAAAACGCAAAAGCCCCGGCTCGACGCCGGGGCTTTGAAAGCTTGCGGAATTGTCCGGCGATTCCTCTCGCCTCAACCCTGAACCTTGGTATAGGTCCCTTCGCCCGCGAGAATTCCTCGGAAGCCGCCGGGCTCATCAAGTCCGAAGACGATCAGGGGCAGATTGTTGTCGCGTGCCAAGGCAATGGCCGAAGCATCCATGACCCGCAAACGTTTGGCCAGCACGTCATCATAGGTCACGGTATCATAGCGTACGGCGTCAGCATGTTCCGCTGGGTCTTTGTCATACACCCCATCCACTCCGTTCTTGCCCATGAAGATCGCCTCGCACGCCATTTCGTTGGCGCGCAGGGTGGCTGCGGTGTCTGTCGTGAAATACGGGTTGCCAGTACCGGCGGCGAAAATACAGACCCGCTTTTTCTCGAGGTGCCGAACAGCCCGGCGGCGGATATAGGGTTCGCACACCTCGTCCATGCGAATGGCCGAGATCACGCGGGTGAACACTCCGATCTCTTCCAGTGCGGATTGCATCCCCAGCGCGTTCATCACCGTGGCCAACATACCCATATAATCCGCCGTAGTCCGCTCCATGCCCTGCGCTGAACCGCTCAGGCCGCGAAAAATGTTTCCGCCACCGATGACCATGCAAATCTCAACGCCCAGATCGTGAACCGATTTCACTTCTTGCGCGATGCGTTGAACGGTTGGCGGGTGCAAGCCGAATCCCTGATCCCCCATCAACGCCTCGCCTGAGATTTTCAACATGACCCGATTGTACTTTGTTTTCGGGGTCTCGGCTGTTTCAGAAGAAGGGGAAAGGCTCATGTTGCGCTCCGGGCTGGCACGGGGTTAATTTCCGGCGCAAAATGAAGCAAAAGCTCCGCAGGTTCAATGCGGTTGGTGAGGATAGAGGCAACCGCGCATGACCCGGCGATCAACAGACCTGCTTTTTCGGCAACTGCCGCCTGTTCCGGACGACAAGCCGGTTCTGATCGCGGGGCCTACGGCATCCGGGAAATCAGCGCTGGCGCTGGAGATCGCCGAACGGCATGGCGGGGTTATCGTCAATGCGGATGCAAGCCAGGTTTATGACTGCTGGCGCGTCATCTCGGCCCGTCCGTCCGCCCAGGAAGAAACCCGCGCGCCGCATCTGTTGTACGGGCACGTCGCCTATGATCAGGATTATTCCACCGGCCATTGGCTGCGCGAGGTCCTGCCCCTGCTAACGGGGCATCAACGCCCGATCATCGTCGGTGGGACGGGATTGTATTTCTCGGCCCTGACCGAAGGCATGGCTCAAATCCCTGCGACGCCACCCGAAGTTCGGGCCGAGGCCGATCAGATGCCCATGGCAAACCTTCTGGAGGGGGTCGATGCAGACACGCTTGCAAAGCTGGACATACACAACCGTGCCCGCGTGCAACGCGCATGGGAGGTGCAGCGCGCCACAGGTCGCAGCCTGTTGTCCTGGCAAGCCGAAACGCCCCCACCGGCACTTCGGCTGAACGAGACCCTACCGGTCGTTTTTGACGTTGATAAAGCATGGCTGCTGAACAGGATAGAACGCCGCTTTGACCAGATGCTGGAACAGGGCGCGATCGAGGAAGTGCGTGCCATGCAGGACCGGTTCGATCCCACCCTTCCGGCCTGCAAGGCCATAGGCGTGCCGGAACTCAGGGCATATCTGGACGGCGCGATGACTTTGGATCAGGCGCGAGAGCGCGCAACCATTGCGACGCGGCAATTCGCCAAGCGTCAGCGCACCTGGTTCCGCGCCCGTATGAAGGCCTGGAATCACGTCGATCCCTCTGTGTGATACCCGGCACGTCTGACGTTGCACGAACAAGGCGCCCGCCAAGTCTCAAAGCTTAAGAGAACTTAATGATTTGCTGCGATTTCCCTTAACAAACTAAGAAAACAATGGGGAAACCGACATCGCTTTGGGCTGCCAGAAGAAATGCTTCTCCACGACTTCAACTGATCGCGAATGTCGTTTTTGTACTACTTATGACGATTTCGAACATTGACCTTATCTGAAATCTGGTGCCGAATAACGACATGGGGATGAACAGAGTCCAAAAAACAAAATCCTTCACTCTGGCGACCGTAAGAAACCGGGTCGCGTAGAGCCATAATCAATCAACAAAATCAGTGTCACAGGGAGACATCCATGACGAATACCGTATCCACCGAAGACAAGGTGCACTGGGCGGCAGCGATGCACGCTCAGGAATACCGCGACGGCAAGTTAAGCCGAAGGGAATTCATGACCCGCGCAACCAGTCTTGGGGTTACTGCCGCAGCGGCCTATGGCATGATCGGATTGCCGACACCTGCTTTGGCCGAAACAGCAAAACAGGAAGGCGGCACGCTGCGTGTGCAGCAGGAAGTCCGCGCCCTCAAAGATCCCAGAACCTATGACTGGTCGCAGATCGCAAACGTGACGCGCGGCACGCTGGAATATCTGGTCGAGTACAACTCGGACGGCTCATTCCGCGGCATGCTGCTGGAAAGCTGGGAAGTCAACGACGACGCGACCGTTTACACTCTGAATGTCCGTCCGGGCGTCAAGTGGAACAATGGCGACGATTTCACGGCTGACGACGTTGCCCGCAACATCGCGCGCTGGTGTGACAAGAGCTCGGAAACCAACTCGATGGCGGGCCGCTTTGCAACCCTGATTGACGCGGATACCGGTCAGGCCGGTGAGGGTGTCATCGAAGTCGTCGACGCAACCACGGTCAAACTGAACCTGCCAAAGCCGGATATCACCCTTATTCCGGGCATGGCCGACTATCCCGGCGCGATTGTTCACAGCTCGTTCAGCGAGACTGACCTGCTGAACAATGTGGGAACCGGCCCATATCTGATGGACGAACTTGAGGTTGGCGTTAAAGCCGTTCTGGTTCGCAACCCGGATCACACCTGGTGGGGTGAAGAAGTGTATGGCCGCCCTGCCCTGGACCGTATCGAGTACATCGACTACGGAACCGACCCTTCTGCCTGGTTGGCGGCGCTGGAATCCGACGAAGTCGACATGCTGTATGAATCGGTGGGTGAATTCATCGACGTGATGGACGGGCTTGGCTATGTGAAGTCAGAAGTGGTGACCGCCGCGACCATCGTTATTCGTCCCAACCAGCTGGCCGAGATCGACGGGCAAAAGCCTTATGCGGACAAACGTGTCCGACAGGCCCTTCAGATGGCCGTAGACAATTCAGTTTGTCTGGAACTGGGCTACGGCGGTCGCGGAGCGCCGGCGGAGAACCATCACGTGGCGCCGCTGCATCCAGAATATGCCGAGCTTCCGCCGCAAAAGGTTGATCCCGCAGCAGCCAAGGCGTTGATGGACGAAGCCGGTTTCGGAGATTTCGAGCACGAGATCATCTCGATCGACGATGACTGGCGTCGCAACACCACAGATGCCGTTGCCGCGCAGCTGCGCGATGCCGGAATCAAGGTCAAGCGGACCGTTCTGCCGGGCAATACCTTCTGGAACGACTGGGCCAAGTACCCGTTCAGCTCGACCAACTGGAACCCGCGTCCGTTGGGTGTTCAGATTTGGGCGCTTGCTTATCGTACGGGCGAAGCCTGGAACGAGTTCGGCTATGCTAGCCCCGAGTTTGACGCCATTCTGGAAGAGGCGCTGGCCATTGCCGACGCGGACAAGCGTCGCGAAGTCATGGCGCGCGGCGAAGCACTGCTTCAGGAAGATGGGGTTACTATTCAGCCCTATTGGCGCTCGCTCTATCGCCACATGAAAGAGGGTCTTGTTGGAACCGACATGCATGTGACCTTCGAACACCATCACTACAAGTGGGGCTGGGCTGCCTAAGCACTGCAATCCACACACGAGGGGCGCCTGACACGGGCGCCCCTTTCCAGCCGCAGACTTGCCGACGCGGGGTCGGACGTCCGAGGCCAGAAAATGGTCCAATGATCTGCGGAATACCTGAACAACAGGGGCCACCATGGGACTATTTATCCTACGACGGTTCGGAGTGATGCTGCTTACGGCATTATGTCTGACATTCGTCGTCTTTTTCCTGACCAACCTATACCCGAACCTTGAAAAGCTGGCGAAAACGCAGGGCAACCAGCGTATGTCGGATGAGCAGGTCGAAGCCTGGTTGGAAAACCGCGGCTACTTGCAGCCGACACTCGTTAAATACGGCCAATGGTTGGGCGTGATGCCCGGGTTCCAGAATACCCTGGAAGATGGCCAGTTCGTGGGAACCTGCACAAGACCCGGTTCGACGGCAGAGGACACGGCAAGATATTGTGGTGTTCTTCAGGGCGATTGGGGATACTCAACCGTTTTCAAGGAAGAAGTCGGAACCATCGTTGGCAAGCGCTTGGGCAATACAGGTTACCTGATGTTCTGGGTTTTGGTCCTGATGGTGCCATCTGCACTGATCGTTGGTGTACTGGCCGGGATGCGAGAGGGATCAGCCCTGGATCGATCATTGTCGACCTTCTCAATCATCACGACGGCGACACCGGAATACGTATCGGGCGTTATCTTCATCGCGATCTTCACCTCGTCCACCGTGGGGCTGAAATGGTTCAAGGGAACCGCGACGCAAGCGATGGAGAACCCGACATTCGAGAACTTCTTCCTGCCGGTTCTCACCATTGCGCTGTACGGTATGGGCTATATCGCCCGGATGACCCGCGCTTCGATGACCGAAGTGATGACGGCGCAATACATCCGGACCGCACGGCTGAAGGGTGTCTCGTTCCCGAACATCGTCATGAAACACGCCTTGCGCAACGCGTTGATCGCGCCGTTCACGGTTATCATGCTGCAGTTCCCATGGCTGCTGAACGGCGTGGTGATTGTTGAAACCCTGTTCAACTACAAGGGTTTCGGCTGGGCGCTGGTTCAGGCCGCTGGCAACAACGACATCCAGCTTCTGCTGGCGATCTCGGTCGTGTCGGTCTTCGTGGTTCTGATAACGCAGCTGATCTCGGATATCGGCTACGTTTACCTCAACCCGCGCATTCGCATTTCATAAGGAGGGTGAGATTATGGAACCACTAACCTGGACCGGCTCTATCGCCTTCCTGAACCCGCTGCTGATGATTGCACTGGCTGCACTTTTGCTGTCGATCCTGGTCTGGATCATCGCCAGTATCTTTTTGCCTGAACAGCAGATTGTCGTGAATCCGGATGGATCCGTCAGTTCTGGCGGCGGTGTCCGTGGATTGATCCAGCTTGCGCTGCATTACAGTTTCCTTGCCAGCGTGGGATTGGCCGTGGCCTATCTGGTGCTGGGCATCCTGATGGGCACTGGCGCAGGGATCATCGGCGCCATTTCCCAGCAATTCCTGCCTGTATGGGTCGCGCTGATCATCATGTTCGCCATGTCCATCGCCTTCAAACGACGGTTGGGGTTGTACGGCAAACTGTATGACAGTCCCATCGGAATGATCGGCTTTGGCCTTGTGATGTTCTGGGTCTTTACCGGCATCTTCGGCGCGCTTGATCTGATCGTGACCCATGACCCGCTGACACAGATCTCTGGCATGAAGAACAAAGTGCCGGGAACGCCTCTGCCAAATCTGGAGGACGGCGAGTATGCTTGGTATCTTCTGGGCGGTGACAATCTGGCGCGTGACGTATTCAGCCGGATGGTCAAGGGGGCCTGGGTTGTGGTGCAAATTGCACCGCTGGCAACGATGTTCGCCTTTATGGTCGGCATTACGCTGGGGCTTCCCGCCGGCTACTATGGGGGCCGTTTTGATACGTTCCTGTCCTTCCTCGCCAACCTGATCCTCGCCTTCCCGGTGATCCTGCTGTTCTACCTGCTGGTGACGCCGGAAATCGTGGCGACCGGGGTGCCGAACTACATGGCGGCCGTGCTGTTCGTGTTCCCGATCCTGTTCATCGGCGTATTGCTGAATTCGCGCTATTACACGCGCCCGAATTTCCGCACGCCATTGCTTATCGGTGTTCTGGGTGTTGCGATCTGGCTGTATCTGTCGCTGATTTCGACCGGTGGCTACATCATCAATACCGAGGCCTACCGGATCTGGGGTCTGCCGACCTATCTGGACCTGTTCGATATCCCCGGCGGTATTCTGGTGGTGTTCGTCTCGGTGGTGTTCGTCAACTCGCCCACGGTCTTCCGTATCGTGCGCGGCCTGGCGCTGGACATCAAAACCCGCGATTACGTGGCTGCGGCCCAGACACGCGGCGAAGGGCCGTGGTACATCATGCTTTGGGAAATCCTGCCCAACGCCCGTGGCCCTCTGATCGTCGATTTCTGTCTGCGCATCGGGTACACCACCATTCTTCTGGGGACTTTGGGCTTCTTCGGACTGGGCCTTCCGCCGGAAAGCCCGGACTGGGGATCCACGATCAACGAGGGGCGCAAGCTGCTGTCGATCTACCTGCACCCTGCCCTTCCTCCTGCCTTTGCCCTGCTGTCGCTGGTTCTTGGTCTGAACCTGCTGGCTGACGGCCTTCGCGAGGAAAGCCTGAAGGACTGATGTGATCGAGGCCGGGGGGCCAGCCCCCCGGACCCCCCCGGGATATTTTTGGCCAGATGAAGGGGATCCCCGCATTTGGTGAGGAGTAAGCAAAATGAGCAAAATGGCGGATTATGACGGCCCGATCCTGGAGATCGACAAGCTGTCCATCTCATTCTTTACCCGCCTGCGGGAAATCCCCGCCGTGATGGATTTCTCGGTCAGCGTAGAGCCCGGCGAAGCCGTGGGGCTGGTTGGTGAATCCGGTTGTGGCAAATCGACCGTGGCACTGGGCGTGATGCAGGATCTTGGCAAGAACGGTCGCATCGTCGGAGGCACGATAAAGTTCAAGGGCCGCGATCTGGCAGAGATGTCGGCCGAAGAGTTGCGCGACATTCGCGGCAATGAAATCGCGATGATCTATCAGGAGCCGATGGCATCGCTGAATCCGGCGATGAAGATCGGCAAACAATTGATGGAAGTGCCGATGATCCACGAGGGAGTGAGTCAGGAAGAGGCTTATTCCCGCGCGCTGGAAGTGGTGACGGATGTTCGCCTGCCAGACCCCGAGCGGATGTTGAATTCATTTCCGCACCAACTGTCGGGTGGTCAGCAGCAGCGGATCGTGATTGCGATGGCGCTGATGTCGAAACCGGCGCTGTTGATCCTGGACGAGCCGACAACCGCTTTGGACGTGACGGTCGAGGCCGCTGTGGTCGAACTGGTCAAGGATCTGGGCAAGAAATACGGCACCTCAATGTTGTTTATCTCGCACAACCTCGGGCTGGTTCTGGAAACCTGCGACCGTCTGTGCGTGATGTATTCGGGTGAAGCGGTCGAGCGTGGCTCGATCAAGGATGTGTTCGACGAGATGCAGCACCCTTATACACAGGCGCTGTTCCGTTCGATCCCGCTGCCGGGGGCTGACAAGAACACGCGTCCGCTGGTGGCTATTCCGGGGAACTTCCCATTGCCCCACGAGCGGCCTCCGGGTTGCAACTTTGGACCGCGGTGCGACTATTTCGAAGAGGGGCGCTGTGACGCGAAGGAAATCCTGATGGAGGCCGTTCCGGGAAATGACCGGCACCACACCCGCTGCCTTAAATTCCAGGAAATCGACTGGAACGCCCCACTTGCGCTGGCCGATCAGAAAGAAAAGGGTGAAATCGGCCGAACGGTTCTGAAAATGGACAACCTCAAGAAATATTACGAGGTTGCGGCAAATGCCTTGTTTGGCGGCGGTGAGAAGAAGGTTGTGAAGGCCAACGAAACGCTAAGCTTCGAGGCGCACGAATCCGAGACACTGGCCATCGTGGGGGAATCCGGCTGCGGCAAGTCCACCTTCGCCAAGGTCCTTATGGGGTTGGAGACGGCCACAGACGGGCAGATCCTGCTGGACAACCGCAACATCGAACAGGTGCCCATCGAAGAACGCGATGCCAAGACGATCGGCGAAGTTCAGATGGTTTTCCAGAACCCGTTCGACACGCTGAATCCGTCGATGACCGTCGGCCGTCAGATCATCCGGGCGCTTGAAATCTTTGGTGTCGGAAACTCTGAAGCCGAGCGAAAGAAGCGGATGCTGGAACTGCTTGATCTGGTGAAGCTGCCGCGCGCCTTTGCAGACAGGATGCCGCGACAGCTGTCCGGCGGGCAGAAACAGCGCGTGGGTATCGCGCGCGCCTTTGCCGGCGATGCGCGTATCGTTGTGGCGGACGAACCCGTCTCGGCGCTGGATGTGTCGGTTCAGGCTGCCGTGACGGATCTGTTGATGGAGATACAGCGACAGCACAAGACCACGCTGCTGTTCATCAGCCACGATCTGTCCATCGTGCGTTACCTCAGTGACCGGGTCATGGTGATGTATCTGGGCCATGTCGTAGAGTTGGGCACCACGGATCAGGTCTTTGCCCCGCCCTATCATCCCTATACCGAGGCGCTGCTGAGCGCGGTTCCGATTGCGGATACCTCGATCGAAAAGCAGCATATCGTTCTGGAAGGCGATATTCCCTCGGCCATGAACCCGCCACCAGGCTGTCCGTTCCAGACGCGTTGCCGATGGAAATCCGAGGTGCCTGACGGTCGGTGCGAATCCCATGTGCCGCCGGTGCAGACGCTGGCGGATGGGCACCAGATCAAATGCCACCTGGCCGAAGACATTCTGGCCCGGATGGAGCCGGTAATCAAAGTCGCGGCGGAGTAAACCCGTTTCTGAACCTTGAAAAAGGGCCGGTCAGGGACCGGCCCTTTCTTTTGGCGCCGTGGTTTCTTGGGGAGACAGGCGGCGCTTGGGAGTGGCGTGAGTGGCGACCCCGGTAATTCGTCAGCCGGTCATGACGTTGTTGCCAAAATGCATGAATTCCTGGTTCATTCCGGCAATGTCACCGGCTTCAAGCTGAAGGCTGGCACTGTCAAGCATCTTGTAGCTCTGCTGCCCCTTCACCCAGTCGTCGGCGGATTGCAGAGTGGTCAGCGTGTAGGATGTGACCTCATTCAGGTAATGTGTGGGGATGATCACCTTGGGCTTGAGCTTGGATACGATGTCGTTGCCCTGATCGAAGCTGAGGATATGTTCCGAGCCATCAACCGGCAGCGTCAGAACATCCACCCGTCCGATCGCGTCCCAGAACTCCTGCGGCGGGTTGTGGCGGTTGTCGCCCCAGATCAGCGCTCGAATGCCGCCGGTCTCGACCAGATAGACGACCATATCCATGTGGCCCACGTTGTTCGGCGGGCAGGCTTCCACGCCGAACTCGGCCAGCGCATTGGTCCAATCATACCATCCCGGCGCGACACAGGCGTGCTTGTCGGCAAAACCGGTGATCTTGATGTCTGCAAACTCGAAATTGCCCACCATGCGATCCAGCACCATGGTCGAACTTGGGCGTTCAATCGCATCGTGATCAAAATGGGCATGGGTCGACAGGGTGATATCCACCGGGATTTGCGGGAATTCGTTGCGGAACCAAAGCCCCCATGCGCCCGACGGATCATCGCGCCAGGGATCAAACAGCGCTGTTGCACCATTGGGCGAGGTGATCTTGATCGCACAATGACCATAATAGTCGATGCCAACCGTCCCGGTGCTGGCCTGACCCGTTGCGCCTTGCAGATCGATCACGTGGTTGTTGTTGCCCGGCTGTAGCCACGCCTGAGACTGTGCCTGAGCCGGTCCTGCGCCCAGTACGGAAGCAGTCGCACCGACACCGGCAGCCCCCGCCGCCATAAAGAACGAACGGCGAGACAGCCCCGGCGCCAGATGATCCTTGTCGCCGTTCAGGATGGTTGGTTTCAGATCTTTGCGATCCATTTTTGTGTACCTCTCTGTTGGACATGTGCAGGTTTTCCGCACGTCCCAACCAAAGGTAACAAGCCAGGGCATATTGGCTCAGACCGAAAAAATGGGGGCGGAATATGGGGGAAAACCCCATATTCCGTGTTCACGAAATCGAGAGCAAATGACTGCGCAGGTTCTGGCTGCGCCCTTCAAGGCCCAGCTTGCGGCGAATGTTGTTGCGGTGAAAATCGATTGTCGATGTTTCTCGGGACAGGGCCTTGGCGATGTCCTTGGTTGTTTTTCCAAACATGACCATCTGCGCAATCTCGATCTCGGTCGGGGTCATTGCTGCAAACGCATCCGTCAGTTTGTCCGACAATGAAGACGTGATCTCGTTCAGGTTCTTCTCGGCCAACTCAAGATAGACATACTTTGCTTCGTCCCCTGAAAGCTGCGTTCGAGCCTTTTCCAGATAGGGCAGAACTCGGCCGCGCACCTGTTCGACAATTTCGTGATCGCGGTTTTTGCGTTCGTCATCCAGACTGGACAGCAGGACGCGCAGCGCCGTGTTGGTTTCCTGCAACTCACGGGTACGATCCGCGACACGGGTTTCAAGCTGCGCCAGTGTTTCGTTGAGCTTCTCTTCCAGCGCGCGGCGCAGGTAAACCTCTTGCAACAAAGCCAAATCCGACTCGACCATGCGTGCGAACTGCGCCAACCCTTCGCGGAACAACAAGGCACGCCGGTTCTGCTTTCGATCCAGAACACAAATCGTTCCGAACACCGATCCATCGGGCCATTTAAGCGGCAGGCCGATGTAAAATGTCATCCCATGTTCCAGATCGTCATTGTCCGCCCAATCCGGATCGCAGGCTGCATCCTCAACCACCAGCTCTCCGTCCCGCTGCAGGACGCCCTGACAATAAAGTTTGGGATTCAACTGGAAACTCAAACCAACCGGATACGGGTTTTCGGGATGATCCGAAGTGATCAGCACCGCGTGATCCGGTGCGTCGGTTTTCATGATCAGGCTTGCGGGCACATCCGCCAATTCCGCGACCAGATCAACCAGTTGCTGCCAGTTGGCCAGCGTTTCTTGCGGAATCTCAGGGTGGTCAACAGGCATGAGGCGACCTCACCAGTTACTGGACGATACCCTTTCAGATTAGTTGGACTGGTTGAGCCTGATCAAGAACCGGACGTTCTGCGCCGCGGCATCGGGTTTAACCGCCCCAGATTACCTTCACGTAGTTCTGGGTTTCCTTGTATGGCGGAATGCCGCCATGCTTTTCCACCGCTTTTGGGCCGGCATTGTAGGCGGCCAAAGCCAGTGGCCAGGATTTGAACTTGCGATACTGCCAGGACAGGTATCTGGCCCCACCTTCGAGATTCTGCTTGGGGTCATGCGGGTTGACCCCCAGAAGCTCGGCGGTCTGAGGCATCAATTGCGCCAATCCCAGAGCACCCTTGTGAGACTTCGCATGCGGGTTCCATCCGCTTTCCTGCTGAACAAGGCGCAGGAACAAGTCTTCGGGAATGTTGTGAAGGCGGGCAGCCTGTTTCGCCAGATCCAGATACTGGCCGCGATACTTGCCAGTATATCGCTTGCCGGTATGCGCACGGGATGTCTTTGGTTTCAACCGCGCGGAATCGCGATACTGCGTCGCCGCACGGGAATCCAGAATCTTGGACTGTTTGAGGAAGATATCCTTGCGGCTTTTGGTAGACAGAGTTTGCGCCTGCACAGGCAAAACGGCCAGCACAAGGCAGACAACAGAAAACCCAGCAACCCAAGAACGCATCAATGCCTATCCTGCTCGATAAGAAACCAGTCGGATTATAGGTATTCCCACAAAAAATGAAAGCTTGGTAAAGGCCAAAGTAAGACTCTTGCCCAACACTGTTGTATCTACTGTTTTCATCCATGATGCAGGCCGTATAGGGTCTCACGAAACAAGTCGCGCCAGATTCGGCGCACATACGCGAAAACAGAACGAGGAATTACATGGCGGGTTCAGTCAACAAGGTCATTCTGGTAGGTAATCTTGGCCGCGACCCCGAGGTCCGGTCGTTCCAGAACGGCGGAAAGGTTTGCAATCTGCGCATTGCCACGTCAGAGAACTGGAAAGACCGCAACACGGGCGAACGCCGCGAACGCACGGAATGGCACTCGGTCGCAATCTTCTCGGAACCGCTGGCCCGTATTGCAGAGCAATACCTGCGCAAAGGCAGCAAGGTTTATATCGAAGGCCAGCTGGAAACCCGAAAATGGCAGGATCAGTCCGGGCAAGACCGTTATACAACCGAGGTTGTTCTGCGCCCCTACCGCGGTGAATTGACCTTGCTCGACAGCCGCGGCGAAGGCGGCGGCAGCGGCGGTGGTTACGGCGGCGGCCAAGCCGGTGGCAGCGGGTACGGAGATCCTTACGGCGGTCCGTCCAGTTCCCCGGCACCGGCATCGGGTGGAATCGACGACGACGAGATTCCGTTCTAGAAAATTCGGAGACACGACATGACATGGTCCTTTTCTCTCGGCCGGTTGCTCGGGTCCGAACTGAGGGTCCATGTCACGTTTTTCCTGCTTCTGGCCTGGGTGGGCTTTGCGGCCTATTCCGCCGGTGGCCTGCCGGCCGCCATAGACAACCTGTTGTTTGTTCTGGCCTTGTTTGCCTGTGTGGTCGCGCATGAGTTCGGTCATGCCCTCATGGCGCGGCGCTTTGGAATCAAGACCCCAGACATAACACTGTTGCCGATCGGCGGGTTGGCCCGGCTTGAAAGGATGCCGGAAAAACCGATGCAAGAAGTGCTTGTGGCACTTGCAGGTCCGGCGGTGAACATCGTGATCTGGGTCATACTGGTCGCCTTCGGAGCAGGAGTGCCGATCGAGACGCTTTCCCAGATCGATTCACCGGGTATCGGGTTTCTGAACAGGCTGGCCTACATCAACCTGCTGCTGGCCGTATTCAACATGATCCCGGCCTTCCCCATGGACGGAGGGCGCGTATTCCGCGCCCTTCTGTGCCTGCGCATGGACCGCGTCAAAGCAACACGCGTGGCTGCGGTCGGAGGTCAGATCGTTGCGGTGGGTCTGGGGTTTTTGGGGCTGAGTTCAGGCAACCCGTTTCTGGTGCTCATCGCCGTGTTCGTGTTCATCGCCGCGAACGCCGAAAGCCAGGACGTCGCCCTGCGATCCGCAGCGCGCCGGGTTCTGGCCCGGGACGCGATGATCACCGAGTTTCACGCGCTTTCCCCCGACGATACGCTGAGCACGGCGGCGCAAGCCGTGATCCACACCACTCAACACGAATTCCCTGTATTGGACTCAAGCCAGGCCCTGCTGGGATTCGTCACGCGTGAACGGCTGTTTGCTGCGCTGGCAAGTGACCAACCCAGATCAGCACCCGCCACGTCGATCATGGACGCGGCGGTCCCCTCGGTTTCGCTTACCACCGGGCTCGAGACCGTTCTGGAGCACTTGCACAACGGCGCTCCGGCCATCGCTGTGGTCACTCGGGGCGGTCGCATGATGGGTTACATCACGCGCGAAAACATCGGTGAACTAATGGTCATTCAGGGGCGCTAGGCCTTCAGGTCAAGCCGTGGCAAGCGCATCCGACAGGACCGAAAGAACCGCATCTTTCGGTACATCTGAGGTCACGAACGCCTCTCCGATCCCACGCGCCAGAATAAACCGAAGCTGGCCATCCACGACTTTCTTGTCCTGTCCCATAAGATCCACCAGCGCCTCGGCGCTTGGCAATTCGCTCGGAATATCGGCCAGATCCGTCTTCATCCCCATGGCACGCAAATGCGCGCGCACCCGGCTTGGATCCTCTTGCGAGCACAAACCCAGGCGCGATGACAACTCAAACGCCAGCGCGCAGCCAATTGCCACACCTTCGCCATGCAGAAGGCGGTCGGAATATCCCGTCGCGGCCTCCAGGGCGTGGCAGAACGTGTGCCCCAGATTGAGAAGAGCCCTGTCACCTTGTTCGGTTTCATCCCGCGCGACGATGTCGGCCTTCATTTGCACCGAGCGCGTCACCGCGTGTACCCGGGCCGCCATGTCACCCGAGGAAACGCTTGGCCCGTGCGCCTCAAGCCAATCAAAAAACTTCGCATCGCCAAGCAACCCGTATTTCACGACTTCGCCATAGCCTGACAAGAAGTCTCTTTGGGTCATGGTCCCCAGAACAGAGGTATCCGCCAGAACCAGCGAGGGTTGATGAAACGCGCCGATCAGGTTTTTGCCCTGTGGTGCGTTGATCCCGGTCTTTCCACCGACCGAGCTGTCCACTTGCGCCAGCAAGGACGTTGGAATCTGCACAAAGCGAACACCGCGCCGCAGAACCGCCGCTGCAAAGCCTGCCAGATCTCCGATGACGCCGCCGCCCAAAGCCACGACGACATCCCGGCGTTCGACTTTTTCCGCGAGCAGCCACTCGACGGCGCGCTCGAAATGCGGCCAGCTTTTGGTTGCCTCTCCGGCGGGCAGCGCCAGTGCGGTCATCTCGATCCCCGCGGCATTCAGCCCGGCGCGCAGCGCCTCAAGATGCAGACCGGCCACGTTTTCATCCGTCAGAACCGCGACTTTTGGCCGGGCCAGAAGTGGAGATATCCAGCCCCCTGCCCGCGTCAGAAGATCCGGACCGATTTCAACATCATAGGATCGGTCATCCAGGTCCACATGTACTGTTTGGTGCATTTATTTGAGTTCCAAAACATCAGGGCGCGCCAACAGAGCGTCGACAACGCGGCCTACCATATTTTCGATCGAGGTCTCGCCATCCGAATCCACTGTCAGATCGGCCTCAGCATAAACCGGCACGCGGGCCTCGTAGAGGGATTTCAGCGTCGCATAGGGATCGTCGGTGCGCAGCAGAGGACGGGTGTCTTTGTGGCGCACACGGTTCCACAGAACATTCAGATCCGCGCGCAGCCAGACGGCAGCGCCCTTTTCGGCGATGATGCGACGGTTTTCCGGCTGGAGAAACGCCCCCCCACCCGTTGAAAGAATGCCTTTTTGTTCATCCAGCAAGCGCCCGATGACCTGCGATTCCTTGGTGCGAAAGAAAGGTTCGCCGTCACGCTCAAAGATTTCAGGAATGGTCATGTTGGCGGCTGATTCGATCTCGGCATCGCTGTCCAGAAACGGAACACCCAGACGTGCGGCCAACGCGCGACCCACCGCAGTTTTGCCAGCCCCCATCATCCCCACCAGAACCACGGTTTTGTGCAGATCAAAACCACCCTGTGTGTCTGTTGAATGTGTGTTATGCTTAATTTCGCTCATTTAAACGTGAATGACGTGATCTTGGGAAAAATGCCAGTTATAACTTGGCCAAAATCAAAAATTGAGGCAGCGTGGGGCCATGGGCCGACTGATCAAATTCCTGATATATGTTCTTTGCCTGGTATTCATTGGGCTGGTCGCCTACGCCTATGTTGGCCCATTCTTTGGCGCGGATTTTTCTGCGCCTCAAAGTGAAATCCGCGAACCGGTCGTATTGGATGTCAACTAAACAGGCGCTGTTGGCGGTCTTTCTGGCGGGATCGGCACATGCGCAGACCCCGTTATCCGCGATCGAGTGGCTTGCGGATCCGCCGGAAAACCTGCCCGGAACCGTATTGCTGGAACCGCCGGTGGCACAGAACGGCGGATTGCCCGAAATTGAGGTCACGCCGCTTGAAGCGTTGTCGCAACCTTTGGGCCTGGTCGCATCATCCGTCACTGGGTTGCCCGTGGATTTGTGGCAAGGCAGCGATGCGAACCGGCTGGCGGAGCTGATCGCGAAGACGCCCGTGCGCGACAACCCGGCCATGCAACGCCTGTTGTTTACATTGCTTCTGTCGGAAACCCGAGCACCGGCGGGCCCTGATGCGCAAGAGATTATGCTGCTGGCGCGACTGGACCGACTGATGCAACTGGGCGCGGCTGACCCCGTGCAATCACTGGTTCAACTGGCCGGGCCGACCGATACACAGGATCGGTTTCAGCGCTGGTTTGACGCAACGCTGCTGACCGGTGATGAGGATCGCAGCTGCACCGCCCTTATCGCCGAACCGCATCTGTCAAAGGACTACGCCGCGCAAGTGTTCTGCAAAGCCCGACGCGGAGATTGGGCATCGGCCGCGTTGACGCTTGAGGCCGCGCATGCCCTGGACATCCTGCCACCGGAAGAGCTGGCGGTTCTGGATCGTTTTCTAAGCCCTGAACTCTATGAAGGCGCGGCTTATCTGCCCCAGCCTGAAAACCCGGATCCATTGAGTTTCCGACTTTTCGAAGCGATCGGAGAACGGCTTCCTTCCGCCTCGTTGCCACGCGCTTTCGCCAATGCGGATCTTCGGGATGTGGCCGGATGGAAAGCGCAGATCGAAGCCGCCGAACGGCTTACACGCATTGGCGCCTTGACGCCCAATCAATTGCTTGGACTTTATACCGAAAGGTCCCCGGCAGCGTCCGGCGCAGTTTGGGACCGGGTCGCGGCCATCCAACGATTTGAAAGCGCGTTGGATACGCGAAACGCTGAAGCCATCGGAAAAACGCTGCCACCGGTCTGGCAGCAGATGCGCAGCGTCGGGCTTGAAGTGCCCTTCGCCGAATTGTTCGCCGAGCGTCTGTCGAAGGTTTCGGTGCCGGCGACTGAAAACCTGCGCTGGCGCATTCTGATGCTGTCTGGCCTGTACGAACAGGCTGAGCAATCAGCACCGGACAACTCGATCGATACCCTGTTTCTTGCGGCGCTGGCGCAGGGTGATCCGGGGCGGGCGGTTTCTCCTTCTCCGTTGGCCGACGCGGTTTCTCAGGGGTTTGCATGGGCGGCGCCCGTACCCAACGACATTGACGCCTTGCTGGACAATGGTCAGCTTGGTGAAGCCATACTGGAAGCCATGCAGCTGTTTGCGCATGGTGCACGGGGCAATCTGGTGGATCTGACCGCAGCAATCGCAACCTTCCGACGCGTGGGCCTGGAAGACACCGCGCGGCGTGCTGCGCTGAGCCTGTTGATCCTGCAAGAGCGCTGAAGATGGCTATTCCGGCGACAAATGAGCTATGGATTTCGACCTTTCTACAGGCCCAGGCGGCGGAACTTGGCGCGGCGACAAACACGTTGCTGGCCTATGGGCGCGATCTGAAAGATTTTGCATCCTGGTTGCAGCACAGGGGATCCGGATTCGATCAGGCAGATCGTGATCAGATCAAGGCCTATCTGATCGACTGCCAGGCACAGGGCCTGTCGCGTTCCACCCGCGCGCGGCGATTGTCGGCGATAAAACAGCTGTACCGCTTTGCGTTCGAGGAAGGCTGGAGCGAGACGAACCCCGCCATCCAGATCAAAGGTCCGGGGCGGCAGAAGCGACTGCCCAAAACGCTGGACGTGCCCGAAGTCGACCGTCTTCTGGCAGCCGCCCGACAAACCGGGCGCAGCAAGGCTGATCGCGTACGCAATACCTGTTTGATGGAAGTTCTCTACGCCACCGGGATGCGTGTGACCGAACTTGTGTCCCTGCCCGTTTCCTCGGCCCGTGGCGATCCGCGTATGTTGCTGGTGATGGGCAAAGGCGGCAAGGAACGCATGGTGCCCCTGTCCCCACCGGCGCGGGATGCTTTGGCTGCCTGGTTGACCGCGCGGGACGAAGCCGAAGACCAGACCGTCGAGAAAGGCGGTCAAAGGTCTCGTTTTCTGTTTCCGTCGCGCGGCAAGTCCGGCCACCTGACACGGCACAGGTTTTTTCTGCTGGTCAAGGAACTGGCCGTTCAGGGTGGCGTTTCGCCCGAGAAAGTCACCCCGCATACCCTGCGCCATGCCTTTGCCACGCATCTGCTGGCCAACGGCGCTGATCTGCGTTCGATCCAGACCTTGTTGGGTCATGCCGACGTTGCAACGACCGAGATTTATACTCATGTTCTGGATGAACGGCTGTCGGAACTGGTGTTGCAACACCACCCGCTGAGCAAAGACCCTGACGAAGACCGGGGCTAAGCCCTTGATCCAGCAGCGCGGCATCCCCATAACGGATGCGTCACCCTAACCCACCAAGGACCAATGGAACCCTCATCTTCTCTGATCGACAGCGCATTCTGGTTTACGTCAGGCGCGATCCTCTTGTTGCTCGTTTTGTCCGGCTTTTTCTCGGGTTCGGAAACGGCGCTTACAGCCTCTTCTCGCGGAAAACTGCGGGCGCAGGCCGACAAGGGATCACGGGGCGCGAAAAAGGCGCTGGAAATCACCGATGACAATGAACGCCTGATCGGCTCGGTTCTTCTGGGTAACAACCTTGTCAACATCCTGGCGGCCTCGCTGGCGACGGCCTTGTTCACCCGTTTGTTCGGCGAAAGCGGCGTGGCGTTGGCGACCCTGGTCATGACTTTGCTGGTGCTGATCTTTGCCGAAGTGCTGCCCAAGACCTACGCCATCACCAATTCCGAAAAGGCCGCGGCAGCTGTCGCGCCGATCATCAGCGTCGTCGTGACGGTGTTTTCACCCATTGTGGCCGCGGTGCGGCTGTTAGTGCGCGGTGTGTTGCGCCTGTTCGGCGTGCAGATCGATCCCGACAGCAACATTCTGGCTGTACGCGAAGAGATTGCCGGCGCCTTGCAACTTGGTCATTCCGAAGGCGTGGTCGAAAAGGAAGACCGCGACCGCATCTTGGGTGCGCTGGATTTGGGCGACCGAACGGTGGAAGAGATCATGCTGCACCGATCGAATATCGAGATGATCGACGCCAATGCCGCCCCCGAGGCGATCCTGAAACAATGTCTGCAAAGCCCCCACACCCGTCTGCCTGTGTTCCGGGACGAGCCGGAAAACATCGTGGGCGTTGTCCACGCCAAGGACCTCTTTCGCGCCATGTATGCGCAGGCAGGCAGCAGCGACGGCGAGACCGACCGTTTGGCGAGCTTTGACATCGGAAAGGTGGCAAACGATCCTTACTTTGTGCCCGAAACCACGACGCTGGACGACCAGATGCGGGAATTCCTGCGGATGCACAGCCATTTTGCATTGGTTGTGGATGAATATGGGTCACTGCGAGGCCTGATCACGCTTGAAGATATTCTTGAAGAAATCGTGGGCGAGATTGCCGATGAGTTCGACATAGACGAAGAGGTGCCGGTAACACGCACCGAAGATGGCCAGTATCTGGTTGAAGGTTCCATGACAATCCGGGATGCCAACAGGGCACTGGACTGGTCTCTGCCGGATGACGAGGCGAACACGCTGGCCGGTCTGGTGATTCACGAGGCCCAAATGATCCCTGACGTCGGTCAGGTGTTTTCGTTCCACGGTTTCCGGTTCGAGGTCACGGCGCGTGAAGGCAACCGCATCACCGGACTGAAAGTGCGCCCCCTGTAGCGCCTGCGATTTTTCTGAAATGTTCCGCGCGCTGCCCAAGCGCCTGTCGTCAACCGAACGACCCAATTGCGCTGAACCGGGCGCGGATATTCCGATCATCGCAAAGTCCGGCCCAAGCACGGAGCTGGGCGAGATGGGCCAGTTTGATCACACCGACTTTGTTGCAGCCGTGCAATAAAGTGAAAAAGCGGCCTTCGAGGCCGAATAACCACCGGGCGATGTCGTGCTGAACGAGGCGCAGGCTGCCTGTTTGTTTGCCCTCGGTTACAAGTATCGACGCGCTTTGGCTGAGCGAGAAGGCTGTGCAATTCCAAAGCCGGCGCAATAGATGACATGCGACACTTGTTGTCGCTAACAGACGAGTAATATCCCCATCGGCTCGACAGTTTTTTTCCAACATCATAGGGAGGAACACTGTGAAAACCACCTGTCAGGTTGCCGTCATCGGGGGCGGCGTCGTCGGTTGTTCGGTGCTCTATCACCTGACCAAGCTGGGTTGGTCCGACGTGATGTTGCTGGAGCGGTCGGAACTGACCAGCGGATCGACATGGCACGCGGCGGGTGGGTTTCATACGCTCAACGGCGACACCAACATGGCCGCGCTGCAAGGCTATACCATCCGGCTGTACAAGGAGTTGGAAGAGATCACTGGCATGTCTTGCGGGCTGCACCATGTGGGCGGCATTACGCTGGCCGACAACCAGGACCGGTTCGACATGCTGCTGGCCGAACGCGCCAAGCATCGCTTCATGGGGCTGGAGACCGAGATCGTCGGCCCCGACGAGATCAAGAAGATCGCCCCCATCACAAACACCGACGGCATCATCGGCGCGCTCTATGATCCGCTGGACGGGCACCTCGACCCCTCGGGCACGACCCACGCCTATGCCAAGGCCGCGCGCATGGGCGGAGCCACGATCGAGACCCACTGCATGGTGCGCGAGACCAACCAGCGCCCCGACGGCACATGGGACGTGGTCACCGACAAGGGCACCATCCACGCCGAGCATATCGTCAACGCCGGCGGCCTCTGGGCGCGCGAGGTGGGCGCGATGGCGGGCATCTACTTCCCACTGCACCCGATGGAGCATCAATACCTCGTCACCGACAACATCCCTCAGATCGAGGCGATCATCGACGCGGGCGGCGAACATCCGCATGTCATGGACCCGGCCGGTGAAAGCTATTTGCGGCAAGAAGGGCGCGGCCTGTGCATCGGGTTCTACGAACAGCCCTGCAAGCCCTGGGCGGTGGACGGAACGCCCTGGGAGTTCGGGCACGAGCTGCTGCCCGATGATTTCGACAAGATCACCGACTCGATCGAGTTCGCCTATCGCCGTTTCCCGGTTCTGGCCGAGGCCGGTGTGAAATCGGTGATCCACGGCCCCTTTACCTTTGCCCCCGACGGCAACCCGCTGGTCGGGCCGGTGCCGGGCGTGCGCAACTACTGGTCGGCCTGCGGCGTGATGGCCGGGTTCAGCCAGGGCGGCGGCGTCGGCCTGACGCTAGCGCAATGGATGATCGAGGGCGAGCCCGAGCGCGACGTCTTTGCCATGGACGTGGCCCGGTTTGGCGACTGGATCACCCCCGGATACACCCGCCCCAAGGTGATCGAGAACTATCAGAAGCGTTTCTCTGTCGCCTACCCCAACGAGGAACTGCCCGCCGCGCGGCCCAACCGCACCACGCCGATGTATGACATATTCAGCGATCTGGGCGCCGTCTGGGGCCAGCAATACGGGCTCGAGGTCGCCAACTATTTCGCGCAAGCGGGCGAACCGACCTATGAAACCCCGTCCTTCCGCCGCTCGGACGCCTTCGCCGCAACGGGCCGCGAGGCGCGCGCCGTGCGCGAGGGCGTGGGCATCAACGAGGTGCACAATTTCGGCAAATACCTTATCACCGGCCCCCGCGCCCGCGACTGGCTGGATCGGATCTTGGCCGGGCGCATCCCCGCCCCGGGCCGCCTGTCGCTGACCCCGATGCTGTCGCCCAAGGGCAAGCTGATCGGCGATTTCACCGTGTCCTGCCTGGGCGAGGAGGAATTCCAACTCACCGCCTCATATGGTGCGCAGAACTTCCACATGCGCTGGTTTCAGCAACATCAGGAAGACGGCGCAACCGTTGAAAACATCTCTGACCGCCGCAACGGCTTCCAGATCGCAGGCCCCAAAGCCCGCGAGGTTCTGGCCGCCTGCACCCGCGCCGATATCAGCGGCATGCGCTTCATGGACGTGCGCCGCATGGTCGTTGGCATGACCGACTGCATCGTGCAGCGGGTCAGCTATACCGGCGACCTGGGGTTCGAGATCTATTGCGATCCGATGGCGCAGCGCCAGCTTTGGTGGACCCTATGGCAGGCCGGCCAATCGCACGGCATGGTGCCCTTCGGCATGCGCGCGATGATGAGCCTGCGGCTCGACAAGTTCTTCGGCTCGTGGATGCGCGAATTCTCACCCGACTACACCCCCGCCGAAACCGGGCTCGACCGCTTCGTCGCCTTCGACAAGACCGTCGATTTTATCGGGCGCACTGTCGCCGAGACGGAACGTGCTACAGGCCCCGCGCGCAGGTTGGTGGCCTTCGAGGTCGACGCAGACGACGCCGACGTGAACGCCTATGAACCGATCTGGCTGGATGGCACTGTCGTGGGCTTCTGCACCTCGGGCGGTTATTCGCATTATGCCCGCAAGTCCGTCGCCATCGGTTTTCTGCCAACCGAACGCGCAGCAGAAGGGCTTGAAGTCAAGATCGAAATACTGGGCCAGATCCGCAAGGCAAAGGTCATCTCGACACCCTTGTTTGACGCAGATGGCGCCCGAATGAGGGGATGACTCGCGCTCGGGCCCACGGCATTGTACCGAAATGACCGAAATACCCATTATCCTTTTGGCGGCGGGTCAATCCAGCCGCATGGGCGGCATCGACAAATTGATGCAGCCGATCAACGGTATTCCGTTGGTCGCACGCTCGGCACGCACAGCCTCCGCCGTGGGTCCTGTGATTGTCGCCCTGCCCCCTGAACCAAATCCCAGATATGGCGCACTTGATGGCATGGATGTTCGGATCGTTCCGGTCCGGGATGCGGCAGAAGGCATGAACGCCAGTTTGCGCGCCGCAATCCAAAAACTGCCGCCGGATGCTCCCGCCGCGATGGTTTTGCTGGCCGATCTGCCCGATCTGACTCAGGCTGACCTGACAACAATCCTGAAAGCGCGACTAACCCATCCCGACTACCTGGTCTGGCGTGGTACAACCGAGGATGGAAAGCCCGGTCATCCGGTGGTGTTTGACAGATCCCTTTTTGGTCAACTTTCACAGTTGCAGGGGGACGACGGTGCACAAGAGATCGTGCGGGAGCATAAAGACTTTGTTCATCTGCATCCGCTGCCCGGCCGAAACGCACTTTTGGATCTGGATACCCTGGATGACTGGAAGGCCTGGCGCAAAAAACATGCCCCCTGAACAAACACGGCCCGGTCTTATCGACCGGGCCGGTGCCCAAAACAGGACTACCACTTTGCTCAATCTCCAAAGTGTGGCCAGTGTGCTTTCAGAAACACTCCGACTCCCAAACAGCCAAACCTAAACAAGACCCCCTCGTTAACACGCCGCTATCACTTTTGGTGATCGAGTTAGCCGCCAGCGCCCCCTAGCGCTTTTGGCTCCCCTCACTTGGGCATCTTCATCCTCACTTATCCGATCGCTCGAAACAACGTAAAATTGGAAGGAATGGTTAATTTGGGTCTTCTGCGAATGGCTTTTACGCAACATCGCGCGAGACTAGGATCAACTTAAAGGAGACTCTTCAAATTCGGAAGAGGTAGCGATTCGTGATTAAGCGCAAACTTATTCACCGATATCCGCACTCAAAAAGATTTTTAGTGTGTCAAGCCATGCCTCACACAGACCCACCCACAACCATTGGAAGAGCAGCTTTTTTCTCCATCATTCGGAAGGATGATTGTCAACAAAACAAAACAAATTCAATATTTTTGAAAGTTTGACGCCATTTTTAGCAACAATCCTCCGATTCGCTCTGGTGCGGATCGGTGAAATTCCGCGAATCCCGATCGACGTCGACCGCAACCCAACACCGGCTTTGTGGCAAAATTAAGATTTATTAATTGATCAGTCAGGAAACGCCAATTCTGAGCATGCATCTGTTGTCTCAACGCGCAGCCGCAACTGCGCGACGATAATCAGGAGACACAAATGAGCATCCGCAAATCCTCGCTTCTACTTCCTCGCACTTCCAACTGGGTGGGTGTCAGCGCGCTCGGCGCGGCCCTACTGGCAACGACGGCTATACCGTCCATGGCGGACGAGGCATTGGCCGATCTGGTTGAGACCGTTTCACCCTCGGTCGTAACCATCATCGCTGAACAAGATACAGCGCCGACCCCAACCCAGGGGCAAAACTTTGACTTCGAAGGACACCCTTTTGGTGAATTCTTCAAACGCTTCGGCGGCCCCGAAGGGTTCAACATGCCGCAACGCGGCCCGTCTCAGGGCCTGGGTTCGGGATTTGTTCTGGACGAAGCCGGATACATTGTCACCAATCACCATGTCGTCGACAATGCCTCGACCGTGACCGTAAGGCTCAGCGATGACCGTACCTTCGAAGCCGAAGTGGTCGGAACGGACCCGTTGACGGATATCGCGGTTCTGAAAATCGACGCAGGAACTGACCTGCAAGCCGTGGAGCTTGGCGACAGTGACGAGATCCGCGTAGGTGAAGACGTGGTCGCCATCGGCAACCCCTTCGGCCTCAGTTCGACCGTGACCACGGGCATCGTTTCGGCAAAAGGCCGCAACATCTCGGAAGGCCCTTATGCCGAGTTCATCCAGACAGATGCAGCGATCAACAAGGGCAACTCGGGCGGTCCCCTGTTCAACATGGATGGCGAAGTGGTCGGTGTGAACTCGGCCATCTATTCGCCCAGCGGTGGTTCTGTGGGGCTTGGATTTGCCGTCACGTCGAACATCGTTGAACACATCGCGGCCGATCTGCGGGATGACGGACAGGTGAGCCGCGGTTGGCTGGGCGTGTCGATCCAGAACGTAAGCCCACAACTTGCGGCAGCGTTGGGAATCGAGGCTTCCTCGGGTGCGCTGGTGTCTGACGTGGTTGCCGGCAGCCCAGCAGACGGCGCCCTGAAGCAGGGAGACGTTATCCTGAGCTTCAACGACGATGCCGTGGAGTCCAGCGGTGACCTTCCCATCCTTGTGGGCACGACCAAGGTCGGCACCGACAGCACTCTGACCGTTTTGCGTGACGGCAAGATGGAAACTGTGACCTTGACGGTTGGCCAGCATCAGGCCGCATCGGCCGAGGCCGACAAACCGGTCGAGGCGGAAGTTGCGGGAACAACACTGGGTGTGACCGTGGCCCCCCTGACCGAAGCGGTTCGGGCAGAAAATGGTGTTGCTGAAACCGTCGAGGGCGTTGTCGTCACCGACCTGAAGCCCGACAGCCCTGCGGCAAAGGCCGGCCTGCAACGCGGCGATGTGATCGTCAAGCTCGGCAATCAGGACACTGTCACTCCGGATGCTTTGAAGGCTGCGCTGGACAGTGAAAAAACCGATCCTGCCCTGGTGCTGATCAACCGTGGCGGCAGCCAGATTTTTGTCGCGGTCGAACTGGCCTGACCTTGAACATGCGTGCGCCGCTTGATGGGGATTTTCGGCGCACGCTTCACCCGGCGGATCAGAGTTGTCCACTATCCGCCGGGCTTGCCGGGTGCCGGCCCAGCACCCGGCAAGAACTTCTTCTAACCATATGCTTTAGTTAAAATTTGTGTTTAAATATCAAAAGAAAGGATCCCGACCATGAGCCGCCGTCTGTTGATCGTCGAAGATGATGCTGACACCAGGGACTTCATCGCCAAAGGTTTTGGCGAAGAGGGGTATGTGGTCGAAACCGCTGCTGACGGTCGTGAGGGGTTGTACCATGCCACGGACGGTGGGTTTGACGCCATTGTTCTTGACAGGATGCTGCCCGGTCTGGACGGGCTGTCGCTGATCAAGTCGATGCGGGCCGCCGGTTTGAAAACCCCGGTTTTGATGCTGACGGCGATGAGCGCCGTGGACGAAAGGGTAAAAGGGCTGCGCTCGGGCGCTGACGACTACCTGGTCAAGCCTTTTTCGTTTCAGGAGTTGCACGCCAGAATCGAAGCCCTTTTGCGTCGCCCTCAGGAATCCGAAGAGACGCCTACATTGACTTGCAAAGACCTTCAGATGGATTTGCTGACCCGCAAGGTCACACGCGACGGGCACGAGATCACCCTGACACCGCGTGAGTTTCAGATTCTCGAATTTTTCCTGCGCCGCAAAAACCGCGTGGTGTCGCGCACCATGTTGCTTGAAGGCGTTTGGGATTATCATTTTGACCCAAACACCAACGTCGTGGACGTGCATATTTCGAAGTTGCGGCGCCAATTGGATGAAGGCGGTGACGCGCCATTGATTGAAACCGTCCGCGGAGCGGGTTACATGATGTCCGATGGATAACCTTCGGCTTTCCCTGAACAATTCCCGCACAAGGCTGGTTGCAACCAGCATGTTTCTGAGCACGATTCTGACGGCGTCTGTACTCGCCATCGTCTATGTGACCGCCAATCGAAGCATCGAGGCCGAAACCCGCTCGGTCGTATCAGCCGAGTTGACAGGGCTTGCGGATGAATACGAAAGGCGTGGGCTGATAGGTTTGATCACTGCAATTGAGCGCCGTTTGCCAAGTGCCGCCGAGCGGGACGCGCTTTACCTTTTGACAGACAGGTTGGGGGTCAAACTTGTCGGCAATCTCAAGTCCTGGCCGGTGAACATTGCCGCTGGAAGCGGTTGGGTAGACTTGGAATTGCGCCGGGCCGACAATGATCAGCTTGTGCCGGTTTCAGCTGCATCCATCCGCCTGCCGGGCGGCGAGCGCCTGCTGGTCGGGCGGGATGCAGCGTCGCGCCAGCAATTCGACAGGGTTTTGTTTCGCTCGGTTGCGTTGGCGCTTGGGATTGCTTTGGTTCTGAGCGTCATCACCGGCTGGTTGTTCACGCGTTTGGTGTTTTCACGCCTTTCGGATATCGCCAGTACGGCCGAGAATATCGTTTCAGGCGACCTGTCAAAACGGATGCCGCTGCGAGGAACCGGGGACGAATTCGATCAGGTTTCGGGCACATTGAACAACATGCTTGACCGGATCGAGGAGTTGATAAGCAACCTTCGGACCACATCTAATTCGATTGCACATGATCTCCGCTCACCTTTGTCTCGTCTGCGGCAAAGGGTCGAGGCCCTCTCTGAACCCGACAAAAGCGACTTGGATCGCGAGATCGACATTGCGCGGGCGACGGGTGAAATCGATCACGTCCTGCGGGTTCTGGGGCAGCTCACCGAAATCTCTCGGGCCGAGGCCGGCCTGGGGCGCGAGCAATTCGAAACCATCGATTTGCAGCAACTTGTTGGTGATGTTGTCGAGCTTTATGACCCGGTCGCCGCCGATCAAGGCGTGCAGCTTGAAGTCAAGGGTTCCGCCCCGGCCATTCAGGGGCACCGGCCGCTTCTGTCGCAAGCTCTTTCCAATCTGTTGGAAAACGCAATGCGTTACGCGCCGGAACATACTGCAATCACGATCTCGATCGGTACTCGCGACGGTTTCACCCAACTGAGCGTCAGGGATCGTGGCCCCGGCGTACCGCCCGAAGAACTGGGTCGCCTTCAGCTTCCCTTCGTGACACTTGACCCCGCGCGGACGGAGCGGAATGCGGGTTTGGGCCTGGCTCTGGTGGCCGCAATCTCACATATGCACGGCGGAAAATTTGCCGCCCGGAACTGCGACCCCGGGCTGGAAACCACGATCAATCTGGCACAACTGCGTTAATCCGGAACACCGTATATCGCCATGGTTTTGTTCTTGTAACGCGTGTCAGCGGTGACATCCGCACCGAACCAATCCGGTGGCACGTATCCTTTGGCCTGCTCCTCCGAGGTGAACTCTACCTCGACCAGGCGCAGCGGCGCCAGATCGCCTGAAAAGACGTCCAGCTCGAACAGCAAACCATCCGGCAAATGGCCGGTGTAGCGCTCTTTTTCAACCCTGCGCCCTTCGGTTTCCGGCCAGAAGGTTTCGAACTGATCCGCGGTGATCTCTGCCTCTCGTTCTACCCGGACCAGGCCGCCAACCCCTTTCAAGGTCAGGAAATACGCATCGTTCTTTTGCCTCAGCCGAAGCTCGGTGGAATCGTCGGGGGCCGTCAGATAACCCTGCCTTACGACGGCTTTTTTCGCTTTGCTCAGGTCCGGCAGGCTTGAAACCAGAAACTTGCGCTCGATTTCCTTGCTCATTGGTTCGAAATCACTCCGTTTTCCAGCTCTTCAAACAGCGCCCTGTAAGACGCACAGGCCGCACTGCGCCCGGCATAGGTACAGACCGGGGCACGATACTGACCCATCTTTTCAATATCAGCAGCGAAAGGAACCACCGCCTGCAAAAAACGTTTCGGATACAGCTTGCGCATCGCCTTCATGGTTTCCTGATGCAAAACCTTCCGGTGTTGCACCATCGAAAAAAAGGCGCGCAGCTTTTTCTTGCGCAGCTTGCGTTGTTCAAAAAAACTTACCAACTGATCGAAACTCCGCTCGGACAGGGTTGTCGGCATGACGGGCACGACGATTTCATCGGCAGCTTTGAAGACATTTTCGGACAAAGTCGAAAAGTTGGGCGGGCAATCCAGAATGATCACGTCATAATCGCTGCCCGCCGCCATCAAAGCTTTTTTCAGCCGCGAGCGTTTGTTTCGCATCCGCGACAGGAACACGTCGAAGTCGCGGAAGGTCAGGTTCGCCGGCAGAACGTCCAGCCCTTCGAAATCACTGGCCCGGATCGCCTTGATAAACCGCCCCACATCCTCGAAAAACCGCGCATCCTTCAGTTTTTTTGATGGCTTCACCCGAAAGTAGAACCCTGAAGCGCCCTGGGGGTCGAGATCACACAACAGCACCTGCTGCCCCGCCTGCGCATAGGAATAAGCCAGGTTCACCGAAGTAGCGGTTTTGCCGACACCGCCCTTGTTGCTGTAACAGGCAATGATCTTCATTCCTCACTCCTCTTTTCGGTGAAACAAGATCCGAAACAGGCGCCGGGTATCTGGCCCGTCAAATTTCTGAAAGCTGGCAATCACGCGGCTTCGCTCGGCCTTTTGGCGCTGATCCAGAACCGCAATCAATCCCCCAACGGCCAGGCCCATCCGCGCATCCACATGGCCCCGCGTGTCGCTGTGCTGCGCGACAAAGGCCAGCAAGGAATTTTGCTGAACAGCGCAGTCGTTGAACACGCCCAGATTGTCCTGTAGCTTTTTCAATGGCTTGATGATTTTCTTGAAGCTCTTTTCATCGAACAGAGGCCCAAATATCTCCATCAGATAGCGCAGTTTCTTGCAATCAATACGAAGGTCATGCACGGTTTCGTCCGGAGTTTCGTCGGTGATACCGCGTGCGATTTTGCAGACCTTGCGATACCGTTTCCAGGTCAATGCGCACGCGTATTCATGTGCTGCCCGTTTCGCGTTTGATCCGGGCGTCAGGCGGTCTGTTCCGTTGAACATCGCCGTCAGATCGGACATACGGGCGTTGTATTCGTCACTGCGCAACCGGCGGGACAAGCGTGACAGTTCCTTGGCGCGCTCCTTCTCGAAAAGGTCGAACATCTCTTGCAGGCCAGTGTGAAGACTGGGCGGTACAAGGCTGAAGTATTTATCTTTTTCCAGAAGGTAGACGTCCAGATCACGCATACGCCCGGTGGCGGCCATGAGATCGGAAAAGACACGCTTCAATTGCACTGTCTGCGCGTCGGAAAATACGCCTTTGAACAGGCTGATCACGGATCGGACCTTTCGCAATGACACCCGGTAATCATGCAGAAACTCTGTGTCGATGTCGGCTATCACCCCATCTTCGTTTTGCCGGGCAACTTGCAGATATGTCTGAATGATATCCGCCGCGACCTGAATAGATGGCTCAGCTTTTCCCAACTTGATCTCTGGCTTGGCGCGATAGGCGGCCATGCCCGGGAAAAGTCCGGCACAAAGCGCTTCGACACCCGGCCCGCCCCCGGACAAGGCGGAAATCGCGGTGTTCACCTTTTGAAATTCTGTCTCATACCCCCGCAGCCGCTGAAGCTGAACGATTGCTGCCTGACCCGTCTGCGAAGACAGGCACCAGACCGTTCCCCTGACCAGCGTTTTCTCCAGTTCATCCAATACGGCCAGGGGTTTCGTCTGAATCTCTCCGGTTCCGATCTGCATCAGCGCGCGCAGTTTGGGGAAACCCTTCAAAGCCGCTTTCACCGGACCCTTCGGCAGGTCTTGCACAAAACGCCCCTGCCCCTTGCAGCGTTGAGACAGCGGCGCACGGCCATTCTGGAAAAGCCACAATGTTTCTGCGACCTCAAACAGAATACGCCCTGAATTCCGCAACGATTGATCGTGGCAATCCAAAAGCACGAAAGATCTCGATTCCGTTGGTGGGCCGATCCTAATCGTGAACCCGGGAATGAGCTTTTCAACACGTGCTTGGTCAATGGATCGGGACAGAATGCACTGAACACCTGAAGATTCGGTCATGATCCACCAATCCGGGGCGTTTTCAGGTGTTCATTGACATTTGTCTCAACGATCTTCTGCACGCTGGTTCCTTCTTCGACGGTTCTGATCCTTCATCACGTTCAGCGTATTCGGCTTTTACCTTGGTCAGCAGCTTGTCTGGCCCTGGACCGACCCGCTTTTGGTATCTGTTGGCTTTTGAAACCCGGACCGCCGAGGCAGGATGACTTCATGAGAGCGGAAACACCAGAAGACAGCAAGACATTATGTTTCGCCAACGCGCAAACATGGGTGACAGACCCCAGAGGTGCAATTAAGACAGGCTCATGAGCGATCCAGTTTCTTCGATCCGCAACCTTGGCCCGGCTTTCGAGCAGGCCTGCGCGCGCGCCGGCATCCACTCGGCTGATGAACTGCGACAGCTGGGACCGGATGAAGCCTATGCCCGGCTTTTGCGGGCTGGTACCAAAGCACATTTCATCGGCTACTATGTTTTGGTGATGGGGCTTCAGGGACGCCCCTGGAATGATTGCAAGGGTGAAGAGAAAAAGAAGTTGCGACAGCGTTTCGACGCGATCAAGGCCGGCAACAGCGCCGCGCCGGAAAACCGGATGGTTGCCGATCTGGATGCCATCGGGGTCCGCGTTGCACCCAAAGATCTAAAGCAGGTCTGAACAAAAAAGGCCGCTCCTGGCGGAGCGGCCCGATCTTTCGGCAAAAAACCGGCTTAGCCGACCAGTTCGATGCCCGAGAAGAAATATGCGATCTCAACAGCCGCTGTTTCCGGTGCATCCGAACCATGGACCGAGTTTTCGCCAACCGATTCAGCAAATTCCGCGCGGATGGTGCCCGGTGCTGCGTCCGCCGGGTTGGTTGCACCCATGACTTCACGGTTCTTCGCAATGGCACCTTCGCCTTCCAGAACCTGAACAACGACCGGAGCCGACGACATGAATTCGCACAGTTCATCATAGAACGGACGCTCGGCATGTACTTCGTAGAACTTGCCGGCTTGTTCCTTGGTCATGTGGATGCGCTTCTGCGCAACGATACGCAGCCCGGCTTCTTCGAACTTGGCGTTGATCTTGCCAGTCAGGTTGCGGCGCGTTGCGTCGGGTTTGATGATCGAGAATGTACGTTCCAGTGCCATGTCGGCCTCTCCTTACAATGTGGCGCGGGTCCGCGCCGAAATCCATCGCGCGCCGCGTACCACGGTCTTTCGCTCATGAAAAGTGTTATGATGGTTTGCCTGCCGCTTTGGCGCTCAGAATGTATCCGGCAAAGGGTCTACCCGGTCCAGACGCCGAACGTAAAGCACTGCAAGCAAACCTGCAAAACTGCTGGCCCACATCATGCCCAGAACCAGAAACGGCCCGTTTTCAGGGCTGACAAACGCGCCCGTCATCGAGGTCAGGATCGCGCCAAGCCCGACCACCATCGCCCCGGACAACCCTGCCGCGCTGCCTGCCAGTTTGGGTCGCACGGACATGCCCCCTGCCGAAGCGTTTGCATTGGTCAGTCCATTGCCGAACCCAACGCAGATGGCTGAACCGAAGAATACCCAGACTGACCCCTGCCCGGCGATGAACAGAAGCAATCCGCAGAATGGCCCGGTCGAAGCCACAACGCGGCCGATCAGGATCATTGTGGTCAGACGTGTCCGTACCGCGATCCGACCAGTAACGAAGTTACCGACCATGAACCCGCCTGTTATGATACCAATCCCAAGTCCCAACATGGCAGGGCTCAGATCAAACCACGCGGCAGCCACCAATGGCGCGCCGGTGATGAAGCTGTAGAACCCACCAATCGAAAACGATGCGCATAAGGCATAGCCCCAGAATCGGCGGGCGCGAAACAGATCCGGATACTCGCGCAATTGGGCTGTAAAAGTTGAAGAGCGGTTTGTATTGGTCTCGCCCATGTCGAACCAAAGCAAAACCAGCAGCCCTGCCCCCAGCACAGTGTAAAGAACAAACCCCGAGCGCCAGCCAAAGAGCATGTCGAGCGTCCCACCCAGCATAGGGCCAAGCATTGGGCCAAAGCCATGGCCATCGCCACATACCCCAGTTTGCTTGCAGCCTCGTTCGGCGGATACCGATCTCTGATCGATGCGCTGGAAAGAACTGACCCAGCCACCACCGCGGCCTGCAAAAGACGAAAGCCCAGGAACGTCCAAATGGCCTCGGCCAGAGAGCATCCGATTGAGGCGATGACGAAGATGGTGATGCACATCAAAAGTATCGGTCTGCGCCCGTAACGATCGGAAAGCGGACCCATGATCAGCTGCAACACGGCTGAGACCGCCAGATACCCGGCAACCGACAGGTTAACCAAGCCATAATCCACACCGAAATCCGTACTCATGTGGGCCAAAGACGGCAGGAACATGTTCAGTGACAAAACCGACAGTGCCGTGGCAAAAATCAGAGTGACCAAGTGCGGAGGTGTCCGGGCCGCGCGCATGTGAAAACCGTTCCGAATAGCAAACGACACAGCGCTATCACATTGCTTATAGATTGAACATGCCGAGCCGCTGGCGGTGGCAACACAGCTCTGCTAAGAGCGCCCCATGTTACGGATCGAAGACATCACTTATACCGTTGAAGGTCGCCCGTTGTTTGACGGCGCAACCGCGACGATTCCCGATGGTCACAAGGTTGGCCTTGTCGGTCGGAACGGAACCGGAAAAACCACGCTGTTCCGCCTGATCCGGGGCGAGTTGGCTTTGGAATCGGGAAATATCTCGGTCCCGAAACGCGCTCGGATCGGTGGCGTGGCGCAAGAGGTGCCCTCCTCTGACGTCTCGCTGATCAATACGGTTCTGGCCGCCGATACCGAACGCAGTGCGTTGATGGCCGAGGCCGAAAGCGCCCAAGACCCGATACGCATCGCTGAAATTCAGACACGTTTAGCCGATATCGACGCCTGGTCCGCCGAGGCCCGCGCAGCTTCGATCCTCAAGGGGTTGGGCTTTGACGACGAAGACCAGCAGCGCCCCTGTTCGGATTTCTCGGGCGGCTGGCGGATGCGCGTTGCGCTGGCGGCGGTGCTGTTTTCTCAGCCCGATCTGCTGCTGCTGGACGAACCGACCAACTATCTGGACCTCGAAGGCGCGCTGTGGCTGGAAAGCTATTTGGCCAAATATCCGCACACTGTGATCATCATCAGCCACGACCGCGGCCTTCTGAACCGCGCCGTGGGTTCGATCCTGCATCTGGAAGACCGCAAGCTGACCTATTACGCCGTGCCCTACGATAAGTTCGCGGAACGCCGTGCGGAACGGCTGGCACAGGCGGAATCGGAAAACGCCAAGGCCAAGGCCCGCATCGCACATCTGCAAAGCTTTGTTGATCGGTTCCGCTACAAGGCGTCGAAGGCCGTTCAGGCCCAGTCGCGCCTGAAGATGATCGAACGCATCCAACTGGTCTCGACCCCGCAAGAGGCCGCCCTGCGCGCCTTCAGCTTTCCGGAACCCGAGGAACTGTCGCCACCGATCATCCAGATCGAAGGCGGCGTCACCGGCTATGGCGAAACCGAAGTGTTGCGCCGCCTGAACCTGCGTATCGATCAGGATGACCGTATCGCGCTGTTGGGCAAGAACGGACAGGGCAAGTCGACCTTGTCCAAGCTGCTGTCGGACCGGCTGCCCCTCATGGCGGGCAAGATGACCCGCAGCAACAAGCTGCGCATCGGGTATTTCGCGCAGCATCAGGTGGATGAGCTTTACGTGGACGAAACGCCGCTGGACCACCTGCGCCGTCTGCGCCCTGACGAAGCGCCGGACAAGTGGCGATCGCGACTGGCCGGGTTCGGGTTGAATGCGGATCAGGCGGAAACCGAGGTCGGGCGCCTGTCGGGCGGACAGAAAGCGCGGCTTTCACTGCTGCTCGCCACGATCGACGCGCCCCATATGCTGATCCTTGACGAGCCGACCAACCACCTTGACATCGAAAGCCGCGAGGCGCTGGTCGAGGCGCTGACGGCTTATTCCGGCGCGGTGGTTCTGGTCAGTCACGACATGCACCTGCTGAGCCTTGTCGCGGATCGACTCTGGCTGGTTTCGGACGGTAGTGTCAAACCTTTCGACGGCGACCTTGAAGCCTATCGGTCCCTGCTGCTGGCGCGCGACAGACCCGTCAGGGAAAAGCCCCGGGCGGTCAAATCGAAACGCCCCCCGCGCGAGACGATACTGGCCTTGCGTGCGGATCTGCGCAAATGCGAGGACCGGATCGAAAAGCTGACGGAAATGCATGACAAGCTTTCGACCAAACTGGCCGATCCGGCGCTGTACGAGGACGACAGGATCAACGACCTGGAAACCTGGAACCGCAAGTTCACCGAAGTCACCGAGGCCATGCAAAAAGCCGAGGCATTGTGGGTCGCGGCCGCCGAACGGCTTGAACGGGCGGAAACCGAATGAGCACGCCCATCACGGACACCAACGCCATGATCGCGGGTATGCATCCCGACTTGCAGCCCGGTGAATTTGCCTTTGTCGTATGGCCTGAAGACAAACCCTGGCCACAGGGCACGCGGGCCAGCTGCGCCGAGGCCGAAGGGCTGTCTCTTGTCGTCCCGATCGCTGCGGCACCGAAAGATGCCGTCGCGATGCGGTGCATCACGTTGCAGGTTCATTCCTCGCTGGAAGGTGTTGGTTTGACCGCCGCCGTTTCCAGCGCGCTGGCACGGGCCGGCATTCCCGCGAACATGGTCGCGGGGTATCACCACGATCACGTCTATGTCCCATCGGGTTGTTCGCAGGATGCCCTGCGTATCCTGCAAGACCTGCAACGGAGCAGCAGATAACAATGGACAGTGCATTTCTGATTACCGCGTTCACAACGCTTTTCGTGGTCCTTGATCCGCCCGCGCAAACGCCGATCTTCGTGGCGCTGACTCAGGGTATGGACTGGCACACGCGCCGGTCCATTGCCATTCGGGCCTGCCTGACGGCGGGTTTCATCCTGGCCCTGTTTGCCGCCTTTGGCGAAGCCCTTCTGGGGTTTGTCGGCATCTCGATGGAGGCATTCCGCGTTGCAGGAGGTGTCCTGCTGTTCCTGACCGCGCTGGATATGCTGTTTGAACGCCGCACCAAGCGACGCGAAAGCAGCGCCGAGGAAGAGGAACACCCGGACCCGTCCGTCTTTCCCCTGGGCATCCCGCTGATTGCAGGCCCCGGATCGATTGCAACGATGATTCTGCTTGCGGGCCAGCAGCCGGGCATTCAGGGCCTTGCTATTGTCATCGGTGTGATGCTGGTTGTGCTGGCAATGGTCTTCGTGATGTATCTGACCTCTGGCGCGGTCGCGCGGGTTTTGGGCAAGACCGGGCTGAACGTGTTGACCCGGCTGCTGGGGATGTTGCTTGCGGCCTTGTCGGTGCAGTTCATTCTCGATGGCCTCAAGGCCTTTGGTTTTGCGTCTTAGACCCCCATATATGTGACGTGCAACTTGAGTGGGGTGAACCCTGTGGACAGCGTCGATATCGGACAACTGGTCTATCTGGTCGTGCTTGGGCTGGCCGTCGCGTTCTGGTTCGTTTCGCAAAACCGCCAGTCCCTGAACAAGACGTTGCAGCAGGTGATGGCCTGGGTGTTCATTTTTGTTGGCGTCATCGCCGTCATCGGCCTGTGGGAAGACATCCGGTCTTCGGTTGGCCCTGCCCCGCAGATGACCGTCACCGGCAACGCGATCGAGGTGCCTCGTGCCTATGATGGTCATTATTACCTTCCGGTTTTGGTGAATGGTGAGCCGATCAACTTTCTTGTCGACACCGGCGCCAGCCAGATCGTTCTCAGTGCCCGGGATGCAGAACGTGTAGGCATCGATCCCGATCAACTGAACTATTTCGGCCGCGCCCTGACCGCCAACGGCGAGGTGCGCACGGCGCCGGTGCGGCTTGACACCCTGACCGCAGGCCCCATTACCGACCAGAACGTATCGGCCTGGGTCAATGAGGGCGAGCTGGATAAATCGCTTTTGGGGATGGAATATCTGCATCGTTTCTCGAGCGTGCAATTTGCAAATGGCAAGTTGATCCTGTCTCGTTGACGGCCCTGACCACTTGAGAACAAAAGTGGAACATGCTAGCATTCCGGCATGTCCACTCAACTTCTTGGCCACAAAACTGCGCGTCAGGCGCCGGGGGTAAAGCTCCATCCGCAGATCACCCTGGAACTGGGCCGCGTGCACGAGGCATGCGGCCCCGCCCGGCGCAGCTTTGCCATGTGGCTGGCCAGTCAGACGCAGGGGCCGGTCTTGTGGATTTCCCCCGCCTGGGAACCCGGCCAGCTGAACCCCGATGGGATGATGGCCTTTGCCGATCCGGCCCGGTTCATTTTTGTTCATCCCACCCGTGCCGAAGATCTGCTGTGGTGCCTGGAGGAGGCGCTGCGCAGCGGGGCCATTCCGCTGATCATCGGCGACCTGCCCGGCGCACCGGGGCTCACGCCGATACGCCGGATGCATCTGGCCGCCGAACAGGGGGGTGCGATGGGGCGGGCTCCGCTTGGTTTGCTGCTGACACCCGGAGATGGCGGCGCGCAAGGGGTTGAAACGCGCTGGCACATGGCGGCCACCCATCGGGATGAGGCTCGGATCTGGGCTCTGACACGCCGCCGCGCCCGTGCCCTGCCCCCGGTCACATGGCAGGCCACCATGACCGCCGCCCGTGCCGGGTTACATCTGGAACGGATCGAAACCGAAGACACACCGGCATAAAGCCACACGGATCACGCAAGATGTGACTGGTCAAAACGCGGGCCGCGCCCTAGCGTCACCACATGAGCCATCCGATCCATGACAGCCGCTATTCCTGGCTTCGCCTTCTGATCACGCTCGCCATTGCAACAGTGGCGAATGTGGGCATGTGGGCCGTGATCGTGGTCATGCCCGCAGTCGAAGCCGAATTCGGGGCCGGTCGTGCCGAAGCCTCGATGCCGTACACTTTGGCGATGATCGGTTTTGCCCTGGGCAACATGTGGCTGGGGCAGGTGGTGGACCGGCTGGGCGTCACCAGCGCCCTGATCGGAGCAGCCGTCTTGAGTGCGCTGAGCTATGTGCTGGCAACGCTGGCACCGAGCATAATGTTGCTATCCGCGGCGCATCTCCTGCTGGGGCTGGGCACATCGATTGGGTTTGGCCCGCTGATCGCAGATATCTCACATTGGTTCATGAAACGGCGCGGCATTGCCGTCGCGTTGGTCGCCAGTGGGAATTACCTGTCCGGCGCCATCTGGCCCACCATGCTGTCCGGAATTCTGGCGCGGGATGGGTGGCAACAGGTCTATCTGACGCTCGCCGTGCTGACGCTTGTCGTCGTCATTCCCCTGTCGCTGCTGCTACGCCGCAGGGTTCCGGTCGAGGCACACAGCACCGCCGCAGCATCCGCCCAAATCAATGCACGAAGTGTCGGTGTGTCACCGCGCGCGCTGCAATATATTCTGGGCCTGGCCGGGATCGGTTGTTGCGTCGCCATGTCGATGCCACAGGTTCATATCGTCTCCTATTGCGTCGGGCTGGGATATGGGCCCGCGGTCGGAGCCGAGATGCTGTCACTGATGTTATTGGGTGGTGTTGTCAGCCGGATCATCTCGGGTTTGTTGGCAGATCGGCTTGGCGGGGTCCTGACGCTTTTGATCGGTTCGCTCCTGCAATGTATCGCCCTGTTCCTGTTCCTGCCCTACGATGGAATGGTGTCGCTTTATGCCATCAGCCTGCTCTTTGGTCTGGCACAGGGCGGCATCGTGCCCAGCTATGCGTTGATTGTCCGCGAATACATGCCGCCGCAAGAAGCTGGTTCGCGGGTCGGGTTCGTCATGATGATGACCATTCTTGGCATGGCACTCGGTGGCTGGATGTCAGGATGGATCTACGACCTCACCGGAAGCTACCAACTGGCGTTCGTGAATGGCATCTTTTGGAATGGTCTGAACATTGCGATCGTTCTGATGCTGCTCAGAAGATCCCGCCCCACACGGGAAAGCGTCATGGCATGATCCTTCTGACCCGTCGCAACCTGCTAGCCGGGCTGGCAACCCTGCCCCTGACCCAGGCGGCACAAGCCGCATTGCGGCCATACATCCTGTCGGATGAAGGCACCCGGGTCGGGTTCACGTTTGATCTTGCGGGGGTGGCACAGTCAGGGACGATGCCGATCCGGACCGCCGATGTTCAGATTGACACAGGTCGGCTACAGAACAGCCAGGTCACGGTGACACTGGACGTCAGCAAAGCCAGAACGCGGCTTCCCTTTGCACGTATGCCCATGCTCAGCCCCAGCGTTTTGGACGCGAAGCAGCACCCAACGATCCGGTTTGTGTCAACGGACATACAGCTAGGCGCGGAAGGGCGAATATCAGATGGCGCACGGATCACGGGTAATCTGACGGTCCGCGGCGTGACCCGCCCGATCACGTTGGAGGCCAATCTGTACCGGCAGGCAGGAAGTGCAGTGAACGATCTGAGCCGCCTGACCATTGGCTTGAAGGGCGCCCTGAACCGGCACGACTTCGGAGCTTCGGGCTATCCTGACCTGGTTGACGACACTGTCGGCCTGGACATCCGCGCCGAGATCATACGCGCGACCTGATCGCCGAACGGCAAAAAACGACTCGCTAAAGTCGAATTGATGCGCGCATTGTGCGGCGACCCTGCCAATCTGAGACCACCATGCGCACGATCATTTCATTTGCCGCCCTGTTTCTTTCGGTCATTCTGCTTCAGCTTTCCACAGGAGGCGTCGGGCCACTCGATGCCATTTCCGGCATCACGCTGGATTTCACGACCGAACAGATCGGTCTTTTGGGGTCTTCGCACTTTCTGGGGTTTTTCATCGGCTGCTGGTGGGCACCACGTCTGATGGGCAATGTCGGTCATTCGCGCGCATTTGCAGTTTGCACCGCGTTGGGCGCGATGGGCCTCATTGGACATACGCTGACCGAAAACCCATATATCTGGGCCGCCCTGCGTGTGGCCTCGGGCACCTGTGTGGCAGGCGCGTACACGGTGATCGAGGCCTGGCTGAACGCGAAGGTCACCAATGAAACCCGAGGACGTGCAATGGGCACATACCGGATCGCGGATATGGGCGCATCCCTGTGCGCCCAGTTGATTATCGCCGTTCTGCCCCCGGCCTCTTACGTCTCGTATAACCTGCTGGCGATCCTGTGCTGTGCGTCACTGCTGCCGCTGACGCTGACCAAAGCAAGCCAACCCAAAACACCTGACGCGCCCCGCCTGAAACCCAAGCTGGCTTGGCGCAGCTCACCCTTGGCCGTGGCTGGCGTGATCGTGGCCGCGCTCAGTTCGGCCTCGTTCCGAATGGTGGGTCCGGTTTACGGGCAAGAGGTCGGACTTGGCGTCGATCAGATCGCATTCTTCCTAGCCTCTTTCGTATTGGGTGGTGCGCTTGCTCAATACCCCGTCGGCTGGCTGGCTGACAAATATGACCGGCGCTGGGTGCTGATCTGGCTGTCGGCTGCCGCGGTACTCAGCTGCGGCGTCACCATGGCAGCCAGCGGCACCGGAACGATCGGGGTTATGTCGGCGGCCGTGTTCTTCGGCCTGACAACCTTTCCGATCTTCTCGGTCTCTTCCGCCCACGCAAACGACTTTGCCACGGCCGAGGAACGGGTGGAACTGTCGGCTGCCCTGATGTTCTGGTTTGCCTTGGGGGCAATTGCATCGCCCTACATAACGTCGACCCTGATCCAGCAATTTGGCCCCGGTGCCCTGTTTGCCTTCGTGGCGTTCGGGCATGTGTTTCTGATCGTGTTTGGTCTGGCGCGGATGCGGTCACGCCCCACCCCCGAGGAGCGCACGAATTATGTTTACGCCCCGCGCACCTCATTCACGATTGGCCGCCTTCTGAAACGATCACGGGAAGAGTGAAAAACTGGGCACCCCCGCTGTTCTTTGAATGTCTTTTGTGATCACCCTGGCCTTTTCGGTCGGTTCGGTATGGAACAAGGACGGGGCACTGCGACTCGGATTCAAGGCGTTGGAGCCCCTCTGCTTGCCCAAAAGCCTTGGGCATGGCCCCGGAACGCGATCCAGATCGTTGCGGCAGCTCGATTTTCGTTGCCTTCGGGGTCTAAATCGACAAGCAGGCCAAAGCCGGGCTTTTGCTGGGCGATCACATCATGTAGACGGGCGCGCAGACAGTTACGCGGAAACGGATCATGGCTCGGATTCTCATCACCTCGGCGATCCCCTACATCAACGGGATCAAACACCTCGGCAATCTGATCGGCTCGCAATTACCGGCTGATTTGTACGCACGATACCAGCGTGGCCGGGGGAACGAGGTCATGTTCCTGTGCGCCACGGATGAACACGGCACACCCGCCGAGCTGGCCGCCGCCAAGGCCGGCAAGCCGGTGGCGGAGTATTGCGCCGACATGTATGCGATTCAGGCTGATATCGCCAACCGGTTTGGCCTCAGCTTCGATCACTTCGGCCGTTCGTCCAGCGAGCAGAACAAGCGCCTGACCCAGCATTTTGCGGGCAAGCTGGATGACGCGGGCCTGATCCGCGAAGTCAGCGAGAAACAGGTGTATTCCAACGCCGATGGTCGCTTTCTGCCTGACCGCTATATCGAAGGCACCTGCCCCAATTGCGGCTATGATCGCGCGCGCGGCGACCAGTGCGAAAACTGCACCAAGCAGTTGGATCCGACGGACCTGATCGAGCCACGCTCGGCCATTTCCGGATCGACCGACCTGGAAGTGCGCGAAACCAAGCACCTGTATCTGCGTCAATCCGCGATGAAGGACAAACTGGATGCGTGGATCGACAGCAAGACGGACTGGCCGGTCCTGACCACTTCGATTGCCAAGAAGTGGCTGCATGACGGCGACGGCTTGCAGGACCGTGGCATTACCCGCGATCTGGACTGGGGTGTACCGGTCAAAAAAGGCGATCAGGATTGGCCGGGGATGGAAGGCAAGGTCTTTTACGTCTGGTTCGATGCCCCCATCGAATACATCGCCTGCGCCAAGGAATGGGCCGATGCCAATGGCAGGACCGATGCGGATTGGGAACGCTGGTGGCGCACCGACAGGGGCGCGGACGACGTGCGCTATGTCCAGTTCATGGGCAAGGACAACGTGCCGTTCCATACGCTGTCCTTCCCGGCCACCATCCTGGGAACCAACGCGCATAATGAAGAGACCGGATCACCCGAACGCTGGAAGCTGGTGGATTACATCAAGTCGTTCAACTACCTGAACTATGACGGCGGCCAGTTTTCGACCAGCCAGGGCCGTGGCGTGTTCATGGATCAGGCGCTGGACATTCTGCCTGCCGATTACTGGCGCTGGTGGCTGCTGAGCCATGCGCCCGAAAGCAGCGACAGCGAGTTCACCTGGGAGAACTTCCAGCAATCGGTGAACAAGGACCTTGCAGACGTTCTGGGCAACTTTGTCAGCCGGATCACCAAATTCTGCCGCTCGAAATTTGCTGAGACCGTGCCCGAAGGTGGACAGTTCGGCCCCCGCGAGCAGGCCTTGATCGAAGAGCTTACCAAACGCGTCCGCGCCTATGAAGGCCATATGGAAGCGATGGAGGTTCGCAAATCCGCGCAGGAGCTGCGGGCAATCTGGGTTGCCGGAAATGAATATCTACAGGCCGCAGCTCCGTGGTCCACGTTCAAAGAAGACCCCGAGCAGGCCGCCGTGCAGGTACGTCTTGGCCTGAATCTGATCCGGCTTTACGCCGTGCTCAGCGCACCATTCATCCCCGACACCTCGGCCCGCATGCTGAGCGCGATGAACACGCTGGATACCAGCTGGCCCGATGATGTTGCCACCGCGCTGAACGCCTTGCCGTCCGGCCACGACTTTACCGTGCCAGACGTTCTGTTCGCCAAGATAACGGATGAACAGCGCGAAGAATGGCAGGACAGGTTCGCGGGAACCCGCGACTGATCGGTCCGGCACAATGGACTCCGGGGGCCCGTTTCGGGCCCCTTTTGCTTGGGCCCTGCGGCCGCATCAGGGCCTAAGCCAGCATAAGTGCTTGAACTTTTGACCTCTGCCCTGACCGGCGCGGGACTCATCACGCTTGAGATATCGGCGCAAAAAAGTCATCCTGAGATCAGGTTCCTCCGACTCGCGTCGCCGTGGCGACTGGGTCGGTATCTTTTGTTTCTGCATCGAACGAGGCTTTCGCCATGTCCCCAGCATTCCTTTCACCCAACAAGATCAGCAGGCATTTGGCCGCCGCATTCATGCTGATGTCCTTGGGTTTGGCGCATCCGGCGACCGCGCAGGAAGAAGGGGCACCACCAAAGGTTTCCATAGCGGCGGCCTATACCGAGGAAATCACCGACGAAGCCACGTTCATCGGACGTGCCGAGGCAATCAACAAGGTCGATATCGTGGCGCGGGTGAACGGGTTTCTCAATAGCCGCGAGGTCGAGGATGGGGCGACTGTCAAAGAAGGTGATCTGTTGTTCACTATCGAACCCGACCTGTACGAGGCGACGCTTGAGGCCCGAAAGGCCGATCTGAACCGGGCCGAAGCAAATCTTGAACTGGCAAAGGTCGATCTGGCGCGAAAAGAAGAACTTTACAAACGCGACGCGACACCAGAGTCAGAACGCGACATTGCCCGCGCCAACGAACTGGTCGCCGAGGCAGAGGTGAAGGCGGCCAATGCTGCGATCCAGCAGGCCGAGCTTGACCTGAGCTACACGCAGATACATGCGCCATTCGACGGCCGTATCGGCAGGATCACGACCAGCGTCGGAGATGTGGTCGGCCCAAACAACCCTCCTCTGGTCAATATCGTCAGCGAGACGCCCATATACGTGAATTTCTCGTTGAACGAAAAGCTCTTCACCTCAGTCTTGCAGACTTATGGTGAAAACTCGGCATCGCTGGCGGAAAGCCCGCAAAGCCCGAATGTGCACGTCATCCTGCCCAACGGCACTAAGATGGATGAAGTCGGCAGAATTGTATTCGTTGACAACCGTATCGACCCATTGACCGGCGCCATTACCATTCGCGCCCAGTTCGACAACACAGACCGGCTGATTCTGGACGGCGCCTTTGTGAATGTGCAGATCGAAGCGCTGGAACCGACTTTGCAGGTATTGGTGCCTCAAGCCGCCTTGCAGCGCGATCAGCGGGGCGAGTTTGTCCTGGTGGTCAACGACAAGCAGATGGTTGAACAGCGCTACATCACCACCGGTGACACGGTCGGAACCGCGATTATCGTGCTGGACGGCCTGCGCGAAGGCGAAAGCGTCATTGTCGAAGGCCTGCAACGGGTTCGCCCCGGCGTCGCTGTTGACGCAGTCGTCGCCTCTGAGCAACCGGGAGAGTAACAGATGTTCTCAGCCCTGTTCATCAGCCGGCCCAAGCTGGCGCTCGTCATTTCGCTGGTGCTGACCATCATGGGCGGTATCGGATACCTTGTTCTGCCGGTCGCGCAGTTTCCCGATATCACCCCGCCCGTGGTCAATGTCTCGACCACCTATACCGGCGCAAACGCCGAGACCGTTGAAAACACCGTTGCCGCGCCGATCGAGGCGCAGGTCAACGGTGTGGACGACATGATCTACATGACGTCCAGATCATCGGACAACGGGTCCTATTCGCTGGATGTGACCTTTGAGGTCGGAACCGATCCCGACATCGCATCGGTCAACGTTCAAAACCGGGTGGCGCAGGCCATGTCGTCGCTGCCAGCCGAAGTGACTTCGTCCGGCGTTGTGACACAGAAATCTTCGACCAACATGCTGATGCTGGTCACTCTGACCTCACCCAACGGGACCTATGACAGTGTGTTCCTGTCGAACTATGCCTCGATCAATCTGCGCGATGCGCTGGCCCGCGTGCAGGGCGTCGGCAAGGCCGATGTTCTGACCAATCTTGAATACGCCATGCGGATCTGGATGGACCCGGACAAGATGGCGGCGCTGTCCATCACACCGGGGGATGTCATCAATGCGATCCGGGAACAGAATATCGAAGTGTCCGCCGGTTCGATCGGTGCGCCACCCGTTCCCGAAGGGCAGACGTTTCAGTACACGATCAAATCCAAAGGCCGCCTGACATCCGCAGAGGAATTCGGTGACATTGTCATCCGGACAGGCGACGCCGGTGCCATCGTCCGCGTCAAAGACATCGCCCGGGTAGAGCTTGGCGCAGAATACTATGCGGCTTCGGGCTATTTTCAGGCGGTTCCAGCCACGGTCATCGGCATCTATCAGGCCCCCGGTGCAAACGCATTGGCGGTTTCGGAACGTGTGCAGGCGGAATTGGCGCGGCTATCCCGCGCCTTTCCGACGGATGTCGAATATGATGTCCCCTTCAACACGACCGACTTTGTCGAGGCGTCTTTGAACGACGTGGTCTCGACCCTGATCCTGACCTTCATTCTGGTTATTTCGGTCGTGTTCGTGTTCCTGGGAAGTTGGCGCGCAACGATCATTCCGGCGGTGGCAATCCCGGTATCCCTGATCGGTACTTTTGCCTTCCTGCTGGCGTTCGGGATGTCGCTGAACACCATCTCGCTGTTCGCCTTGGTGCTGGCCATCGGTATCGTGGTGGATGACGCCATCGTCGTCGTCGAGAACGTGGAGCGAATCATTGCGGATGAAGGGTTGCCCCCTGCTGAAGCGACCCGCAAAGCCATGGGCCAGATCACGGGTCCGGTCATTGCGACCACATTGGTTCTACTGGCGGTGTTCGTGCCGGTCACGTTCATGCCCGGCATCTCGGGGCGGCTGTATTCCCAATTTGCCATTACGATCTCGACCGCTGTCGTAATCTCGTCCATCAACGCACTGACCCTTTCGCCTGCCCTGTGCGGCTTGGTTCTTCGTCCCCGGTCCGGCCCTCCCAAAGGGGTGCTCGCGATGTTCGAAAACTTCATCGGCACCGTACGCAACGGCTATGTGGCCATTGTACGAAAGCTGTTGGTTTTTCCGGCCATTGCGCTGGCCATCGTGGTTGGGCTTGGCATGGGAACCGGGACAATCATGTCCAACACCTCGGCCGGATTCATTCCGCTTGAAGACAACGGTTATCTGTTCGTTGATGTACAGTTGCCTGATGCCGCAACGTTGGAACGGACCGAGGCGGTGACCGCACGTCTGGATGAACAGATAAGTGAAATCCCGGGCGTCGCGAGCACGGTTCTGGTCAACGGCTTTTCGATGCTGAACGGCACGATCACCAACGGCGCTGCGATTTTCGTCAACCTCGAAAACTGGAGCGAACGGCAGGAAGACGATCTGAGCGCGGACGCCATTCTGGCCAAAGTGCTGGCGATCGCGAACGGTGAATCAGCAGCTTCGGTCCTTGCTTTCAACCCACCGCCCATCCAGGGCCTTGGTATGTCCGCCGGTGTCGAGATGGAAGTTCAGCAAACCGGCGGTGGCACTCCGCAGGATCTGGCATCGGCCGTGGGTTCGTTCGTGTATTCGGCCAATCAGAGGCCCGAGATCGGGCAGGCCTATACGACCTTCCGCGCCAACGTCCCGCAGCTGTTCGTTGATCTGGACCGCGAAAAAGCCAAAACGCTGAATGTCTCGGTCGCCGAGATTTTTCAGACCATGCAGGCTCAGCTGGGGTCTTACTATGTCAATGACTTCAACCTGTTCGGCCGTGTCTATCGCGTGATGATTCAGGCCGATGGGACCTATCGGGACAATGTCGAAGATATCGCGAACCTCTATGTCCGTTCTCAAAACGGAGACATGGTGCCGCTGGGGACACTGATCGACGTTGAAAACGTGCTGGGTCCGGTCCTTCTGAAGCGCCACAACCTGTTCCGGTCGGCCACGGTGACGGCGGTCCCTGCACCCGGCTTGTCCAGCGGAGATGCAATCAGCGTGATGACCGAAGAATCCGCAACCGCCCTGCCCCCGGGCTATGCGTTCGAATGGACGGGGACAGCGCAGCAGCAGCTAGCTTCGGGCAGTCTGGTGATCATCATCCTCGGGCTTGCCATCCTGTTCGGTTACTTGTTCCTGGTGGGTCAGTACGAAAGTTGGACCTTACCTGTTTCAATCCTGCTTTCCGTTGTCGTGGCCTTGTTTGGGGCCGTGGCGGCGGTGGCCATCGTGGGCAGTGACATCAACCTCTATACACAGATCGGTATGATCATGCTTGTCGGGCTGGCCTCGAAGAACGGTATTCTGATCGTCGAGTTCGCCATGGAGCAACGCGCCAAGGGGCTTTCCATCAAAGAGGCCGCCGCAGAGGCTGCGTATCAGCGTTTTCGCGCTGTGATGATGACTGCGCTGTCCTTTCTACTTGGCGTTGTCCCCCTGCTGGCTGCGAACGGAGCCGGTGCCGCCAGCCAGAAGGCGATTGGTGTCGCGGTATTTGGCGGGATGCTGGCCGCAACGCTGGTTGGTGTGATCGTGGTGCCCGTGCTCTATGCCCTGATGCAAGGCATGCGGGAATGGTTGAAGGGCAGCAAGAGCGACCCCGACCCTACGGAAAAAGCCGCCTGAACACAGAAAGCCCCATCTGAACTGATGGGGCTTTTTTGCAAATACGCTGACAGCATCGAGGCGTTTTCAGGCTACCCCTTATCCGCGGACCGTTCGGACATCCATTGATCGATCCGCGCAATCTGCTCGGCACTCAGCCGCAAGCCCAGCTTGTTACGGCGCCAAACCACATCTTCGGCTGAACGGGCATATTCCTTGTCCATCAACCACGCGACCTCTTTCGCTGTCAGGGTTGCGCCAAAATCCTCTCCCAGATCGGATACCTGTTTTGCATCACCCAAAACATCCCTTGCTTCGGTCCCGTAAGCTCTGATCAGGCGGGCAGACCAGCTTTCGGTCAAAAAGGGATAGGCCGCCAAAAGATCGCCTTTCAGGGATTCGACGGCATCCACCGGAAAATCCCCCCCCGGCAGAGCGACACCAGCGGTCCAGGGGCCGGGCAGGTTCGGAAAAAACTCACCGACCTTCTCAAGCGCGCTTTCTGCAAGCCTGCGATAGGTCGTGATCTTGCCGCCGAACACATTCAAAACAGGTGCCCCGCCCTGCACATCGACTTTCAACGTGTAATCCCGCGTTGCTGCAGTGGCACTGCTTGCGCCGTCATCATAAAGCGGCCGCACGCCGGAATAGGTCCACACGACATCGTCGCGCGTTATGCTTTTTTTGAAATACTTCGATGCAAAGGCGCACAGGTAATCCTGCTCGGCCTCGGTGCAGACCGGTTTGGTGGACGGGTCCGGATGATCCTGATCCGTTGTCCCAATCAAGGTAAAATCCTGCTCGTATGGTATGGCGAAAATGATGCGGCCATCTTCGCCCTGGAAAAAGTAGCATTTATCGTGATCGTAAAGCCTGGGCGTAACGATATGACTGCCTCGCACAAGCCGCACGCCCTCGCGTGAGTTCACGCGGATCTTGGATTGAATGATGTCGCCCACCCAGGGCCCACCTGCATTGATCAGCATTTTGGCCCGGACCAAACGGGTCTCACCGCTGTTCCGATCCCGAACGGACACTTCCCAAAGATCACCGACCCGCTCGGCCGAGGTCACCTCGGTTCGGACCATGATCTGCGCGCCGCGCGACTCGGCGTCACGCGCATTCAGGACCACCAATCGCGAGTCTTCGATCCAACAATCGGAATACTCATAAGCCGTTTCGAACTTGTCCTGCAACGGGGCCCCCTCGGGCGCTGACCGCAGGTTCAATGACGTCGTGCCTGGCAGGATTTTGCGCCCGCCCAGATTGTCATACATGAACAGGCCCAACCGGATCAGCCAAGCCGGACGCCGCCCACGCATCCACGGCATGACCGTGCTGAGCAACCGCGAGGTCGGCGTTTCGGAATCAAACCGCATATCCTTGTGGTAGGGCAGCACAAAACGCATGGGCCAGCTGATATGCGGCATCGCGCGCAGCAGGGTTTCACGCTCGATCAGGGCCTCACGCACCAGGCGAATTTCAAAATACTCAAGATACCGCAATCCGCCGTGAAACAACTTGGTCGAGGCAGAGGACGTGGCAGAAGCGAGATCGTTCATCTCGGCCAGCGTCACCGAAAGACCCCGCCCGGCGGCGTCCCGCGCTATTCCACAGCCATTGATCCCGCCACCGATGATGAAAAGGTCTGTGATCTGGTTGTCCGTTGACTGCATATCCATTGATTCCCTGCCTGACACGGTTGCGGGCATTAGCCAGAATGACTTTCGCTTCGTCAATGTTTATGTTCGTTTTTTTTCTTTTTGCAACACAGATATGATTTTCAAGCAAGTTGGCTTGCCAAAATCGACAAAAAGAACAAAAACGAAAATCAATCCTCTACACCGGAACTGCCCATGTCCTTGTCTTTTCGCCAATCCGACATTCTGGAAATCGCCAGCACCGAAGGGCGCGTTACCGTCGAGGGGCTGGCTGAACGCTTTGGCGTCACCGTTCAGACGATCCGGCGCGACCTGACCGAGCTTGCAGACGCGGGCAAGCTGGACCGGGTTCACGGGGGCGCGGTTCTCCGCTCGGGTGTTTCAAATATCGGATACGAGGACCGCCGCGCGCTGAACGCGGACGCCAAGACCCGCATCGCTCAGACCTGCGCGGCTGATATCCCGGATGGCGCATCAATTTTCATGAACATCGGAACCTCGACCGAGGCCGTGGCAAGGCAGTTGCTGAACCACAAGAACCTGCTGGTGGTGACCAACAACATGAACGTTGCAAACATTCTTGTCGAAAACCCGGACTGCGAAATCATCATGGCCGGCGGCGTTTTACGTCGAACAGACGGTGGGCTGATCGGCAACCTGACCGTATCGGCCATCCGGCAGTTCAAATTTGACATCGCTGTCATAGGATGTTCGGCCCTCGACACGGATGGCGATCTTTTGGACTTCGACTTTCAGGAGGTTCAGGTCAGCCAGGCCATCATCGAGAAGGCGCGCCGCACTTATCTGGTTGCCGATCATTCGAAGTTTCAACGCTCGGCCCCGGCGCGGATAGGATCAATTGCCGAACTTGACACGGTCTATAGCGACCTGCCCTTGCCCGGCAAGCTGCCAGAGCACTGTCGCGAGTGGCAGACTGGTGTCATCATCTGCGACTAGAGGCGGGCAAATAACAACGTCCGGGCGAGTTGCGCGGCTTGCCAGATCGAACTTGGCCTGACACTATCCTTCATACAAGAATTTGTGCACGGGAGGGGAGGACCGGGCCATGATTGCGCTTTTATTTTCGTTGTTTATCGCCACGATGGGGCTGAACTATTTCAAGTTGACCAAGGCTGGCAACGCCTTGTTTTTCGTCACGTTGGCCATGTGTATCTACTGGCTGAAATTCCACGCCACCACACCGCTTACAATTCAACTCTGAGGGGCTTGCCATGACACCTGAACTGTCCCGCACCCTCAACGCGATCGGTATGCTTGCCGTCTGCCTTGTACTGGCCCTGGCGTTTTTCTATCAGCTTGTCCTCTATGAGCTGCCCTGCCCGCTTTGCCTGCTGCAACGTGTTGGGTTTGTTGCCGTCGGCGTAGGGCTTGGTTTGAACCTGCTCTACGGTCCACGGCCGCAACACTATGCCATCGTGCTGATTGCGGCCTTGTATGGCGGCACTGTATCGATCCGCCAAATACTTCTGCATATCGTACCCGGCACCGGGCACTACGGCTCTCCTGTTTTGGGCCTGCACTACTATACCTGGGCCGGGATCGCCTTTTTCCTTGTGTTGCTGGGCACGTCGATCATGCTGTTGTTTGATCGCCAATACGCGGACCCTTCTGGTCAGGAACCAAGGTTCGGCGGAAATGCTCTGGCCAAGATCGCGTTTTTCGTCATGCTGGCTTTGGCGGTGCTGAACGCGGGTTCAACCTTGCTGGAATGCGGGCCGGGTATCTGCGCCGACCCGCCGACAAGCTACAAGTTGATTGACGAATTGGACGCCGGCAACTGAAGATACCGTAACCTTCCCCAAAAGGAGGCGCGAGCATGGGATTACTGGGACAACCGCTTGGCTATTATGACTATCTGACTTTCGTGGCATTGATCCTGCTTCTGGCGGCGGTGATGGCACTGTTTCTCTTTCTCATGGGTCTTCCGGGTCGGATTGCCATCAAGCGCAACCATCCCCATGCCGAGGCCGTAAAGATCATGGGCTGGATGGGATTTCTGGCCGTGGTGCCCTGGGTCCATGCCTTCATGTGGGCGTTCCATGATGGCGTTACGGTCGACATTCGCCGTGGCCCTGACGAGGAAAAAGACGCCATTCGTGATGAAATCAAACGTCTGGGTGGTGATGTCCGGCCTGAATATCAAGGTCGTCTGGACACAGACGATCCGCAGCAAAGCTAAGGCCAGAGGAAGTCACAAAACATGTTTGTCGCCCTTGGCATAACGCTATTTTACATCATTTTCGTCTGGCTTATTTTCTTCAAGCTGGAACTGCTGAAATTCAACATCGCCTGGGGCATCGTATCCTTTTGGGTTGGCGCGCACCTGTTGCTGATTTTTCTGGTCGCATTGCGGTTCTTTCAGCCCTTCTCGGCCGACAGCCACGTGGTGCGTTCGACCATACAGATCATTCCCAAACTGACACAGCCGACGATCCTGACCGAAGTTCTTGTGGAACCGAACACACCGGTCACCAAGGGCGATCCGCTCTACCGCTTTGATGACACGGTATTTTCACTGGCGGTAGACAATGCGCAGGCGCAATTGGTCGCCGCTGAACAGAATTCCAAAATTCTGGAACAGGATGTGATCGCGTCGACCGAAGCTGTTGAACGCGCAAACGCGCAGCTGGCCTATGCGCAGACTCAGCAAGCCCGGTACGAAACTCTTGTGCCCGCCGGTGGAGCGCGGCAAGACGAACTGGACCGTTGGAACGAGCAGGTGACCGAAGACCTTGCTGCCGTCAAACAGGCCGAAGCAAATCTGGAAAAGGCGCAACTGGCCGTGGAGTCCCAGATAGACGGCGTGAACACCGGTATTCTTCAGGCAAGGGCGCAGTTGGCCGAAGCTGAGTATTTTCTTGAAAACACAACGATCTACGCGCCTGAAAACGGCATGATCGTATCGCAACAAGCCCGCCCTGGTCTGGTCGTCGGCGATGTTCGACTGGGCGCGATTGCCAGTTTCGTTACCGAGGACAGCCCCTATATCCTTGCGACCTTTCGCCAGCAGAACCTGAAATTCGTGGAACCGGGGCAAGAGGTCGAAGTGGCGCTGGATCTTTACCCGGGCGAAATCCTGACGGGCAAGGTCGAGGCGATCTGGTGGGCCACGCGCCAGGGGCAACTGATCCCTTCAGGCCGCCTGCCCGGCTTTGAACTGCCGAAACTGCCCGGTCGAATTGCCGTGCAGATCACCGTCGATATCCCGGAAGGGCACACTTTCCCGGCTGGCGGCCACGCCGCCGTGGCGATCTACACCGGCATGGGCAAAAGCTTTGAGTTCCTGAGACGCATCAACATCCGTCTCTATTCCTTCGCCAACTTCATTCGACCGCTGGATATCTGAGGATGCGCGCCATGACACTCCGCCGGTTGATGGGAACTGCACTTTGCGCCGCCACCTTCGCGGCCTGCACGCCCGTGGGGCCCGATTTCGTGCGCCCGAACTCTCCGGTCGTCAAGCAATGGATCGAGGTAAACAGCCCCAGCGTCGGCCAAAGCGGCCTGACATCGCGCAGCGCACCCGTGGTCAAATGGTGGGAGACATTCAATGACCCGACCCTCAACCGGCTGATTGCCGAAGCTTATGCCCAGAACCTGACGCTTCAGGTCGCGGGCGCGCGGGTGCTTCAAGCGCGGGCACAGTTGGGGATCGCTTTCGGCGAATTGTACCCGCAATCCCAGGCCATAGGCGCGTCTTTGCAGCGGCGGCAAATCAGCGACAATCTTGGGCCTGTTGCCGATATCAACCGGATCATCCCCCTGGATACCGAATTCTCGACGTCTCAAGTTGGGTTCGACGCCCAGTGGGAGCTGGATGTCTGGGGCGCACAACGGCGCGGCGTGCAGGCGGCGCGGTCGAATCTGGCTTTGCAGGTCGCAAACTATGATGACGCATTGGTGACACTGACCGGCGACGTGGCCGCGCTCTATGTCAATATCCGCGCGTTGCAGGAATCGTTGGCGGTCGCCCGGGAAAACATCAAATTGCAGCAGGAATCGGCGGACCTGACCCAGCTGCGGTTCAACAACGGGGTCACGACCGAACTGGACGTTCAGGAATCCACTGCCCTACTCAACAATACCAAGGCCTTGGTGCCCGAGTTGGAAAGCGACCTGCAACAGACCAAGAATGCGCTGGCCGTGCTGCTGGGGGCCACACCGTCCCGGATGACCAACCTGCTGGGGAATTCCGGCCGTATCCCGTCAGCGCGAACAAATGTGGCCGTTGGGGTGCCGGCAGAATTGCTGCGCCGCCGCCCGGATGTCCGCGCGGCGGAACTGGCCGCTGCGACTCAATCGGCACAGGTGGGTATCGCGATGGCTGACCTGTATCCTCAGTTCGTGCTGTCGGGCGCAATCGGTTTGCAGGCATCGGGCGGGCGCGATCTGTTCAGCGGCAACAGCACCACCGGTCTGGCCAGTGCCGGCGTGGTCTGGAACGTGCTCAACTATGGCCGCATCAAAAACAATGTCCGCGCGCAGGATGCGGCATACCAAGCGCTGATTGCCAATTATCAGAATACCGTTCTGACCGCGTATTCCGAGGTGGAAAGCGCAATGGTCGCCTATGCGCAAGCGCGAAAACAGGTTGGGTTCTATCAGAAAAGCGTCGAAGCTTCGCGCAAGGCCGCGGATATCGCCGTAAGCCAGTACAGGGATGGAATCGCCAGCTATTCTCGCATTTTGAACACGCAGACCGCGCTTTTGCGGTCGCAGGCAAATCTGATCGAAGCGCGGCAGCAGGTGTCCAGCAATCTGGTTGCCGTTTACAAGGGTCTGGGCGGCGGATGGCAGATCCGGCAAAACCAGGAATTCCTGCCTGAAACCGTGCTGGCGGAAATGGCCTATCGCACCGATTGGGGCGATCTGCTTGAAAAAACCCCGACCCGGGCCAGCCTGAACTAGGCGCTACTTGGCCAACCCGCGCAGCCCACCCGAGATCAATATATTGACCTCGTAAAGGATGCGGGGGGCGGCCAGCCCGCCGGGGCTGGCCAGATAGTTCGGGCTCCATTCCGGATCGAATTTCTGTTTGAAGGCGCGCAAACCTTCAAAATGATAGAACTGCTCGCCATGCTCATAGACAAAGCCGCCGATGCGGTTCCAAAGCGATGCAAGCTGACGGTTTTCGATGCCTGAGAACGGCGCCGCACCCAATGAGAACCAGTGGAACCCCTGCTGCGATCCCCAGTTCATCATCTCGGCAAAAAGCGCATCCATGACAAAGCTCGGGCTGTCAGGCTCATAGCGCATCAGATCCAGCGACAACTCGGATTTGTTGCCGCCCTGAAACAGGTTGGCAAAGGCCATGATCTTGCCTGTCTTACCGTCACGCAGAACCGCATGATCGAAATATGACAGGTACTGATCGTCAAAGCCCCCCAACGCAAAGCCCTTTTCGGCACCCGCCTTTTGCGCCAGCCAATGGTCTGAAATCGCGCGCAGTTCCGGCAAAACCGGGGCCAGGTCTTCTTTCGAGATGATCTCGAATACATAGCCCTCCCGCTCGGCCCGGTTTCTGGCCTGTCTGAACCGCTTGCGTGACTTTCCATCCAGCGAGAAATCCTTGAGCGGAACCCGCGCGACCTCACCAATCTTCAGGATCGACAGGCCCAGATCCAGAAATGTCGGCAGGTACTTGGTTGAAACACTGTAGAAGGCACACAGTTTTCCTTCTCGGTCCGCCATTTCCCTGAGTTGCCAGATCAACTGCCGCCCCGCCGTTTCATCGCCAACCGGCTCTCCCTTCGCGATCAGAGCGTTGCCCGTGTCTGCATACGCAATGAATGCGGTCTGATCCGGTGAGATGAGGAACTGCTTGTCACCGGTAAGCGAGATTTGGGATTCGGTATCTTCGCACTCCATCACAAGCTGTTCAACGACCTCCGGGATTTCCGTGCGCACAGGCGTCGGAATCTCTCGCCCGAACAGAGAGTTCACGGCCACGACGCCCACGATCACCGCCACGATGAGGCTGGAGCGCAAAAAGCGCGAAGCGTCACCGTTCCAGGCAAACTCCCACCACAGGGCGTTCTGGTACTCGACATGGGAATAGGCGAACAATCCGATCCAGAATATCACCGCCAACAGCGCCACGACACTGACCAACCAAGGAATATTCAGCCTGAAGATCGACGCGCCACTGACCCGATAAAACGCCCCGCGGAACATCGCCAGAAGGCCAATCGTGCCCAGCATCGACAGCGCTTCGTGAGTGTCCAGCCCCTTTGCCAGCGAGGCAAAGAACCCGGCCACCATCAACAACATGGCCACCACCCATGCGCGGTAGAGCTTTCGAAACAAACCGCGGGACACCAGCAAAAGCAGCACGCCGACAGCACTGCCGGCAAGGTGCGATGCCTCGACAAACGACAGCGGCAAGACCTCTCTCAGAACGCCAAGGTTCTGCGTGCCCGCTGGCAATGCGCCGGATATCAGCAGAACCACCCCCGCCACGGCCGCAACCCCGGCTGCCACCATCGGAACAATGGGACGGATGACCCGATAGACCCATGTCGCGGCGCCGCCGATCCTGTGCCTTTGCGTCAGTGCGGACGCGACCGCAATGGACACGCTGGCGATACCGAACGGCAAAAAGGTGTAAACGACGCGATACAGTAACAAGGCTGCGATCACATCCGAACGTCCCGACGCCCCGAGCCCCGCGATCAGCGTGGCTTCGAACACCCCAAGCCCGCCCGGCGCGTGGCTGAGGATTCCAACGGCGATGGCGGCGATGTAGATCGTGAAGAAATAGGGATAGCCAACGCCCAGATCGTCCGGCATCAGGACATAGAGCGCCATGGACGCACCAACCAGATCTCCGATGGCGGCCAGTGTCAGAAGACTGGCCAGTTTGCCACCCGGCAAGTCAAACCCGATACCTGCGACGGCCAACCGCCTGCCGCCGCTGGACAACCATATGAACATCGCGACCAATGCCCCCAAAAGGCACAGCCCGATGGCGGTTTCCACCGTTTCGCTGACAGGCATCACTTTGGAAATTCCGTCCGGATGCACGGTCAGCAACACACCCAGAACCAGAACAAGCCCCATCCAGAACGCGACCCAGGATGTCGCGATAACCCCGGCCACCCGCCCCAGATCCAATCCCAGCGACGCATATATCCGATACCGGATCGCAGTTCCGGTAATGTAGGAAAAACCCAGACAGTTCGACACGGCATAGCCGCTGGCCCCTGCCATTCCGGCAACAGGCAATGGCACTTTGCCGCCAGCTACACTTTGCACGGCAAACACATCATAGAGCGACAGCGACAGGAAACTGAACGCAGTCCAGCACAAGGCGAAAAACATCAGTTTCCACGACGTCGTTGCGATATCGGTCTGGACATCTGACCATTTCACATGCGCCGACAAATCATGCAGAACCGTCAGCGCGATCCCGGTCACGAGAACCGGTATCGCAATCCGCAGCCAGGGTTTTTCCAACATGGCCGTAAGCTTTTCGGCCCAGTGTACGGCCAGAGGTTCACCGTCACTTTCCGCATTGGTCATGCTGCACGTCCCCGCCAGTTTCTGATCGCAGATACCACGCGCGGCTCACCCGCCCGTCGGCGATTCAGACATCATCTGCCAACGGACTCTGGCACATTTTGGTTTTATCTCAAAGCGCTAGAGCCGCCCCTTGCGTGTTGACAGCAAAAGGTTCGTTTCCGAACGCGTCACGCCGTCGATCCTTCGGATCTGAAACAGAACCTCATCCAGTTCGGCCAGGGTTTCCGTACTGATCTCGGCGATCAGATCCCAACTGCCATTTGTCGAATGAACTGCCGTCACCTGACGCATGGCTCCGATCCGGGCCATGACGCGTTCCGTCCCGCGCCCCTCGATCTCGAGCATCATCAACCCGCGCACCGGGCTTTGCGCCAGATCGCGACGCGTCAGGACGGTAAAGCCGACGATTTCACCGGACTGTTTCAGCCGCTGCAACCTGCTGCGGACCGTGGTGCGTGTCACGCCCAGTGTTTCCGACAGCTCTGACAGGCTTGCCCGTGCATCCCGTTGCAACGCATTGAGCAGCCGATTGTCCAATTCGTCCATGGCATCTTCTCATAAAGGATTTTCCGAGACCATTTTGAGCATTTTGCCGACTTCACGCAAGACAGTCCGACGGCCTAAATGAACACATGGAAATCAAGGATATCATACTGGTCGGCGCCCCAATGGACGCCGGGAAGCGTCGTCAGGGATGCCGGATGGGACCTGATGCGTATCGCGTGGCAGGGTTGGATGAGGCGCTGTCAGATCTTGGTCACACCGTTCACGATTGGGGCGACGTGCAGGCCGAAAACGTCGACATTCCCCAACACCCGCACCTGTTCGCCCTGCCCGAATGCGTGGGGTGGACGCAAGCTCTCAGCAAAGCTGCGCAAGACGCGGCGGGTCAGGGCATTCCGATTTTCATGGGTGGTGATCACGCCCTGTCCATGGGTACGGTGGCCGGAATGGCCGCCCATGCTGCTCGGATCGACCGCCCTCTTTTTGTACTGTGGCTTGACGCCCACAGCGACTTTCACACTCCGGACAGTACCGGCAGCGGCAATCTGCACGGCACGCCGGTGGCGTATTTCACCGGCAGACCCGGATTCGAGGATTTCCCCCCTTTGCCGGCCGTCATACCGACGGATCGCGTCGGCATGATCGGATTGCGTTCTGTTGACCCGGCGGAACGGGCGGCGCTGGAACAAGACCGCGCCATGCTGGCGGATATGCGCAGCATTGATGAAAACGGTATCAAAGCCCCCCTTTTGGCCTTTCTTGATCGCGTGAAGGCAGAAAACGCTCTGCTACATGTTTCTTTGGATGTCGATTTCCTCGACCCGGCAGTGGCGCCCGCAGTCGGCACGACTGTGCCCGGCGGTGCAACCGAGCGCGAAGCCCACCTGGTGATGGAACTGCTGCATGAAAGCGGGCTTGTCTGCTCGCTGGACCTGGTCGAACTGAACCCGTTTTTGGATGAGCGGGGCCGAACCGCAAAACTGATGGTCGATCTGGCCGCCTCGTTGATGGGTCGCCGTATCTTCGATCGCCCCACCCGGAGTTTCTGATGCTGTCTCTTCAAGCGCCATCTGCCGCTGTCATGATCCGGCCGCACGCTTTTGCGTCGAACCCGGAAACACGCGATGACAATGCCTTTCAAACGCTGAGCACCGCATCCGCCGCGGCCACGTCGGAAGCGGCCAGGGATGAACATGATCGGGCGGTGCAGCAATTGCGCGACGCCGGAGTCACTGTTCATGTGTTTGACGATTTCGGCGACCTCAACACACCTGACAGCGTTTTTCCAAACAACTGGTTCTCGACGCATCCCGGCGGCCATGTGGCGATCTACCCAATGTTCGTACCATCGCGCAGACGCGAACGCCGGACCGATGTAATCGAACTGCTCAAACAGGAATACCGTGTGCAGGATGTCATCGACTATTCCGGGCTGGAACAAGACAACCTGGCCCTGGAAGGAACCGGCGCGATGGTGTTGGATCATGTGACCCGTATCGCCTACACGGTGACGTCCAATCGCGCCGATCCAGTCCTGTTGGAACGGTTCTGCACACATTTCAACTATGAACCAATCGCCTTCGAAGCCCGCGATGCCAAGGGCCGAGACGTTTATCACACCAACGTTTTGATGGGTATCGGCACGCATTACGCCCTGATTTGCCTCGACATGATTTCGGACCCGGCCCGCCGCATGACCGTTCGCAATCGGCTGGAAGAATCCGGTCGAACGGTCATTGACCTGACGCACGACCAGATCGCCGAGTTCGCAGGTAACGCCATTGAACTGACCGGACGGGATGGGTTGGTTCTGGCCCTGTCCAGCAGGGCACTTGCCGCCCTCACACCAGACCAAATCGCAACAATCCAGGACAGTGCAAAACCGTTGCCGCTGTCCGTTCCAACAATTGAAACCGCCGGTGGGTCCGTGCGCTGCATGATTGCAGGCGTTCACCTTGCCCGCCGATAGGAGAGCACCATGCAACCTTCAGACAAGGCCCTGGTACCATTCGTTTCCGTCGACAACATGATGCGACTGGTACACCACATTGGCGTCGAACAGATGATCACGCAGATTGCCGCTCAGATCGAGGCCGATTTCAAACGATGGGAAAGCTTCGACAAGACACCTCGCATTCCGGCGCATTCTCCTCATGGCGTAATTGAGTTGATGCCGACTTCGGATGGTGAGGCGTACGGGTTCAAATACGTGAACGGCCATCCCAAGAACACCTCCGAGGGGTTGCAAACAGTAACTGCATTCGGTCTGTTGGCAGACGTCTATACAGGATATCCGACGCTGTTGACCGAAATGACAATGCTGACCGCGCTGCGCACGGCTGCGACTTCGGCATTGGTCGGGCGCTATCTGGCCCCGAAAAATGCCAGGACAATGGCCATGATCGGCAATGGCGCACAGTCCGAATTCCAGTGCCTTGCCTTCAAGGCAATGTGCGGGATCGACACCGTTCGGCTTTATGACATCGACCCGAATGCCACGTCGAAATGCGCTGCGAACTTGCAGGGCAAGGGCCTGACCGTCATCCCTTGCAAGACGCCGGAAGACGCCATTGAAGGTGCCCAGATCATCACCACCTGCACGGCAGACAAGAAATACGCAACGATCCTGACCGACAACATGGTCGGGCCCGGCGTGCACATCAACGCCATCGGAGGCGATTGCCCCGGCAAGACCGAGTTGCATCGCGACATCCTGTTACGTTCGGACATCTTCGTCGAGTACCCTGAACAAACCCGTATCGAAGGTGAAATTCAGGCGCTGGACGCCGATCACCCTGTGACCGAGATGTGGCAGGTCATCACCGGCGCCGCCAAGGGCCGCACCGATGAGCGGCAGATCACTTTGTTCGACAGTGTAGGCTTTGCCATCGAGGATTTCTCGGCCCTGCGCTTTGTGAAACAGGCGATTGAAGGCACAACCTTCTTTGAACCTCTGGACATGTTGGCCGACCCGGACGATCCGCGCGATCTGTTCGGAATGTTGATGCGAGCTGGGTAGCACGCGATCTTGGGGGCTCTGCCCCCGCCGCGCTGCGCGCGCCTCCCCCGGGATATTTTCAGCCAGACGAAGCAAGGGATCCGAACTTCATCTGGCCACAAATATCCCGGAGCGCGAGGCAGAGCCTCGCTTCCGAGCTATCCCGCAAGCGATGGCAGGTAGAGGACAATACCCGGGAATGCCACAAGCATCGCGATGGTCAGGGCGTCCGCGATGAAAAAGGGCGTGACGCCTTTGAACACATCTTGAACGCTCAGGTCCGGGCGCACACCGGCAACGACAAAGCAGTTCAGCCCGATGGGCGGTGTAATCAGGCAAAACTCGGCCATCTTGACCACCAGAATGCCAAACCAGATCGCGCACATCGGGCCGGACATTCCAAAAGCGCTGTCGGCGGCACTGACGGTCTCACCACCATTCAAGGCCATTACCGCCGGATAGACGACGGGCAAGGTCAAAAGCAGCATCCCGATCGCGTCCATGAACATGCCCAACACCGCGTATGCCAGCAGAATGCAGATCAGGATCATCATGGGCGACATCTCGAGCCCCGTAATCCAATCCGAGAAGGCACCCGGTAGGTCGGCGAACCCAAGAAAGCGCACATAGATCAGAACGCCCCAGATGATCGAAAAGATCATCGCCGTCAGTTTGGCGGTTTCCAAAAGTGCGGATTTGAGCTCGGCCCAGCGCATTCCGTGGAACAAGGCGAAACAGAATACGATGAAGGCACCAATGGCACCGCCTTCCGTCGGAGTGCCCCATGCTTTTTCACCAAACGGATTGTAGACAAAGCAAATGATGATCAGAATGACGGCGACAATCGGAATGGCACCGGGAAGTGCTGCAAAGCGCTGTTTCCAGGAAAACCCCGTGACCGGCGGGCCAACGGATTTGAAGATCACTGCAATCCCGACGATCAGAAGGCCGTACACGATTGCGGAAAACGCACCCGGAATGAAACCCGCCAACAGCAGTTTCCCGACATCCTGCTCGACGATGATCGCGTAGATCACCAGAATGGCCGAAGGCGGGATCAGGGAGGCCAGCGTCCCGCCCGCGGCAACCACGCCTGCTGCAAAGCGTTTGTTATAGCCCACCTTCAACATTTCCGGAATCGCGATACGGGCGAAGACGGCGGACGTCGCAACCGAAGCACCGGACACCGCAGCGAAGCCGGCCGTGGCGAAAACGGTCGAAACCGCCAACCCGCCGGGCACCCATGCGACCCAGCGTTTTGCGGCCTCGAACAAAGCGCGGGTAAGCCCCGCGTAATATGCCAGATACCCGATCAGGATGAAGGTCGGAATCAGGCTGAGAGTGTGGGACGCGACCTTGGAATGTGGCACCTGCCCCGCGGTCTTGACCGCCACTGTCAGCGCCTTGCCAAACCGTTCCGGATCGTAACCGAACTTGGCCCAGAAAATCCAAACCAGTCCGACAAGCCCTGCCAAACCGGCTGCAAAGGCAACCCGCATGCCCGCCACGACGAGGACCAGAAGGCCGCCAGTGACCCAGAGGCCAATATCAATCGTGTCCATCTATCAGTCCTGCCCTTCGAACTGTTCGGCCTCGGCCGCCGCCTGCGCAGCTGCATCCTGTATCAACGGAACGGCCGCCGGAGCGTCCAGCCCCAGCCAGAACGCCCGACCATACCCCCAGACTTGCAGCGCAAGGCGCAGGCAGAGAACGGAAAATGCAACGGGTGCCAGAAGCTTGGCCGGCCACAATGGTATACCGATGTCGATCGAACTGTCCCGGCTCCACATTGGGGCGCCAAAATCAAAGGACCGGTCGAAATGAGACCAACTGCCCCAAACCAAAGCCAGCATCAGGATCAGGATCAGAACCACCGAGAGCAGTTCGAACAGCCACAAAGCTCGACCGTGCAAGCGGGATATGACGATATCCATCCGGATATGCCCCCCATCACGCTGAACATATGAAATGCCCAGAAAAGCGATGAGAGGCATCGCCTGTTCGATCCAGTCCACATAGCCCGGCAAAGGAGCATTCAGCGCATTTCGACCACTGACCGACACAACGGCCAATACCATCAGTGAAAAAACCGCCAATCCGCTGATCAGTGCCAGAAACCGTTCGAGCACGAGCAAACGCTGATCCAACTGGCTCAGACGGCTGCCGTCTACCAGAACCGTGGCTTGTCCTGCCATTCCGGTGTTTCCTTGTTGTTTGTTGCCGGGCGCCTTGAAAGCACCCAGCCTTATGGATCAGTTGCCGCCGCGCTGTTGCTTCAGCGTCGTCTGGACAAGATCGTAAAGGTCCTGCGCCGGCAGGCCCTGTGCGGTCATGTCCGCAATCCATTTTTCACGGATCGGATCAGCGGCCTTTGTGCGGAACTCTTCAATTACCGCTTCGTCGATCATGACCTTCTGGACACCCTTTTCTTCAAGGACACTGTCCCATTGTTCGAGCAAGCCGCCGTAATTCGCCAGGTAGTGATCGATCGCCTCGTCAATCGAGCTGTCCAGAGCTTCACGATGTTCGGCTGGCAGGGCCTCGTAGGCATCGATGTTGACGACAACCGGGCAGTTCACCGTTCCCGGATTCAGGTTGGCGGTCCACCAGTCCGCTTCGTTGATCGTTCCGAATGACAGGTGCGCGTGCTGGGCAAAGGCCACGGTGTCGACGACGCCCGATTCCATCGCATTGAAGGCTTCGGTCGCCGGAACCGATGTCGGCACCCCTCCGACCGCCTCGAAGGCCTGACCAAGGCCACCGGTCGCCCGGACCCGCATTCCGTCAAATTCAGCCAGTTCATCCCGCGGCTCGCCCGTGCCGACAAGGTTATACTGCGGCATTGGCGAGGTCATGATGACGCGGGCGTTCCATTGCGCCATCTCTTCCTTGACCGCCGGATGGTCGTATACCGCATGGCTTACCGCAACTTCTTCCTGCAGGTTGTTCACACCCAGGAACGGCAGTTCCAAAACGGTGATCGCCCGGTTCTTGTCGCGGTGATAGCCGGCACAGAACTGCGCCATCTCAAAGGCGCCGATTTCGATCCCGTCCAGGTTTTCCCTGGGTTTGGACAACCCGCCATAGCTGACATTGATGGTGAATTCGCCACCGGTTTTTTCGCTGACCAGTTCGGCCAGCTTTTCAACATGTTCCGTAAAGGCGCGGCGCTTGCCCCAGACGGATGCGTTCCATTCTGTCGCCGCGGCTTCGGTCACAAAAGCAACGCCAAGGGCGGCGACTGCGGCACCGCTCAACATCTTTTTCATAGTATCGTCTCCCATAGGTGCGCCCCCTACCGAGGCGCTTGCCGATCAAGCTAGCGCCAACATTCGATTGTGCCAACCCTCACCGGGATTTGCGTATTTTGCAGAATAAGCCCCAGAAACGACCCAAGACGACAGAAGCCTTGAGGTCACCTGTCGTTGCAACCACAATTGACACACAGCGCCCTCAATTCTCGTTACTTTTAAGTGGCTGTTTTTGTTATATTTTAGTGATTCTTTTGCCGATTTTTTTACAGATTTGGCCATATTGTTGAAATTTCTTTACAAAGAAATCCAAGGATTACACCAATTTATTTATTTATTTTCAGAACGCGGTAATATTCAAACTTGGGGAGGAACAGGATCGACATTGCCTGAATGACAGGCAAAAAATCCACAAGCAATCCAGTCCAGAGGGAGGAGCCTCAAAGATGACCACCGCTGCCCAGGCAGATGCCAAGACTTATCCGCCATCCGCAGAAACTGTCGCTCGTGCGCATGTCGATGCGGCAAAGTATGCTGACATGTACGCAGCCTCAATCAGCGACCCCGACGCGTTCTGGGGCGAGCAAGGCAAGCGCATCGACTGGATCAAGCCCTTCACCCAGGTCAAGGACGTCAGTTACGAGTTTGGCTCGGTCAAGATCAACTGGTATGCCGATGGCACGTTGAATGTGTCGGCCAACTGCCTGGATCGTCATCTGAAAACCCGCGGCGACCAGACCGCGATCATCTGGGAGCCGGATGATCCGAATGACCCGGCCCAGCATATCTCTTACGCAGAATTGCACCGCCGCACCTGCCGGATGGCCAACATTCTGGAATCCCTTGGCGTGCGCAAGGGCGATCGCGTGGTCATCTATCTGCCGATGATCCCCGAAGCCGCTTATGCCATGCTGGCCTGTGCGCGGATCGGCGCAATTCATTCGATCGTTTTTGCGGGCTTCTCGCCCGACGCTCTGGCCGCGCGCATCAACGGGTGCGACGCCAAGGTCGTGATCACTGCGGATGAAGCACCGCGTGGCGGCCGCAAAACGCCGCTGAAATCCAACGCAGACGCCGCCCTGCTGCACTGCAAAGACACGGTAAAATGCCTTGTGGTCAAGCGCACCGGCGGTCAGACCACCTGGATCGACGGTCGCGACTTTGACTACAACGAAATGGCGCTCGAGGCTGACGACTATTGCGCCCCAGCCGAAATGAACGCCGAAGATCCGTTGTTCATCCTTTACACGTCAGGTTCGACCGGTCAGCCCAAGGGCGTTGTGCACACCACGGGGGGGTATCTTGTTTACGCCTCGATGACGCAAGAGATCACATTCGATTATCACGAAGGTGACGTGTACTGGTGCACCGCTGACGTGGGCTGGGTCACCGGGCACAGCTATATCGTCTATGGCCCGCTGGCCAATGGCGCGACCACGCTGATGTTCGAAGGCGTACCCACCTATCCCGACGCCTCGCGTTTCTGGCAGGTCTGTGAAAAGCACAAGGTCAACCAATTCTACACCGCCCCCACTGCGATCCGCGCACTGATGGGTCAGGGCAATGAGTTTGTCGAAAAATGCGACCTCAGCGATCTTCGCATTCTGGGCACCGTGGGTGAACCGATCAACCCCGAAGCCTGGACCTGGTACAACGAGGTTGTCGGCAAAGGCAAATGCCCCATCGTCGACACCTGGTGGCAGACCGAAACCGGCGGCCACCTGATGACGCCGCTGCCCGGTGCACATGCGATGAAACCCGGATCGGCCATGAAGCCGTTCTTTGGCATCGAACCGGTGGTTCTGGACCCGCAATCCGGTGTTGAAATCGAAGGCAACGGTGTCGAGGGCGTTCTGTGTATCAAAGACAGCTGGCCCGGCCAGATGCGCACCGTCTGGGGCGATCATGAGCGGTTCGAGAAAACCTATTTCTCGGATTACAAAGGCTACTATTTCACGGGTGACGGCTGCCGCCGCGACGAAGATGGCGACTATTGGATTACCGGTCGTGTAGACGACGTGATCAACGTGTCCGGTCACCGCATGGGCACCGCCGAGGTGGAAAGCGCGCTGGTTGCACATGCTGCAGTGGCCGAGGCTGCCGTGGTTGGATACCCTCATGAAATCAAAGGGCAAGGCATCTATTGCTATGTCACGTTGATGAATGATCGCGAGCCTTCGGACGAGTTGATGAAAGAGCTGCGCACATGGGTCCGCACCGAGATCGGTCCAATTGCATCCCCGGATGTGATCCAGTGGGCACCCGGCCTGCCGAAAACGCGCTCGGGCAAGATCATGCGCCGTATCCTGCGCAAGATCGCCGAGAACGATTTCGGATCCTTGGGCGACACTTCGACACTGGCCGATCCGTCGGTGGTCGAAGACCTGATCGAAAACCGTGCGAACAAGTGAGGGTATGATGGACGCTGCCACGATCACCACGCCCGCCGTTCTCATCCTTCTCGGCCCTCCGGGTGCCGGGAAGGGCACTCAGGCCCGGATGCTGGAAGAGAAATTCGGACTTGTACAACTCAGCACCGGTGACCTGCTGCGCGAAGCGGTCGCGGCCGGAACCGAAGCCGGCAAAGCGGCAAAAGCCGTTATGGAAGCCGGCGATCTGGTAAGCGACGAGATCGTCATCGCCATCCTGCGCGACCGCATGGCACAGCCGGATTGCGCCAAAGGCGTCATTCTGGACGGTTTCCCGCGCACGACGGTTCAGGCCGAAGCGCTGGACAGCCTGCTGGCATCGAACAACCAGAAGATCAACGCCGCGATCAGCCTCGAGGTGGAAGACGCGGAGATGGTGACCCGTATTTCGGGCCGCTACACCTGCGCCGGCTGTGGTGAAGGCTACCATGACCAGTTCAAGAAGCCTGCCGAAGAAGGCAAATGCGACAAGTGTGGCCATACCGAATTCAAGCGCCGCGCCGACGACAATGCCGAAACGGTGGCCTCGCGCCTTGCAGCGTACCACGCGCAGACGGCACCACTGATCGCCTACTATGACGGTCAGGGCGTGCTGCAGCGTACAAACGCCATGGGCAGGATCGAAGACATTGCCAATGACCTTGAAGGGATCGTTGACGAAGTCATGAAATAGGGGGTGGATTTAGGGCCGCAAGGCTCTGATCCCAAACAGAATACTTCAAAGGACCGCTTTGGCGGACTGGAGGAGTTTTGCCTGACGTCACATGGCGTCTGGCGCAAGTGAGAAGCGGTCCGACGCACTGGAGGATGTGGGCATCGGGCCGTCCAACGAGGAAGCGAAGGAGGAACCCGCGATGGCGGATCATTCAACAAACTCCGCGCAGACTGCCGAGTCCGATAAGGGCTATTGGCAGGCCAACCTGCGCCTCATCTACATCAGCCTCGCGATCTGGGCGCTGGTGTCGTTTGGATTCGGCATTCTGCTGCGTCCGTTGCTGTCGGGGATTGCCGTAGGCGGAACCGATCTGGGCTTTTGGTTCGCACAACAGGGATCGATCCTGGTGTTTCTGGTGCTGATCTTCAACTACGCCTGGCGCATGAACAAGCTGGACGCCGAATTCGGCGTGGACGAAGAATAAGGGAGAGCGGGGATTATGGATCAGTTTACCATCAACCTGCTGTTTGTTGGCGCATCATTCGCGCTATACATCGGCATCGCGATCTGGGCCCGCGCGGGTTCCACATCGGAGTTCTACGCCGCCGGTCGCGGCGTTCACCCGGTCACCAACGGTATGGCGACAGCGGCAGACTGGATGTCTGCGGCCTCGTTCATCTCGATGGCGGGCCTAATTGCCTTCACCGGCTATGACAACTCGACCTTCCTGATGGGGTGGACCGGTGGCTATGTGCTGCTGGCACTGCTGCTTGCGCCCTACCTGCGTAAGTTCGGCAAATACACCGTCTCGGAATTCATCGGCGACCGTTTCTACAGCCAGACCGCGCGTGTCGTTGCCGTGATCTGCCTGATCGTTGCGTCGGTGACTTACGTGATCGGTCAGATGACCGGTGTGGGTGTGGCCTTTGGCCGATTCCTCGAGGTGTCTAACACGTCCGGTCTGCTGATCGGTGCATGTGTGGTCTTTGCCTACGCGGTGTTTGGCGGGATGAAAGGTGTGACCTACACCCAGGTTGCTCAGTACTGCGTGCTGATCACAGCCTACACCATCCCGGCAATCTTCATCTCGCTGCAGCTGACCGGCACGCCGATCCCTGCCCTGGGTCTGTTTGGTGACACCGCCAGTGGTGAGCCCCTTCTGACCAAGCTGGACGCCATCGTGACCGAGCTGGGTTTCAATGAATACACGGCCCACCACTCGAACACGCTGAACATGGTGCTGTTCACCCTGTCGCTGATGATCGGTACTGCGGGTCTGCCGCACGTCATCATGCGCTTCTTCACCGTGCCGAAAGTCTCTGACGCACGTTGGTCGGCTGGCTGGACTCTGGTCTTCATCGCTCTGCTGTACCTGACCGCCCCTGCGGTTGGCGCAATGGCACGTCTGAACATCACCGACATGATGTGGCCCAATGGCGGCATCGAAGGTGGCGCTGTCTCAGTCGAGGAAATCGACACCGATCCGCGCTATGACTGGATGAAAACCTGGCAGAAAACCGGTCTTTTGGATTGGGAAGACAAGAACGGCGACGGCAAGATCCAGTACTACAACGACAAGTCCGAAGCGATGGCCACCATCGCGGAAGAAAAAGGCTGGGTCGGTAACGAGCTGACCAAGTTCAACCGTGACATCCTGGTTCTGGCCAACCCCGAAATCGCCAACCTGCCGGGTTGGGTGATCGGTCTGGTCGCTGCCGGTGGTCTTGCGGCTGCTCTGTCAACCGCTGCGGGCTTGTTGCTGGCGATCTCGTCAGCGGTGTCCCACGACCTTGTCAAAGGTGCGATCAACCCGCAAATCTCTGAAAAGGGTGAACTGCTGGCTGCGCGTATCGCAATGGCGGTAGCCATCGTTGTTGCAACCTACCTTGGCCTGAACCCACCCGGATTTGCGGCGCAAACCGTGGCCCTGGCCTTCGGTCTGGCGGCGGCCTCGATCTTCCCGGCGCTGATGATGGGGATCTTCTCGACCCGCATCAACAACACCGGCGCGGTTGCGGGTATGCTGGCTGGTCTGGTTGTGACCTTGGTCTACATCTTCCTGCACAAGGGCTGGCTGTTCATTCCGGGCACCAACTCATTCACTGATGCAGACCCGCTGCTGGGTCCGATCAAGTCGACCTCGTTCGGCGCAATCGGTGCTATGATCAACTTTGCGGTTGCCTACGTTGTTGCAGGCATGACCAAAGAGACCCCGCAGGAGATCAAAGATCTGGTCGAAAGTGTGCGCATTCCCCGTGGTGCGGGCGCAGCTCAGAATAAGTGAGCTTGATGCGGTCGTTGGTTCTTGCCTTCGACCGCGTCTTTCGATCCACTGTTCCCGCCCGGCACACCACTGGGCGGGATTTTTTAACCAGAACACCGGAGACAACACATGCCCCTGTCCCATGATGAAATTGCCCGGTTTCTGAAATCCGTTCACCCCTATGACGTGTTGCCTTCCGACGCCCTGGATCAGATCGTCAAACAGATCGAGGTCTGGGAAGTTGAGGAGGACGCTTCTGTCTATGAGTTGGGTCACAAGTTGCCCGGGGTGTTCTTGATCTACGAAGGACAGGTTGAGATTACTGATGAGAACGGGGCCATCGTCTCTCATCTGGGGCTGCGCAACTCCTTCGGCGAGAGAGGCCTGCTGAAAGACGGCAAAGCCGCCACCAAAGCCCGTGCTCATACGCCGTCGGTCCTGATGGTTCTACCACCGGATTTGGTGCGCAGTTTGATCGACAACCACGATGTCGTCGCCAAATTCTTCAATCGAACCCGTGGAGGTCGCAGCGGCCCGCAAAGCCTTGCGACCAGTTCGATTGACGTTCTGATGGCGCGCGATCCCGCCACCTGCCCTGCGGACACGACAGTTCAGGAAGCGGCACGGATCATGCGCGACAAACACATCTCGTCGCTATGCGTGACAGATGGAGAGAAGTTGCAAGGTATCGCCACCCTGCGGGACATTTCGGGCAAATATGTTGCGGACGGGTTGCCCGCAACCACACGGATTTCCGAAATCATGACTGCAAATCCCGTGACGCTGTCGCCCAGCGATATCGGCTCGGACGTTCTGCATATCATGATGGAGCGCGGCATTGGCCATATCCCTGTTTCCGAAGGCGGTCGTCTGGTCGGGATCGTGACGCAGACCGATCTGACCCGCTATCAGGCCGTCAACTCGGCCGAGTTGGTTGGTCGGATCGCAAAGGCTGACAGTGCCGAAGAGATGGCGAGGGTGACGGCGGAAATTCCGCAGTTGCTGGTTCAGTTGGTTGCCGGCGGGAACCGACACGAGATTGTCACGCGGCTGATCACCGATATTGCAGACACGGTTACCCGCCGCCTGCTGAAATTGGCCGAATCTGAACTGGGTCCGCCACCTGTACCCTATTTGTGGCTGGCCTGCGGCTCACAGGGACGGCAAGAACAAACCGGCGTATCGGATCAGGACAATTGCCTGATGCTGGACGATAGCGTCACCGACGCCGATATGTCCTATTTCACCAAACTGGCCAAATTCGTCTCTGACGGGCTGGACGTCTGCGGGTACTTTTACTGCCCCGGCGACATGATGGCGACCAATCCGCGCTGGTGCCAGCCGGTTCGTGTCTGGCGCGACTATTTCAAAGGCTGGATTGCTAAGCCAAACCCCGAGGCGCAGATGCTGGCCTCGGTCATGTTCGACCTGCGCCCCATCGGCGGCGCATTTGAGTTGTTTGGCGATCTGCAAGCGGACACTCTGGCAGTGGCCAGGGCAAACTCGATCTTCGTCGCACACATGATTTCGAACTCGCTGAAGCACACGCCCCCCCTGGGCCTGCTGCGCGGTTTCGCGACGATCCGCTCGGGCGAGCATCGCAATACGCTGGATCTGAAACACAACGGAGTTGTGCCCGTCGTCGATCTGGCGCGCATCTACGCACTGCAAGGCGAGCTGACCGAGGCCAACACCCGCGCCCGTCTGAAAGCAGCCGAGGCCAGTGGCGTGCTCAGCCCTTCTGGTGCGCGTGACTTGCTGGACGCCTATGATCTGATCGCTGAAACCCGGCTGGAGCATCAGGTGCGGCTGGTTAAATCCGGAGCGATGCCCGACAACTACCTGCCACCGTCTGAATTGTCGGACTTTGAGCGAAGTCATCTGCGTGATGCTTTCGTGGTGGTAAAAACGATGCAATCGGCAGTTGGCCACGGCAAGGGAATGCTGGGCTGACATGCGACTGACCAACGGAGAGACCACATGTTTCTGGAACTGATCGGCACGATTTTCGCAGGGGTCGCATGTGCCGGCATCGTTCTTCTGCTGAACAAGCTGACCGGAGGGCGTTTGCCAAAATGGACAACGCCGGTTGCGGCCGGTCTTGGAATGATCGCGATGACCATCACCAGCGAATATTCCTGGTACGATCGCACGCGCGACCAACTGCCGGAAGAGATGACCATCGTGCAAGAGGTCGAAAGCCGCGCGTTTTATCGTCCTTGGACCTACGCGGTGCCGTTCGTTGACCGGTTTGCCGCAATCGACACCGTATCGGTGCGCACAAACGAAAACGTTCCGGAACAACGGCTTGTCGATCTTTACTTCTTTGGCCGCTGGGCTCCGGTTTCGAAACTGCCGGTGGCCGTGAATTGTGCAGAAGGCCGCCGCGCCAACCTGGCGGATGGTGCCGAATTTGCCGAGGACGGGCGTCTGGTGAACGCTGACTGGATTGCAGCCGGAACCAATGACCCCGTCATCGCAGCCACTTGCGGGGTGTGATCATGCTGACCGGATTGAGTTTGAGGCTCAGGATTTTTCTGTTCTTCTGCCTCCTCGCCCTGGGCGGGGTTGCCATCAGCGCCACCGCTCTCTGGATCACCTATTCCCGCGCGGGAAACCCCGGGCTGCTGAATGATTTCGTCTTTGCCGAAATCCTGATCGGATTTGGATTTCTGGCGCTGGTCGCGGGGGTTTGGCTGCTGTTCGACGACAACGTCGCCAAACCGATCGAACGGCTTTCCGCCCAGTTGCGTGCCCGTGCACATGCCGGTGTAAGCACCGACCTAGACATGCAGGCCGCGCGGTATCTGGGCGATCTTGCCCCGGCTGCGGCGGGATTGGCGGAACAACTGGCCTCGAACGCCATGCGCACGGCCGAGGCCGTAGCCGCCGAAACCGCGCATCTGGCCGCAGAAAAACAGCGCCTGACCGCGCTGCTGACGGAAATCCCGGTGGCCATGCTGCTGGCCAGTCCGAAACATCAGATCGTTCTGTACGACGGTCAGGCCGCCGAGGTTCTTGCCCAGATCGCGCATCCTCGTCTGAACGCATCTCTTTTTGAATATCTCGAAGCCACCGGCCTGACGGACGCATATGCCAAGATGTGCAAAACCGGAAAGGACGTCTATTGCACCCTCTCCAGCGTGGACGGGCGGCAGACCTATTCCGCCCGGATGAAACCCTTGGGGGATGCACCCGGATATATGCTTGTCTTCGAAGACAGCGCGACACATATGTCACCGGACGATGCCCGCCCGCTGGTCTATGATTTCGAACTTCTCAATACACCGGGGGATGATGCGTTCGAGAACCGCCCCCTGTCGGATCTGTGTTTCGTGGTTTTCGACACGGAAACAACCGGTTTGCTACCTCACAAGGATGAGATCGTGCAGATCGGCGCAGTACGCGTTCTGAATGGCAAAATCGTTCAGGGCGAGCATCTGGACATGCTGGTTGATCCCGGCATTCCGATTCCCCCGGCCTCGACCAAAGTACACAAGATCAGCGATCGCATGGTTCAGGGGGCGCCCGATATTGCCGAAGCCGGGCGCGTATTCCATCAGTTTTCGCGCGACGCGGTGATCGTGGCGCACAATGCCCCGTTCGACATGGCGTTCCTGCGCCGCCATGCCAAACGGATGGGTGTCGAGTGGGATCATCCGATACTCGACACGGTTTTGCTGTCTGCGGTGCTGTTCGGGGCAAGCGATACGCACACACTGGATGCCTTGTGTGAACGGCTGGAAATCACGATCCCCGAAACGTTGCGCCATACCGCACTGGGCGACGCGGTTGCCACGGCCGAGGCATTGATCAAGATGCTGCCGATCCTGCAAGCCCGCGGTCTGACAACCTTTGGCGAAGTGATTATGGAAACCCGCAAACACGGTCGTTTGCTGGAAGATATGAACTGACGGCACAAATTGCACCCGGCAGTCAGCTTTTCATGGACAATCCGGGCCACGCATGGCACCTGATGCGCGGCCAAGGATTAAGCGCGCGATGACCGAAAAGACCTTCAGACCGACCCCGGATCAAAGCCCCGCCTTTCGGGAAGCGCTGGGGTGCTTCGGCACCGGTGTCACGGTGATTACCGCGCAATCCGACAATGGCCCGCGTGCCATTACGGTGAATTCATTTGCCTCAGTCTCGTTGGATCCGCCACTGGTCCTGTGGTGTCTGGCCAAGGAATCGTTCCGATTTGATACGTTCAGTACCTGTGATCTCTATTCGATCCACGTCATGGCGCAGGATCAGCAGGATCAGGCGTTGCGGTTTGCACGCGATGGGGCGGATTTCTCACATGCGGACTGGACCGAGGATGAGGCCGGGCGTCCACATCTGGCCCAGTGTCTGGCCCGGTTCGATTGCCGCCTTCATGCCCGTCATGACGCCGGGGATCATCTGATCATCGTGGGTCAGGTAGATCAGGTCATGTATCGCACCGGCAAAGGGCTGATCTTCAAACGCGGGCAGTTCGGCGGGTTTGTCGACCTGATCTAATCGTCCAGCGACCCGTGAACGGCCAACGCTTCCAGTTCCGCGTCCTGCGGAGTGATCACGCGAAAGGCTTCGTGCACGCCTGTCTCTGTCAGTTCCCTTGCGACGGTCAACAGCGTGTTGGCCGGATGGTCTTCGCACAACTCTGACATGTGGTCGATTTCAGCTTGCGCAACGCCCAATGCGGCCTCGACCGAGGGTGCGCCATAGAACTGCACAAAATGTTCGGCCAGGTTATGCGTAATCTGATCTTTCTCTGAGGCTTCGATCTGCGTCACGGCGACAAAAGTCACCCGACCAAAGGTTTCCAACCCCAGCCAGCCATTCGCAAATGCCTGTCGAGCCTTGCCTTCAAGATCGCCCTGCCCCCAGTTGGAAAACTCAAACCCGCCCGAAACGCACCACTCTCCGGTGCGCGCCGGGGAATGAAACACGTTCATGTCGCTTTCGTCGAAATGGATCGCTCGGGCCAGTTTCATTCTCGGTTCTCCAACAAGTCAGTTAGTGGGCGCAGATGCGTGTCGGCCCCGTCGCGGATCAGCATCCCGAAACGTTCATCCGTTCCAAGGAATACGCCACCGTCGATCAGCGGTTCGCCCACGCCGCGCAGCAGGCCCATCCATTCGGCGTGCAAGGACGCGTTGCCATCCTCCTGCCAACGGTTGAGCCAGGTCAACATGTGTCGTGACCAGCTTTCCACCAGCTGCGTTGCAGAAACCTCGGCACAGCCTTCATCGTACAGCGCGGTGATATCAGGGGTTTCACCCGGCGCATCACTTGTTTGCAACAGCGTCAGCTCCCAACCGACGACCAGCCAGTCCGGCTCTTCCTCGGGCATTGATGTTGACGCAGCCGCGCGGAACCGGCCGCACCGCGCCCCGTTCACGCAAATCAGACCATCCCAACCCAGATGCACCGCAACCTCTGGCGGGGCCAAAGCGCCCAGCGCGTTCTGAAATCCCACAGCACAAAGCGGCAGCATCGCCACCGCATCCTGCAATGGCACCTCGGGGGCAAAAACAATTGCCACGCGCAGGAAATCCGCCTGAATATTGTAGACAACCGTCCCCGCATCACAGCCCAGCGCAGCCATGGCCTGCGCGCGCTCGAACGGGTCTTCCCCACCCTGAACCGAGTGGCCCGTCAGCAAGGGTGGGAAAACCGGCTGGCTCATGCGTTGCCTTTGGCGATCATGTCGCGGGCGATCTTGCGGAATGCCTCGGCCTGCGGGCTGTCAGGTTTGCTGACCACGATGGGCGCGCCTCCGTCGGCGGCGACGCGGATGTCCAGATGCAAGGGGATTTCACCCAGCAGCGGCACGCCCAACGCCTCTGCCTCGGACTTGACACCACCATGACCGAAAACATGTTCTTCGTGCCCACAGTTCGAACAGATATGCGTGGACATGTTTTCGATCATCCCGACAATGGGTGTCTTGAGCTGGTTGAACATGTCGATCCCCTTGCGGGCATCAATCAGGGCCACGTCCTGCGGCGTTGAGACGACAATGGCACCATCCACCTGGAACTTCTGGCTCAGCGTCAGTTGCACGTCACCGGTGCCGGGCGGCAGATCGACGATCAGAACATCCAGCGCGCCCCATTGCACCTGGCTCATCATTTGTTGCAGCGCACCCATCAGCATCGGCCCGCGCCAGACAACCGCCTGACCTTCGTTGGTCATCAAACCCATCGACATCATGGTTACCCCGTGGTTGCGCAGCGGCAGGATTGTCTTGCCGTCAGGGCTGGCCGGACGACCCGAGACACCCAACATCCGGGGTTGCGACGGCCCGTAAACATCCGCATCCAGCAGACCTACACGCCGGCCTTCCGCAGCCAATGCGCAGGCAAGGTTGGCCGAAACGGTGGATTTGCCAACCCCACCCTTGCCGGACGCAACGGCGATGATCCGATCCACACCCGGCACTGCCTGCGGCCCGGTTTGCGATGGCTTTGGTTTCGGTTTCAGATCCGGCGGTGCCTTGTCGGAATGCGCGGTCATCAAGGCCGAAACATTTGCCACGCCTTCCACCATCTGAGCGGCCTTTTCAGCCGTGGCGCGGACGGGTTCCATCTTTTCCGCATATTTCGGGTCGACCTCAAGCACGAAGCGTACCGTGTCGCCTTCCACATTCAAGGCGCGCACGATGCCTGCGCTTACGATGTCCTGCCCGGAAACCGGGTCGGTGATCTTTTTCAGGTTCGCCAGAACCGCGTCACGAACACTCATGCTTGTTCCCCTTGATCCGCCCTGCTGACAGGGGCGTGCGTATCGACTCGCCGCTCATTGCACGTGTCTCCGTCTTTGTCTGTACATTTGACGCATCCCGCCCCGCGAAGTTACGTTGAGCCATGCGCTTTGTCCTCTTGTGCCTGAGCCTGACGCTCTCTGCCACCCCCTCTTGGTCACAAGAGGCGATTGGCCTTGCGGCCCCGGCAGAGGTTAAAGACTCCGGCCTGTTGCAACATATCCTTCCTCGCTTCTCTCTCAAGACCGGGATCCGTGTTATTGCAGACGACGCCGGGGTCATGGTGCTGGAAACCGCGCCGCCCGGTGATCCGGTCTTTGCCCGCAACGACGTGATCTATCACCTGCGTATCGAAGACAACGACCGCCAGACCCGTTTTCTTGAATGGCTGAAATCGGATATCGGCAAGCGCACGGTGGAAAGCTTTGCCCCGGCAGACGGAGGGCCCTACTCTGCCAGTTTTGATATTGCCGTGGTTGAGTCCGGTGACATCGTTGAAGGCGACACCCAACTTGGCGAAGAACTTTCGATGACCCATTGCGGGCGCTGTCATGTCATCGGGCCAAGGAACCGCATGAATGGCCTGGGGTCGACGCCCTCTTTCGCCGTTCTGCGCGCAATGCCCGACTGGTCGCAGCGATTCGAAGCGTTTTTCGCCCTGAACCCCCACCCCGCATTCACACAGATCGACGGTCTGACACCGCCTTTCGATCCCGAACGCCCGTCTCCTATTCACCCGGTTGAGATGACATTGGACGATCTTGACGCGATCCTGGCGTTCGTATCGCGCATCGACGCTGCGGATCTGGGCGCACCCCTGAAACTTCAGTGATCCTTTCTGTCTGAATAGTAATCCTCGGTCGTGACGACCCGAGGCTTGGGCTTTGACTGGAAAGGATTGTCTTGCTGTTGGAACTGCACGTTCACCCGGCAATTGTCACACATCTGGATCATCCGCGCCTGATCCGACGTCGCGAACATCGGATGCGTGCCCGACAGCTTCTCCATGATCCGCTCAACCGTGGACTTCACGCCGAACAATGCCCCGCATTCCACGCAGGCAAAAGGTTCTTCTTCGTTCAGAACCTGCTGTGACAGGGCCGCATCGCTGAGATCAAGTTGTGGAACAAGCGTGATCGCATCCTCGGGGCATATGGTCTTGCACATCCCGCATTGCAGACAGGCATCTTGCTGGAAGTTCAATTGCGGCTTGTCCGGATTGTCGATCAACGCACCGGATGGGCACAGCGACACACAGCTGAGGCACAGGGTGCAGCTGTCGGTATTCACTGCAACCGCCCCGTAAGGCGCATTTTCGGGCAGCGGCAAAGGCGATTCAGCCTGCGGGTTCAGCGCCTGTGCTGCCAGCCGCGCGATTTGCCGGCGATTGCCCATAAGCAGAACCGGATCGGACAAAGGCCGGGGCACCGCTTGCCCGTACAGCAGATCGGACATCGCATCGGGGTCTGTTTCGTCAATCAGGCCTATACCCTCGGGGCCTGCAATGGCATGTGCCAATTCAAGCTCCCGGTTCAACGCCTCGCGTTCGGTCGTCGGTGCCAACAGCACGTCCACCCGCGCGAACCCATGCGCCAGAGCAGCCAGCATCTCGGCATGGCCAAAGCCAGATATCACATTCAATTCCAATGGGATCACGTCCGAAGGTAATCCACGTCCGAAACGCGCCGCCAACCGGATCATTTCGGCCCCGTGGGCGTCATGGACAAGCAACCGAGGCGCGGTGCCGCCGGCCCGTCGATAGGTACGGGCCAGAATATGCATCCGCGACAACAGCGCCGAAACAGGTGGGTCTTCGTAGGTTATGGCCGTTGAAGGGCACAGCGCGGCGCAAGCACCACAGCCTGCACATACCATCGGGTCAATCGCCACATGCTCGCCCGCCGGGGAAATCGCACCGGTTGGGCAGATATCCAAACAGTTGGTACAGCCCACCTGCTCGGCCCGGGAATGGGCACACAGGGTTTCTTCCACCCGCACATAAAGTGGCTTTTCGAATGTCCCCACCAATTGCGCGGCTTCAAAAGCCAGACGTTCCACGGAAACCGCATCCCTGGGATCAGCCCGCAGATAGCCTTCGCGCTTGTCCGGGGCCTGAACAAAGGGCGTTTCTCCTGCCAGATCGATGACAATGTCACACGAAGAAAGCGCACCGTCCTTTGGATCGGTCCAAGCAAACGCGCCGCGCCCACCGGGCACGACCTGCTGAAGCGCGTCCAGACGCAACGAAAACCCACCAAGCGCACCGGAAACCGAACGAAGCTGCCCCCGCACCACGTCATAGGCGCGCGAGAGAGGCTCTGACAAATCGGTCGTCATGACGGTCACTGCCAACGACTCCGCCAGACGCTCTGCCAGATCAAAGGCCACCGCACCGGGTCCGATGATGAAACAGGTGCCTTCACTGAAGACATCCACGCTGGGTGTGACCGGTTGCGCCAGAACGGCCTCGGCCGCCAAAGCGGCCATCTTGGGGGTCGCATCCGCACCTTGGTCTGACCACCCGGCCCGATCGCGCAGATCGACAAATCCGGGCACGTCGATATTCAGGTCTTCGGCCAGTGACCGGAAAACGTCATGCTCTTGCGCACAAGCGATGACGGTATCACCTTCTTTCATCAAGGCGGCGGCGGACTGCAACTCATCGGTACAAAGCGCGGTATGCAACTTGGAACAGGCAACGCCGCAGGCGCTTTCGATCTTGTCCGGATCGATTGCCTGTGTTCCGGCGCAATCACATAGCAGTAGTTTCGTGGCCATATCCTCTCCTCGGGCAACCGCCCCGGTTCCATGCACACTAGGCTGTACCCCCGGGAAAGCAACTTCAACCCCTTGCCGCGTTTCCTGCATAGGGTTGAATTTCGGCAATAATTGCCACGAAACACAAGCATTCACAGGCCTGCTCACGCAGTTGCTACCCTGGACTACGACCAAAGTCGTAGAGCTTAGGCTTGGCACACAGCCAGTTTGTGTACCATAGTGGACTTGGAAAGGCAGGGGAGAGCCTTTCGGGGAGGAGCCAGTGGCCAAGGCCGCAAGCCAGACTGAAATGCCGGTTGGCGTCATCGTGCGCAAGACACCCGGGGTCACACGGTGGGCCCGGTGGAACTGGCGCGCTGTGGCCCTTTTACCCGGCGCGGGGCCGGCCGACTGGCAGGAACTGCGCCGCGAAGGCGATGCTGTCGAGTATCACGCGGCCACCTTGCCCCTGACGCTCTGGGCGGATGAAACCGAAGCCTACATGGTTAACTTGTCGGATGGGCAGCCTTCGCTGTACCTTGTGCTGCGGGACGAACTGAAAGGCGAAACTCCCCTGAATGCAGTTCTGATCACCGCCTCTCCGTTCGAGGGACAGGATTACGCGGATACCGGTGAAGAAATTGTCGAGAAGATCCCGATGACCGAAGGGCTGATTGCCTGGGTTCGCGATTTTACTTTGAAACACCATCAGCACGAAGTGTTCGTCAAGCGCCGCCGCGACAAGAAGCGGACAGATCTGGTTGAAGACGGTAAGGGTGATGCTCGTATCCGGCAGACGTCGGACGTGTATCGCGCCCCGAGAAAGGCGCTGCAATGAACCGGCCCGATGATTTCTGGTCTCGCCGAAAGGCCGCCGTTCAGGCCGAAGCCAAGGCCGAGGCACTGGCCCTTGAAGAACAGGTGATCGCAGAACGGCAAGCGGAGCTGGAAGAAAAGGATGACGCCGAGATCCTTGCCGAGTTCAACCTTCCCGACCCAGAGACCCTGCAACCCGGCGACGATGTTTCGGGCTTCATGGCCAAGGCCGTGCCCGATCGCCTGCGCCGACGTGCCTTGCGTCGGCTGTGGCGGCTGAACCCGGTTCTGGCCAATGTCGACGGGCTGGTTGATTACGGCGAGGACTACACCGATGCGGCCTGCGTGATCGAAAACATGCAAACCGCCTATCAGGTTGGAAAGGGCATGCTGGCACATATCGAAGCACTGGCGGCCGACGCGGAAGAGGCCAAAGACGATGCTGCTGAAAGCGAAGCCGATACGCGCGCTGAACCCGAGGCCGCGCCGGTCGAACCCGATCCCGGGCCCGAGCCGGTTTCCGTCGCCCGCGCGGACGAGCCGGAAGAAATCGACCTTCCCCCGGCGCCACGTCGAATGACATTTGAATTTGAAGGATGACCGAATGACCGCAAGTGACGCGCACACTCTGGACGTTTCAGCCGAGGATCGCCTGCGCGCGGATTTCTACAACTTTCTGGGCTTGCTGCTGGCCGGTCCACCCGACCAGATGCTGCTGGATCAAATGGCGGGCCTCAGCGGGGATGACACAGATCTTGGTCAGGCCATCCAAGCCATGGCGCGGGTTGCAAAGGTCACCAAGCCCGCCGCCGCGGAGCGGGAATTCAATGCATTGTTCATCGGTTTGGGTCGGGGCGAATTGCTGCCATATGCCAGCTTCTACCTCACGGGTTTTCTGAACGAGAAACCTCTTGCGCAGCTCCGCAATGACATGGCGGTGCGTGGGATCACACGCGCCCAGAACGTGTTCGAGCCCGAGGACAACATCGCCTCATTGATGGAGATGATGGCAGGCATGATCGTTGGGCGTTTTAGAAGCCCGGCATCGCTTGAAGACCAGAAAGCGTTCTGGAGCAAACATATCGGCCCATGGGCCGCACATTTCTATTCGGATTTGGAAGCTGCTGAAAACTCGGTTCTCTATGCATCCGTCGGCACCGCCGGTCGGGTATTCATGGAGATCGAGCGCGAAGCGTTCCGGATGACAGCGGGGTAGCCCGCAAATCGCCGGTGCCCCGTGGGCACCAAACCGCAATTGGGACAGGAGGAGCCCATGAGCAAGACCAAGGAAGAAGGCACCACACGCCGCGACTTCCTCAAACTGGCCGGAACCGCAGCGCCTGCTGCTGTTGCCGCCGCCAGCCTGACTGGGAAAGCCGAAGCGGCCGAAGCGCCGACAGACGATACCCGCATCCAGGATACCGCGCATACACGCGCCTACATCGAAAGCACCCGGTTCTAGGATCGGACGTTTTCACACCCGACTGACGGTTGCGATTGGCCCCGACGTCGGCTTCAGCAGTACCAAGCCAGCCGTGGCATACACGGCGCGCAAGGGAGGAAACAAATGCTTAGGAAAAAGACCAACGGGGTTGCGAGACGCCCCCAGCGGACAAGTATCCTGTCCCAGGTCGGCGAGAAAACCGTCGATCGCCGCGCATTCCTGCGTGGCTCGGGCCTGACGATCGGCGGCCTTGCCGCGATCAGCGCCACGGGTGGAACCGTGACGCCAGCCAGCGCCCAGACCGCAGCCAACACGGCTGTCGAGAACATCAAGTCCGTCTGCACGCATTGTTCGGTCGGTTGCACGGTGGTTGCCGAAGTTCAGAACGGCGTCTGGATCGGGCAGGAGCCCGGCTGGGACAGTCCGTTCAACCTGGGCGCCCATTGTGCCAAGGGTGCCGCCGTTCGCGAGCACGCCCATGGCGAGCGCCGCCTGAAATATCCGATGAAAAAGGAAGGCGGAGAGTGGAAGCGCATCAGCTGGGAAGAGGCGATCAACGAGATCGGCGACGGCATGATGAGCATCCGCGAAGAATCCGGGCCTGACAGCGTGTACTGGCTGGGTTCCGCCAAGCACAACAACGAACAGGCCTATCTGTTCCGCAAGTTCGCCGCCTACTGGGGCACGAACAACGTGGACCATCAGGCCCGGATCTGCCACTCGACCACTGTTGCGGGCGTTGCGAATACATGGGGCTACGGCGCCATGACCAACAGCTACAACGACATGCACAACAGCAAGGCGATCTTCATCATCGGCGGCAACCCGGCCGAGGCGCATCCCGTCTCGCTGCTGCATATTCTGCGCGCAAAAGAGCAGAACAACGCCCCGCTGATCGTCTGCGACCCGCGCTTTACGCGCACTGCGGCGCACGCGGATGAATATGTCCGTTTCCGCCCCGGCACGGACGTTGCGCTGATCTGGGGTATCCTCTGGCACATCTTCGACAACGGTTGGGAAGACAAAGAGTTCATCCGCACCCGTGTCTGGGGCATGGATCAGATCCGCGAAGAAGTTGCCAAGTGGAACCCGGATGAGGTGGAACGTGTCACCGGCACTCCGGGGTCGCAGTTGAAGCGGGTTGCCCGCACGATGGCCAACAACCGTCCCGGAACGGTTGTCTGGTGCATGGGCGGGACGCAGCATACCAACGGCAACAACAACACCCGCGCGTACTGCGTACTTCAGCTTGCACTGGGCAACATGGGAACCTCGGGTGGTGGCACCAACATCTTCCGCGGTCATGACAACGTTCAGGGCGCAACGGACCTTGGTGTTCTTTCCCATACCCTGCCCGGCTATTATGGCCTGTCCGCAGGCGCATGGGGTCACTGGGCCCGTGTCTGGGGCGAAGAACCTGAATGGCTGGCCGGTCAATTCGCCACGATCAAGGACAAGGACGGCAAGGACAAACCGCTGCAGAACGAGCGCGGCATTCCTGTTTCTCGCTGGATTGACGGTGTTCTGGAAGACCCGGCCAACATGGATCAGGACAACAATGTCCGCGCCATGGTTCTGTGGGGCCACGCGCCCAACTCGCAGACCCGGATGACGGAAATGAAGACGGCGATGGAAAAGCTGGACATGCTGGTCGTGATCGACCCGTATCCCACCGTTTCCGCCGTTTTGCATGACCGTACCGATGGCGTCTACCTGTTGCCCGCCTGTACGCAGTTCGAAACCCGTGGCTCGGTCACGGCCTCGAACCGGTCGCTGCAATGGCGCGACAAGGTGGTCGATCCGCTGTTCGAAAGCCTGCCGGACGAGGTCATCATGGCCAAGTTCGCCAACAAATTCGGCTGGGCGGATCGGTTCTTCCGCAATATCGAGATGGAAGATCCCGAAACCCCGAATGTTGAAAGCATCACGCGTGAGTTCAACTCGGGCCTCTGGACCATCGGCTATACCGGTCAGTCGCCGGAACGTCTGAAAAGCCATATGGCCAACCAGCACACGTTCGACAGAACCACACTGCAAGCCATTGGTGGACCAAACGACGGCGAGTATTATGGCCTGCCCTGGCCCTGCTGGGGAACGCCGGAGATGGGTCATACGGGGACACCAAACCTCTATGACATGTCCAAACCGGTGGCCGAAGGCGGCCTGACCTTCCGTGCCCGTTTCGGCGTGGAACGCGACGGCGACAACCTGCTGGCCGAAGGGGTTTATAGCGTTGGATCGGAAATTCAGGATGGCTATCCAGAGTTTACGATGCAGATGCTGATGGATCTTGGCTGGGACGGTGATCTGACGGCCGAGGAACGCGCGGCCATCGACGCCGTGGCCGGACCAAAGACCAACTGGAAAACCGACCTGTCCGGCGGCATCCAGCGGGTCGCGATCGCACATGGCTGTGCGCCCTTCGGGAACGCCAAGGCCCGCGCGGTTGTCTGGACCTTCCCGGATCCGATCCCACTGCATCGCGAGCCGCTCTACACCAATCGGCGCGATCTGGTGGCGGACTATCCCACCTACGAGGACCGTCAGGCCTATCGCCTGCCCACCCTTTATGCATCGATCCAGAAGAACGACTTTTCAAAGGATTACCCGATAATCCTCACGTCTGGTCGTCTGGTCGAATATGAAGGCGGCGGTGACGAAACCCGGTCCAATCCGTGGCTGGCCGAGCTTCAGCAGGACATGTTCGTCGAGATCAATCCGCGCGATGCCAACAACCTTGGCATTCGGGACGGATCACAGGTCTGGGTCGAAGGCCCCGAGGGCGGCAAGGTCAAGGTGATGGCGATGCTGACCAACAGGGTCGGTGCCGGCGTGGCCTTCATGCCGTTCCACTTCGGCGGCCATTTCCAGGGCGAGGACCTCAGGGAGAAATACCCCAAAGGTGCAGACCCCTATGTGCTGGGTGAAAGTACCAACACCGCCCAGACCTACGGCTATGATTCAGTAACCCAGATGCAGGAGACCAAGGCGACTCTCTGCAAGATCTGGGCAGCGTAAGGAGGACGATTAATGGCTAGAGCAAAGTTTCTCTGCGACGCTGAACGCTGCATCGAGTGCAACGCCTGCGTAACCGCGTGTAAGAACGAACACGAGGTGCCGTGGGGCATCAACCGCCGCAGGGTGGTGACGATCAATGACGGCAACCCGGGCGAACGCTCGATCTCGGTCGCCTGTATGCATTGTTCGGATGCGCCCTGCATGGCGGTGTGCCCGGTCGACTGCTTCTATCAGAACGAAGAAGGGGTCGTCCTGCACTCCAAGGACCTGTGCATTGGCTGCGGCTATTGCTTCTATGCGTGCCCCTTCGGCGCGCCGCAATATCCACAGGCGGGTAACTTCGGATCGCGCGGCAAGATGGACAAATGTACCTTCTGCGCCGGCGGCCCCGAGGAAACGCACTCGACCGCAGAGTTCGCCAAATACGGTCGCAACCGGATCGCCGAGGGCAAGCTGCCCATCTGCGCCGAAATGTGTTCCACCAAGGCCCTGCTCGCCGGTGACGGCGACGTGGTTTCCGCAGTTTACCGTGAGCGCGTCGTGGCGCGCGGTTTCGGCTCGGGCGCCTGGGGTTGGGGCACGGCCTACGACCAGAAAGACGGTTGAAATCGGGCTTTTGACAAAACAGCCTCCCGCCCTTTGCGGGGGGCTTTTCAGGTGATGTGATCGGGGATCCGTTTCCTGCAACGTCACAGCAAACAAATTTGAGAGGCGCGCATGACCAATCATGTTTACTGGCTGCTGAAGCTTGACCTCGATCTGGATAAAAAGGATGAGTTCGAAGCGCTTATGGCGGAAATGGTCGCGGCCACGCTGCAAGAAACCGGCGCCAGAAGCTATGAATGGCACATGACCGGTTCGGCTGTTTATATCTATGAACGCTATGCTAGTTCCGAAGATGCCATGATACATATGCAAAATTTTGGTGCTAACTTCGCTGAACGGTTTCTGGCCCTTCTGACGCCAGTGGGGTTGGACGTGTATGGTCCGGCCAAGGATGATCTTCGCGAAGCGCTCGCACCGGTCGGCGCCGTCTTTCACCAGCAAATTGGCGGGTTTGACCGCTGATATGAAATTGCACAGGAGGATACCCCTATGCGTCTGATCCAGTATCTGCTGGTTTCGATTTTTCTGACCGGAGCCGCATGGGCGCAAGAGACCTCTGAACCCACGGCAGATGAGCGCACCTCGACCGGCGGAGCAACAACCCTGGAAGACATTCTCGCCCGGCAGCGTGGTGAAACCGTCGACAACAGCTATCGTTCCGAGAACACAGGTCAGGGCAATGCCGAGGGGTTGCTGGGTCAGCTTGGCACGCGCGGTGTGGCCTCGGACAGTGACGTGTATCGCGCTTTGCGCTATGGCTCGGCTGATGTGACGGTGTCTTCTCATGGTCCGGCAGACAGCGTGCTGATTCAGGATGGCGGCATGTGGTGGCTGACCTTCCGCACCGGACCGCTGCGCGAATACGGCACCTATATCGTTGCCGGGATGCTGGGCATCATCCTGTTGTTTTTCCTGATCCGAGGCAAAATTCGCATCGATGGTGAGAAAACCGGCCGCACGGTCACGCGTTTCAATGGGTTCGAGCGGTTCGGCCACTGGCTGTTTGCCGGGTCGTTCCTGATCCTTGGCGTCACGGGCCTGCTGACGCTTTATGGCCGCGACTACCTGATCCCGGTTTTCGGGAAAGAGGGCTTTGCGGCCCTCGCACAGGGCTGCAAGTGGTTGCACAACAATCTGGCCTGGGCCTTCATGCTGGGCCTGATCATCGTCACGGTAAACTGGATTGCCCATAACATCCCCAACCGCGTCGATCTGAAATGGCTGGCCGCAGGTGGCGGGTTGTTCACCAAGAACAGCCACCCACCGGCAAAGAAGTTCAACGCCGGTCAAAAGATCATATTCTGGGCCTGCATCCTGCTGGGCGTCTCCATCAGCCTGTCGGGTCTGTCGCTGTTGTTCCCATTCGAGATGCCCTTGTTTGCCAAAACCTTCCAGATCGCCAATGCGACCGGTATTCCACAAATGATGGGCCTGAACTTGCCGGAGCAGATGTCGCCGCAGGAAGAAATGCAATATGCCCAGGTCTGGCACGTGATGGTTGCTTATGTGTTCATTGCGATCATCGTGGCGCATATCTATCTCGGCTCTGTCGGAATGGAGGGCGCCTTTGACGCCATGGGCACCGGCGAGGTCGAAGAACAATGGGCCCGTGAACACCACTCTTTGTGGCTGGAAGAAGTTCAGGAAAAAGAGGCAGGCAAAACCGCCGCCTCGCCTGCTGAATAGATGCGGGGGCTGGTTCTGGCCCTGGCGCTGATCCCTCTGCCCGCCTTGGCCGAATTCTTCACACTCAAGGGACACGGCGGCCCAATCATGGGGATCGCCACAGCCCCGGACGGGCGTATCGCAACAGCCAGTTTCGACAATTCCGTCGGACTGTGGGCTGATCGGACCCCCGAATGGCTGGAAGGTCATGAAGCCGCCGTGAACGCCGTTGCCTTCAATGGCACGGCCATCTACTCGGCCGGAGATGACTTCACCCTGCGCAAGTGGCCCGGTGGCGACGTGGTTGGGCGACATCAGGGCAAGATCGTGGGTCTGGCAGCATCCAAGACCCACGTCGCAACCGCCAGTTGGGACGGAACGATTGGGATTTGGCCCGTGAACGGAGCCGCGCCCACAACTCTTGGACCGACCGGAAGCGGTGTGAATGCCGTGGTGTTTTCTTCTGACGACACACAGCTTTATTCAGCAAGCATGGATGGGTCGCTGCGCATTTGGGATATCTCGACTGGACAAGAGATCATCCGGCTCATCGAACACGGGTTCGGCATCAACGAATTGGTCCTGAATGAACAGGACAACTGGATCGCTTACGGTGCCGTTGACGGAGTGACCCGAATTCTGGACCTTTCCACCGGTGAAGAACGCGATTTCACTCTGGATCGTCGTCCGATCCTTGCCATGGCGCTCAGCCCGGATCGTCGGTTTCTGGCCGTTGGTGACGGCGAAGGCTATATCATGGTCATCGATACCTCGGACTGGCGCATCGCGCAGGACTTTCGTGCAACGTTGCGGGGGCCAGTCTGGGCCCTGGCCTTTTCGGTCGATGGTGAAAACATCCATGCTGGCGGGATCGACGAGGCCATGTACAGTTGGCCGGTCAACGCCTTGTCCAACCGGCAACAGATGGCTTCTGCCGAGCCGAGTTTTTTGCAAAACCCCGACGAGATGGACAATGGTGAGCGTCAGTTCGCGCGGAAATGCTCGATCTGTCACAGTCTCACCCCCGACAGCCGGCGCCGCGCAGGTCCCTCCTTGCACGGGGTTTTCGGCAGACGCGCGGGCACGTTACCGGGATATTTGTTCTCGGATACGCTGCAAGGCTCTGATATCATTTGGAATGACGAAACGATAAATGCTCTTTTCGACGAAGGGCCTGACCATTACATTCCGGGGTCCAAGATGCCGATGCAGCGAATTACACAAGCTCAGGATCGTCAGGATCTTATTGCTTTTCTGCGCCGCGCAACGGGTGCCCGGAACTGAACTGGAGGAGACCATGAAAGCCTTTCTTGCCGCGGTCGCCGCGATGGTCGTCATTGCAGTGGCAGCCCCTGCCGTGCTGGATCGGATCGGTTTCACCGCCGCCGACGCCACGTCCGGCTCTGCCGTGCGCCTCGACTGAATGTCGCAATACCTGACCACCCGCGAACTGGCCGATTTGCTGCGCATCGGCGAGCGCAAAGCCTATGATCTTGCCTCCTCGGGCGAGGTGCCCTGTGTTCGCGCCATGGGCAAGCTGCTGTTCCCGCGGGCCGAGATCATTGCTTGGCTCAACGCGTCGCGATCCGGTCCGCAGGTCGCCGAACCGCCCCTGCCTCCGATTGTAGCAGGCAGCCATGATCCTCTGTTGGACTGGGCGCTGCGTGAAAGCGGATCGGGGCTTGCCACCTATTACGACGGCTCCTTTGACGGGCTGACACGGCTGAGCGAACGCAGCGCACAGGCGGCCGTGTTGCATATCCACGAAGACGGAGGGTTCAACGAAAAATCCCTGCGGGACGCCTTGGGCGAAGGGCCGGTGGTGTTGTACGAAATCGCCCGACGCAAGCGCGGGCTGCTTCTTGCCCCGGGCATATCGGATATCAGATCGTTCAAGGATCTCAAATCGCGCCGCGTGATCATGCGTCAGGACAGTGCGGCCAGCCAACACCTGTTCGATAGCCAACTGGAAGCCCATGGCATGAGCCGAGACGATCTGGACGCAACCCCCGGCTGCGCACGCACCGAAGAGGAACTGGCCATCGCCCTTCACGGCGAAAAGGCCGAGGCCGGCTTTGGGCTGGGGGCTTTGGCAGGGCTTTACAACCTGGGTTTCGTCCCCACCCATTCCGAGAGGCTGGATCTGGCGATTTGGCGCAGGTCATATTTTGATCCGCCAATGCAGAAACTGATAACGCTGCTGCGCTCGGATCAATTTGCGCAAAGGGCCCGTGAATTCGGTGGCTACGACCTGTCGGGCCTGGGCACGATACACCACAACGGTGCCAGCGGTTGAGCCCTCACCCGCCTTTTACCTTGTCGGGATGCGCCCGCCGCAGGCCGGCTTAGTCGGCGTTCGGAAAGAACACCTGCTGCCCGTCCAGCCTGAACGACGCAATCGCCTCCTGCCCGTCCGGCCCCGTCAGCCAGTCGATAAATCGTTGGCCGGAAGCTGCTCGCACATGCGCGTGCTTGTCAGGGTTCACAAGAATCACGCCGTATTGATTGAACAGGCGTGGATCCCCTTCGACCAATACCTCAAGATTTCCCCGGTTCCCAAACGACAGCCACGTCGCCCGATCCGTCAGCGTATAGGCATCCATTCCACTGGCCACGTTCAGCGTCGCGCCCATACCAGATCCGGTCTCGCGATACCACGTACCCGAAGCTTCGGCAGGGTCCAGCCCGGCTGCGGACCAATAGCCCAGTTCAGCCTTGTGTGTTCCGCTGTCGTCACCGCGTGATGCAAACGGCGCTTCGGCCTCGGCGATTTTCGACAGCGCGGCCAACACATCGGCGCCGCCGCGAATTCCGGCAGGGTCAGACTTGGGGCCGACCAGAACGAAATCATTGTACATCAGATCCTTCCGCTCTACGCCCCAACCGTCAGCAACAAATTTCTCCTCGGCTGGTTTGGAGTGAACCAAAAGAACATCCCCGTCCCCGTTGATGGCGTTGCGAATGGCCTGACCGGTTCCAACCGCCACGACACGAACATCGATACCTGAATCGGCTTCGAACCACGGAAGGATGTATTCCAACAGTCCCGAGTTCTGTGTGGACGTGGTCGACTGCACCACAATATACGGCTCTTCCGCCGAAACCGCGCTGGTCAACAGGCCCAAAGCCACCGCCGCTGCCCGAATTGCTTTTCGGAACATCACTCTCTCCGCTTTCTCAGTTTCAAGTAACCAATCCGCCCGCCAAATAGCGGCGCGACGCATCGCTTTCGGGTGAATCCAAAACCTGTTTTGCCACACCATGTTCCACGATATGCCCGCCCTGCATCATGACCACGTCCGAGGCCAAACGACGTGCCTGACCGATATCATGCGTCACCATTACGATCCGCACGGCCCGAGCCGATGCCCGCAATATCATTCGTTCGATCATCTGGGTCGCGCTTGGATCCAAGGCGCTGGTGGGCTCGTCCAGAAACAAGGTCTCGGGGTCCAGCGCCAGCGCACGGAGAATCGCCAATCGCTGCGCTTCTCCCCCGGACAATGACCGCGCGGGTTGTCTGGCCTTGCCGTCCAGCCCGCCTTCGGCCAGCAATTCGGCGATACGGGCCTTACGGGCCCTTCGCCCCATGCCTTGACGCTTGAGAACGAAGTCAAGATTGGCCGCAACTGATCGACGCAGCAGAACCGGTTTCTGAAACACCATCGCCTGGCGGGCTTTCTGTGCCGCGCCCAGCGGTTTTCCACCCTGGACGACCTGCCCCCGATCCGGCGTGATCAAACCGTGCAAGCAGCGCAGCAACAGGCTTTTGCCTGCACCGTTGGGGCCAAGAATCAAGGTTGGCCCCGGCCCATCCAGAACCAATGACGAGACGTCCAACAACGCCTTGCCGTTACTGCGGATTTGCAGGTTCTCGACTTTCAGGCAATTCACCGCGTCGCAGAACAGGTCACGCATGACGTACCCCTTCCCGTTCGGCCCGCAGGCTGACCGCGCTGACCATCGCGTTCACGGCCACCGCGATCCCAATCAGGATTGCCCCCAGCGCCAGAGCCAGCGCCAGATTTCCCTTTGACGTCTCCAACGCGATCGTTGTCGTCATCACGCGCGTCACATGATTGATGTTGCCGCCCACGATGATCACCGCACCGACCTCGGCAATGGCGCGCCCAAACCCCGCAAGCAAGGCCGTAACCAGTGCCAGCCGCGCATCCCAGAGAAGCACGGGAACCGATGCCAGCCGCGACACGCCCAATGATCGCAGCTGTTCAGAGTATTCCTCGGCCAGCATTTCGACCACCTGCCTGGTCAATGCCGCGATAATGGGAGTGACCAACACGACCTGCGCAATGATCATGGCCGTCGGGGTATACAAAAGCTCTAGCACACCCAACGGGCCGGAACGGGACAGCATCAGATAGACCAGCAGCCCCACGACCACGGGCGGAAACCCCATCAGGGCATTCATCAGAACGATCAGCATCCTCCGCCCCGGAAACCTGGCCACAGCCAGGGCGGCACCGACGGGCATGCCGATCAGGGCAGAAATCAGAACCGCAAACACGGATACTTTCAGGGACAACAGCACAATCGCCCACAGCTCTGAGTCTCCCTCAAAGATCAGCGCGATAGCAGAGCTGAATTCTGATGCAAATCCCTGCATTTTATCCCATTGAATTCACATTTCGTATGAAATGCGCTCGTTTACAGGTAAATACTACTCTGATTTCAGGTCGAGTACAGACACATATCCGGCATTTAGAATGAAAAACGCGGCCCCGCTTGGGACCGCGCTTCAACTCCCGAAGGAAAGGCTGAGATCAATTCAGTGCAGCATCGGTGATCTGATGTGTCCAGGCCCCTTCGGGCTTTTTGGTAATAACCGGATCAGACCCGCCTGCCAGCAATGTGTTGACGGTGCGGTCGAAATCAGCCGGGTCCAGCGCGCCGTTCGACCCTGCGGTCAACTTGGCGATCTCACCCATCATACGCTTTTGGTGCTCTTCCGTCTGGGCACCGGTTGCATCGTTTTCCAGAACGATTTCCGCCGCTTCGTCCGGGTTCTCCTCGGCATATTTCCAGCCCTTCATCGACGCGCGCACGAACCGCTCCATCTTGTCGGCGAAAGCCGCATCGCTCAGGTTCTCTTCCAGCACATAGAGACCGTCTTCCAGCGTTGCCACGCCCTGGTCTTCGTATTTGAAGGTCACCAACTCATCCGGGCTGACACCGGCATCGATGACCTGCCAGTATTCATTGTAGGTCATGGTGCTGATGCAATCCGCCTGACGCTGAAGCAACGGGTCGACGTTGAAGCCCTGCTTCAGAACTTCCACTCCGTTTTCGCTTTTGCCATCGGTGCTGATGCCCAACTGGCTCATCCAGCTCATGAAGGGAAACTCGTTGCCAAAGAACCAGACACCCAGCGTGCGGTTTTTGAGGTCTTCGGGCGACGAGATCCCGGCGTCTTTCCAGCAGGTCAGCATCATGCCCGAGCTTTTGAACGGTTGCGCGATGTTCACCAGCGGCAGCCCTTTTTCACGGGCAGCCAGCGCGGCAGGCATCCATTCGACGGTCACATCGGCACCACCGCCTGCAATCACTTGCGTCGGAGCGATGTCAGGCCCGCCGGGCAGAATGGTGACGTCCAGCCCCTCTTCTTCGTAAAAGCCCTTGTCCTTGGCAACATAATAGCCCGCGAACTGTGCTTGCGTGACCCATTTCAGTTGCAATGTCACCTCATCCGCCGCCAGCGCCGCACTGGCTGCCAGGCTAAAGGCGGCAACCGCCCCGCTGAGTAGCTTGTTCATCTTCATTTCTCCTAGTTGCTTGTTGTGCCCCAATTTCGGGGTCTGTTGATTTCTTTGTTTTATCCGCGCTGTGACGGGTGCCAGAAGGTCACCACTTTTTCGATCCCCGCCACCAGCCCATAAAAGGCCGTGCCGGCCAGTGCCGCAACAACGATTTCGGCCCAGACCATGTCCAGCGACAATTGCCCGACACTGGTAGAGATCCGGAACCCCATACCAAGTGTCGGTGAACCGAAGAACTCGGCCACGATAGCGCCGATCAGAGCCAAAGTGGTGGAAATCTTCAACCCGTTGAAAATGAAAGGCATCGCTGCGGGCAAACGCAGTTTCATGAAGCTCTGCCAATAGGTTGCGGCATAGGTTTCCATCAGATCGCGCTGCATCGAGGTGGCTTCCCGCAGGCCTGCCACGGTGTTGACGAGCATCGGAAAGAACACCATCACAACCACCACCGCCGCCTTGGAGTGCCAGTCGAACCCAAACCACATCACCAGAATGGGGGCGGTTCCGACAATCGGCAGGGCGGCCACGAAATTGCCGACCGGCAACAGGCCCAGACGCAGGAAATCCCAGCGATCCACCGCAATCGCCATCAGAAAGGCCGCGATGCACCCGATGACATAGCCGCTGAGCGCGCCCTTGATGATGGTCTGCACAAAGTCAGCCCACAGGATCGGAAGGCTGTCCGCAAACCGCACCGCAATCACCGACGGCGCTGGCAGGATGACCAGAGGAACCTCAAGCCCGCGCACCAGAAGCTCCCAGATCCCGATGACCGTCAGGCCAAAGATCAGCGGGGCCAGAAACCGCACCATTCGGGTGTCAGCATAAGGCCCGCAGGCCAACCGGCTGTTCAACCACCAGCCCAAAAGCCAAAGCAGGACAGCACACAAAACCAGTATCATTGCGCCATCCCCATCCGTTTCAATACGGCCCGTTCAATCAGCCCCAGCAACCCGACCAGGCACGCCGCCAGAATGGCAGCCGCGAACAGGGCCGACCAGATCTGTACCGTCTGACCGTAATAGCTGCCGGCAAGCAACCGCGCGCCCAGACCGGCAACAGCCCCTGTCGGAAGCTCACCAACAATGGCGCCGACCAGCGACGCGGCGATCCCGATTTTCAGCGAGGTGAACAGATACGGCATGGATGCCGGCAGGCGCAATTTCCAAAAGCCCTGAGACCGGCTGGCGTTATACGTCCGCAACAAGTCCAGCTGCATCGCATCGGGGCTGCGCAGGCCCTTGACCATGCCGACGACAACCGGAAAGAAACTCAGATAGGCCGATATTATCGCCTTGGGAATGATGCCCTGGATACCAACGGAATACAGCACCACAATGATCATCGGCGCCAGCGCGATGATCGGAATGGTTTGACTGACAATGGCCCATGGCATGACCGACAGGTCCATCACGCGGCTATGCACGATACCCACGGCCAGAAGGATCCCCAGGCCGGTGCCAATCGCAAACCCAAGCATCGTCGCGCTGAGCGTGACCCAGCCATGATAGATCAGCGACCGTTTCGAAGTGATCTTTTTCTGGACCGTCGTTTCCCACATTTCCACGGCGACCTGATGCGGGGCCGGCAAACGAGGCCTGTCCTGTTCCCACGTGGCCGGGATGGCGAATGTGTTGTTCAAAACAAGACCAACCTCAGACATGTCCCGCCGGTCCTTGGCGGATGGCGGCTGCACGATGGCCCCCGCGCGTTCCTGTTCGGTCAACACGCCCTTTATGTTCATCGGAATACAGGCCACGTACCAGAACAAAACAATTGCGGCGATGACGGTGAATACGGCGGTGACTTGCTTCATGCACGCCACTCCATCCGATATACGGGCACGGTATCCGGCGGCACAGGGGGTTCCTCGGCCGTCACTTCAAACCCTTCACGGCGATAAAAACGTTGCGCCGCCGTATTGGGCCGGTGCGTCGTCAGCCAGAGAAAATTTCGGCCCTCTTTTGCTTTGTCGACAAGGCGCTTGCCGATACCCTGCCCCGTCCGGCTGCAATACAGCGCGCCGATTTTATTCTGTGCCGGGTCCACTGACATGTAGCAATCGACCGGATCACCTGCGACCCACATTTCGCGGCTGTCGAATACGTCACTGATCAGCTTTGCCAGCTCGTCGACAGGAAGTTCGTCGGGCATCCAGTCCGTTTGCGTGGCCCAGTCATGAACAACCTTGGCGCAGGCAGGCACATCGTCTGGCGCCGCGCGCCGGATCTTATCCGCATTCAGCTCAGCCGTCATTGGAATGCCCACCCCGCAAACCTTCGCGCACCCGATGCGCGACCTCGATGAATTCCGGGGTGTCGCGAATGTCCAGCGGCCGTTCCTTGGGCAGCGGGCTGTCAATCACATCGGCGATCCGCCCGGGCCGTGGGCTCATCACCACGATCTTTGTACTCAGATAAACCGCCTCGGGAATCGAATGCGTCACAAATCCGATCGTCTTTTCCGTACGCGCCCAAAGCTCAAGAAGCTGCTCGTTCAGATGGTCCCGCACGATCTCATCCAGCGCCCCGAACGGCTCGTCCATCAGCAGGATATCCGCGTCGAACGCAAGGGCCCGAGCAATACTGGCCCTCTGCTGCATCCCACCGGACAGCTGCCAGGGAAACTTGCCGCCAAACCCTTCCAAATCAACTAGTTCCAGAACCTTTCTCACCCGCTCATCCTGTTCGGCAGCAGGGTATCCCATGATCTCAAGAGGCAGTTTTATGTTCTTTGCAATGGTGCGCCAAGGATATAGGCCCGCCGCCTGAAAGACATACCCGTACGCCCGGTTTCGACGCGCCTCATCAGGCGTCATGCCATTGACGGTCAGCGTCCCGCCCGTAGGAGTCTCAAGGGCTGCGATACAGCGCAGAAAGGTGGTTTTGCCACAGCCGGACGGCCCGATGAAACTGACGAAATCGCCCTTGTCGATTGTCAGGTTCACGTCTTTAAGCGCGTGTATTGGCCCATCATTGGTCTGGAATGTCAGGTCCAGCTGCCTTGCCTCGATGACGGGCTGGGTCGTGCTTTCAGTGTTCATTTTATTGCCTTGAAAAGAGTGGTGTCAGGGCCGCCAGCAAAGTGGCCCCAACTGATCAAACACCGGTCGCCGGAATTCCTGTCCGCTCGACGGGTCTTGGGGCGGTCAGCTCTTTCCAGGTGCTCAGCGCCTTGTTGACGGTGGTGTTCGCCTCACGCGCGACAAAGTCCCCATGACCTTCCTGCGTCCGGATTTCACCGTCATGCACCGCCACCTGACCCCGCGTCAGGGTAAAGCGCGGCAGACCTTTGACCTCTTTGCCCTCGAACACATTGTAGTCGATCGAAGATTGCTGCGACGCGGCGCTGATCGTCTTGCTTTTCTCAGGATCCCAGACAACAAGATCAGCATCCGCCCCAACCAGAACCGCACCCTTTTTAGGGTAGCAATTCAATATCTTGGCAATGTTTGTTGAAGTGACAGCCACGAATTCATTCGGCGTCAGACGCCCAGTGTTGACCCCATGTGTCCACAGCATCGGCATCCGGTCTTCCAGCCCGCCGGTGCCGTTCGGGATCTTGGTGAAATCCCCGACGCCAAAGCGTTTCTGTTCGGTTGTAAAGGCGCAATGATCGGTTGCAACCACGCTCAGCGTTCCCGATTGCAGGCCATTCCACAGGCTGTCCTGATGCTGTTTGTTGCGGAAGGGAGGGCTCATGACCCGTCGCGCCGCGTGGTCCCAATCCTGATTGAAATATTCACTTTCGTCCAATGTCAGGTGCTGGATCAGGGGCTCTCCCCACACCCGTTTACCCTGCATTTTTGCCCGGCGGATGGCTTCGTGCGCCTCTTCGCACGAGGTGTGTACAACATACAGCGGGACACCCGCCATGTCCGCGATCATGATCGCCCGATTGGTGGCTTCACCTTCCACCTGCGGCGGGCGCGAATACGCATGTGCCTCGGGGCCGGTATTGCCTTCAGCAAGCAGCTTGGCACTCAGTTCTGCCACCACATCCCCATTCTCGGCATGCACCAGGGCGGTACCGCCAAGCTCGGCAAGACGCTTGAACGAGGCGAACAGCTCATCATCATTCACCATCAGCGCGCCCTTGTAGGCCATGAAATGCTTGAAGGTGTTGATACCGCGCGTCTCGATCACGGTTTTTATGTCGTCGAACACCTGTTCCCCCCACCAGGTCACCGCCATATGGAACGAATAATCACAATTCGCCCGGGTCGACTTGTTGTCCCAACGTTTCAGCGCATCCAGCAGGCTTTCACCCGGATTGGGCAGTGCAAAATCGACAACCATGGTGGTACCGCCCGCCAGGGCCGCCCGCGTCCCGCTTTCAAAGTCATCACTGGAATAGGTGCCCATGAACGGCATTTCGAGATGGGTATGAGGATCAATCCCGCCCGGCATCACAAAACAGCCGGTTGCGTCCAGTTCCTTGTCCCCCGTCAGGTTCATACCGATTTCGGTGATCACGCCGCCCTCGACCAATACATCCGCCTTGTAAGTCAAATCCGCGGTGACGACGGTTCCGTTTTTGATGACAGTACTCATTTTGAACTCCCTGATGCGGTCTGCGCCGCTTGCTTCATCTGGCCAAAAATATCCCGGGGGAGTCGCCCTTAGGGCGACGGGGGCAGCGCCCCCTATTCCACGATTTCGGCAGTCTCGACCACGGCATGCAGCAGTACATCCGCCCCGGCTGCGGCCCATTCCTTGCTGATTTCTTCGGCTTCATTGTGGCTCAGCCCGTCAACACAGGGGCACATGATCATCGCGGTCGGCGCAACCCGGTTGATCCAGCAGGCATCATGCCCCGCGCCCGAGATGATATCAGTGTGCGAATAGCCCAGCCGTTCGGCTGCGTTTCGCACGGCCGATACGCAAGCATCGTCAAATTTCACCGGATCGAACCCGCCGACTTTCTCGAATTCGATCTGAAGACCCATTTCGTCAACGATGTCCTCGGCAGCCACCCGCAGGCGGTTTTCCATGTCGGTGATCACCTCCAGCTCGGGCGAGCGGAAATCGACCGTAAACACCACCTTGCCCGGGATCACATTGCGTGAGTTCGGGTAGACATCGATATGCCCCGCCGCGCCCACCGCATGCGGAGCATGAGACCATGCGATCTCGTCGACTTTCTCCAGGATCCGCGCCATGGCCAGCCCGGCATTCTTGCGCATCGGCATCGGTGTCGATCCGGTATGCGCGTCCTTGCCTGTTACCGTGATCTGCGTCCAGCTCAGCCCCTGACCATGGGTGACGACGCCGATATCCTTGCCTTCGGCTTCAAGGATCGGGCCCTGTTCGATATGCAGTTCAAAGAACGCGTGCATCTTGCGGGCGCCCACCTCTTCATCACCACGCCAGCCGATCCGGTTCAGCTCATCCCCGAACTTTTTGCCCTCAGCATCTTCGCGGTTGTATGCCCAGTCTTGCGTGTGCATCCCGGCAAATACGCCCGAAGACAGCATCGCCGGCGCGTAACGCGTGCCTTCTTCGTTTGTCCAGTTGGTGGCGACGATCGGATGTTTCGTCTTGATCCCCAGGTCGTTCAGCGTCCGGATCAGTTCCAGCCCTCCCAGGACACCCAGCACGCCGTCAAACTTACCGCCTGTCGGCTGCGTATCCAGATGCGATCCCACGTAAACCGGCAGCGCGTCCGGGTCAGTGCCTTCGCGGCGGGCAAACATGTTGCCCATCTGGTCAAGCCCCATGGTGCACCCTGCTTCCTCGCACCATTTCTGGAACAAGGCGCGGCCTTCCGCGTCCTCATCCGTCAAGGTCTGGCGATTGTTGCCACCAGCGACACCCGGGCCGATCTTGGCCATCTCCATCAGGCTGTCCCACAACCTGTCGCCATTGATCCTGAGATTCTGCGCCGGAGCTGCCATGTTCATCTTCCCTGTTTGCTGGCGAGTTGGCTCGCTTTTGATGTCTTGATTTGACCATATGGTCAAACTCACGCTATCACGGGTTCGGTATCAGTCAAGAATTTGCGCGGTTCAGCTGAAATTTTCAGTACGTCCCGCACCTGTTCGACGAAAAAAGAGACACGCTGAAAACATGCCAAAAGACCGCGCACCAACCCGTATTCAGAAAAAGAACCGCGCCGCGATTCTAGAGGCCGCTCTGAACGTGTTTTCAGCCCACGGGTTTCGCGGCGCAACCGTAGACCAGATCGCGGCAGAAGCAGGTCTGAGCAAGCCGAACCTGCTGTACTATTTCCCATCAAAAGAAGCGATCCATACTGAATTGCTGTCCGGCCTGCTGGATACCTGGCTGGCTCCGCTGCATGATCTGGACGCCAATGGCGATCCGATGGAGGAAATCCTGGCATACATTCGGCGCAAGTTGCAGATGAGTCAGGAGCTACCACGGGAAAGCCGCCTTTTTGCCAACGAGCTTGTACAGGGCGCGCCGCGTATTCACGATGCATTGTCCAATGACCTCAAGACACTGGTCGACGAAAAGGTCACGATCCTTACCGGCTGGATGGATCAGGGAAAAATCGCGCGGGTGCACCCCTACCACCTGGTGTTTTCGATCTGGGCCTTGACGCAGCACTATGCAGATTTCGATGTTCAGGTTCGTGCAATTCTGGGCAACGAAGATCCGTTCGAGGGCGCAGAAACTTTTGTTGACACGTTGTACCGCAAACTTCTGAGCCCCTGAAAAAAGGGGCCGAAAAAACGGCCCCTTTACGATCTGTCGCAATCCCCTCATTCGGCCGCCTTGGCCATCGGGTTGTTCGGATGCGTCGTCCAGTTCGCATAGGTTGGCTGAACTTCTTTTCCGGTCCGGGGATCAACCTCGCCCGCTGCCATCGGCACCATATCGATGCAGCCTTCGATCGGACAAACATCGACGCAGAGGTTGCAGGCGACGCATTCGTCATCCATCACCTCAAAGACGCGGTCCTCGGACATGGAAATCGCCTGGTGGCTGGTGTCTTCGCAGGCCGCATAACACCGGCCACACTTGATGCACTGATCCTGATTGATCTTCGCCTTGGCGACGTAGTTGAGGTTCAGATACTGCCAGTCGGTGACATTGGGCACCGCACGTCCGATCACTTCATCTATGCTGGAATAACCCTTCTCATCCATCCATTCCGACAGCCCTGCCGTCAGTTCGTCGATGATCTTGAAGCCATAAGTCATCGCAGCGGTGCACACCTGAACGTTGCCGCAACCCAACGAGATGAACTCGGCCGCGTCACGCCAAGTGGTGACGCCGCCGATGCCGGAAATCGGCAGGCCCCGCGTCGCCTCGGCCCGCGCGATCTCGGACACCATCGACAATGCAATGGGCTTGACGGCGGGGCCGCAATACCCACCGTGGCTGCCTTTGCCGTCAATGGACGGTTCAGGGCTGAACGTGTCCAGATTGACGCTGGTGATCGAATTGATGGTGTTGATCAGCGACACCGCATCCGCGCCACCGTTTCTGGCTGCCGCAGCCGGTTTGCGGATGTCAGTGATGTTCGGCGTAAGCTTAACGATGACCGGGCGGTCGTAATACTGTTTGCACCAGCGCGTGACCATCTCGATATATTCCGGAACCTGCCCCACGGCCGAGCCCATGCCGCGTTCGCTCATCCCATGAGGGCAGCCGAAGTTCAGCTCGATCCCGTCCGCACCGGTTTCTGCCACGCGTGGCAGAATGGCCTTCCATGCTTCTTCCTCGCACGGAACCATGATCGACGCGATCAAGGCGCGATCCGGGTAATCGGATTTGACCCGCGCCATTTCCTCGAGGTTCACTTCGAGAGGGCGATCCGTGATCAGCTCGATATTGTTCAGGCCCAGCAAACGGCGGTCGGCCCCGTAGATTGCGCCATAGCGCGGGCCATTCACGTTCACAACCGGAGGTCCTTCGGCGCCCAGCGTTTTCCAGACAACCCCGCCCCACCCGGCCTCAAATGCACGGCGCACATTGTATTCCTTGTCCGTCGGCGGCGCAGAGGCCAGCCAGAACGGGTTGGGGCTGGAAATACCCAGAAAGTTTGTCGTCAGATCGGCCATGGCTTCTCCCTTCCCGGCTCAGCCGGTTTTTTTGAATATCATTTCGGTCGGGCGAATACGCCCGGCCTTGAGGTTTTTGACGTAGTTTTGGAACTTTTCGGGCGCCGTTTCGCCCATCATCAGGTGGATTCCCAGCGGCGCTGGTCCGGTCTCGGCTATCTTGGCAAACACGTCTTCGAAGAACTGGATCGCAAACGCAGTGCGGTCTGTTTCGGCAACCAGCTCAAGACCAGCCGCGGCCGCGGCGTCTTTGTATACCTCCGGCGCGTGAACAAAGGAGGTTTCCGGCAAAGTGGACCAGGGAAGCGGAAAATCCAGCGGCTCATCCACCTCTCCGCCCATGACGTCGAACAGGGCAAAGGTGCCACCGGTGGCCAGAACACGTGACACTTCCGCAAACAGCCCCGCTTTGTCTTCGATATTCATGCCCACATGCATCATGACGGCAAGGTCGAACCCGGCATCCGGCACAGGCATGTCCAGAGCACTGCCAACGTGAAAGCTGGTCTTTTCGGAATGTCCGACCAGATCGCTGAGCGCAGTTGCGGTTTCCACGAACTCGGGCGTCAGATCGACCCCTGTCACCGTTGAGTCATATTTGTCCACTATGTACCGGGATGTGCCTCCGATACCGCATCCGACATCCAGAACGCGTGTCGCATGGGTCGGGGAAAGTTGCGCAAACAGGTTGTCGGTCGCAAGAACGCCGCCTGTATGGAATTCATCCCCCGCCTTCAGATCAGCGACCGTGGCCGCATCCGGGTCGATGCCGCTGGCCTCAAGCGCCGCGCGGACGCGTTCGGTCAGTGCACCGGTGGTATAGTGTTGAGCAACGGCTTGTTCGATCTGGGACATGGGAATACCTCAGCAGCGAAAGGAATGGGGTGAATACCCCACCCTATCACGAAACGAGCGTTGCGTGGATGTCCATCGCTGCGTCCCGACCTTCGGCAACGGCCGTTACGGTCAAATCTTCGCCGCCCGCAGCGCAGTCACCGCCGGCCCAGACACCAGCCAAGGAGGTTCGGCCAGCGCCGCTGACGGCGATCTTGTTGCCATCCAGCGTCAGGCCTTCGGGCGCGCCCTCCAAGGTCTGTCCAATGGCCTTGAGAACCTGATCGGCCTGCAAGCGGATCGTTTCTCCGGTGCCGATGAGCTGACCGTTCTGGCTGGATGTATATTCCAGCTCGATCTCGGTCGCGGTACCATTGCCGTGGATGGCCACCGGCTGAACATTGGTCATGATCCGAACGCCATGCGACGCTGCCAGGTCCTGCTCGTACCGGCTGGCCCCCATGGCATCCCGGCCGCGGCGATAGGCAATCGTGACGTTTTCGGCGCCCAGAAGCTTGGATTTCACGGCGGCATCCACAGCCGTCATGCCCCCGCCGATGACGACCACATTCCGTCCAACGGGCAGATCGGCAAGGTCGCTGGCCTGCCGCACGTCCGATATGAAATCGACCGCGGCCCGCACACCGTCCTTGTCGACGCCGCCTGCACGCAAGGCGTTGACACCGGCAAGACCGATGGACAGAAACACCGCGTCGTAGTTTTCGACCAGCCCATCCAATGAGATGCTTTCGCCCAAAACCGAACCGGTCTCGATTGCAATCCCTCCGATTTTCAGCAGCCAGTCCACCTCGGCCTGTGCAAAATCGTTGGTCGATTTATAGGCCGCGATACCATATTCATTCAGGCCGCCGGGTTTGAGCTTGCTTTCGTGGATCACCACGTCATGGCCCAGCATCGCCAGCCGATGGGCACAGGCCAGACCCGCAGGCCCGGCCCCCACAACGGCAACTGTCTTGCCGGTCGAAGGCGCACGTTCAAACGGATGCACACCCGAGGCCATGATTTCATCGGTGGCGAAACGTTGCAGGCGCCCGATCTCAACCGGTTTGCCTTCGGCGGCCTCGCGAACGCAGGCCTCTTCGCACAGCGTTTCGGTTGGACAGACCCGAGCGCACATTCCGCCCAGAATATTCTGTTCCAGAATCGTGCGCCCTGCTGATTGCGGTTGACCGGCTTGAATCTGGCGAATGAACAACGGGATATCGATATCCGTTGGACAGGCCGTCACGCATGGCGCGTCATAGCAGAAATAACAGCGATCTGCGGCTACTGCGGCCTCATGCTGCGCAAGCGGCGGGTGCAGATCGGTGAAATTCGAGGTCAGCTCATCGCTTGAAAGCCGCCCGGCTACGATACCGGGTGCCATCTGGCCCTGTGCCATCACTCTACTCCCTGTAGATATGTTTGTTATGCTCTCAGCTTGCCACAAATAAATTTTTTATCAATTGGTAAAATTTGCCAAATGGTCAAAAAATGAAAAGCCTTGCAAAAACAACTGTGTTTTTGGGCACTTCGCCCGCGGATTAAGCATGAAAAGCGTTGAAACATTGGGTCCAAAGGCAGGATTTGGCCAAGAAAGGGATGTGCGGGGATTGGCAAACAAGGTTCTGTGAGCATCGCACGCCACCGATTTCACCTTTCGACATGAACCGGGCCAACCTCGGAAAATCCGCGAAATGACCTTGCTGAGCCCTTCCTCGGCGCGATGAGAGGAATGCCATAGATAACAAGAAATCAAACTTTCGGCTTTTGACGCCCCACCCCGCTTGCTGTAACCCGGATCAAAGGGTGCCGGTTCCGGCAGCTTTCAGGAATGGGCATAGATGCAGGCAAGTTCTCGGAAATTCAACATCGCGGTTGTCGGGCAAAACAACCGCCTGCAATATGAGGCCCTGTTGTTCGCGGCCTCGCTTCGCCATTGTTCGCCCGGGTTCAAAGGCCGGCTGTTTGTCGCCACACCCAACCCGGGCCCGCGCTGGACCCACAACCCCGGCATCCAGGACGAAGACGTTCTGAAAGCCCTGAAACAGCTAGATGCCGAAATCCTGCCCTTCGACTCGCATGTTTTTGGCGAAAGCTACCCATATGGCAACAAGATCGAGGCTTTGTTGGCCCTGCCGGAAGATGAACCCTTTGTGTTCTTCGATACGGACACGCTGATCACCGGCGACATCACAAGCGTTCCGTTCGATTTCGACCGCCCTGGAGCCTCACTGAAGGTCGAGGGCACGTGGCCAAAGCCGACGCTGTACGGCCCCGGCTTTGACGGTATCTGGCGGGCGCTTTATGCACGCTTCGGGTTGGATTTCGAAAGCTCGGTGGATCCGGACCAACCCGATGGTTACTGGCGGCGATACCTTTACTTCAACGCGGGTTACTTCTTTTACAAATGCCCCAGGATGTTCGGTGAACGGTACCTGGACTACGCAAGAACGATCCGGGATGAAAACATTCCCGAACTGACGGGCCAGAACCTTGACCCATGGCTGGATCAGGCAGCTCTGCCGCTGGTCATTCATTCTTTCGGCGGTGGGCGAGATGCTTTGCCGGACGGGCTTCTGGATGGGTCCGTCAGCTGCCACTATCGCCTGTTCCCTTTGCTTTATGCCCGCGAAAGCGATCACGTGATCGATGTGCTGGAAACCGTCGTGGCCCCCAACAAGGTCAAAAAAGTGCTCAAACAGTATGATCCGCTGAAAAAGCTGGTTCTTCAGGGCAAAGGCGAAAAAATCCGTGCGCTCTTTGATCAGGACAATCTGCCGCGGCGGGAACAGGCACTGCGCAACGCGATCAAAAGCAAAGGCCTCTGGCTGCGCTGACAGGATCGTTGTGCGCAGGCGGGCAATGGCCTACAGATTCCGCAAGACAGATACCAACAGGAGATTTTCACGATGTCTGACGGCCCGACCTACGGTTTCGACACATTGCAAATTCATGCGGGTGCCCGCCCCGACCCGGCGACCGGAGCACGCCAGACACCGATCTATCAGACCACGGCCTATGTGTTCCGGGATGCGGACCACGCAGCGGCCCTGTTCAACCTGCAAGAGGTAGGCTTTATCTATTCCCGCCTGACCAACCCAACCGTCGCCGTTCTGCAGGAACGCGTGGCGACGCTTGAAGGCGGCGTCGGGGCGGTGTGCTGCTCGTCCGGGCATGCGGCGCAGATCATGGCGCTGTTCCCGCTGATGGGGCCCGGCTGCAACGTGGTCGCCTCGACCCGTTTGTATGGCGGTACGGTCACGCAGTTCAGCCAGACGATCAAACGCTTTGGCTGGTCCGCCAAGTTCGTGGACACCGATGATCTGGACGCCGTGAAGGATGCCATCGACGAAAACACCCGCGCCGTGTTCTGCGAATCCATCGCCAATCCGGGCGGTTACGTGTCTGATATCCGTGCGTTGGCGGATGTTGCTGATGCAGCGGGCATTCCGCTGATTGTCGACAACACCTCGGCCACGCCCTACCTGTGCCGTCCGATCGAGCACGGCGCGACACTGGTTGTGCATTCTACCACCAAGTACCTGACCGGCAACGGAACCGTCACAGGCGGGTGCATCGTGGATTCTGGCAAGTTCGACTGGTCCGCGAATGACAAATTCCCGTCACTGAGCGAACCCGAGCCTGCCTATCACGGCCTGAAGTTCCACGAGACCTTTGGCCCGCTGGCCTTCACCTTCCACGGCATTGCCATCGGTCTGCGTGATCTGGGCATGACCATGAACCCGCAGGCAGCCCATTACACGCTGATGGGGATCGAAACACTGTCGCTGCGGATGGAGCGTCACGTCGAAAACGCCCAGAAAATCGCAGCGTGGCTGGAAGCGGATGACCGCGTGGAATACGTCACCTATGCGGGATTGCCGTCATCACCTTACAAGGACCGGGTCAAATCACAGTATCCGCGTGGCGCCGGTGCACTGTTCACCTTTGCGGTGAAGGGCGGTTATGACGCCTGTATCAAACTGGTCAACGCGCTGGAAATCTTCAGCCACGTGGCCAATTTGGGCGATGCCCGCTCGTTGATCATCCACTCGGCCTCGACCACCCACCGACAACTGACGCCGGAACAACAGGAAGCCGCGGGCGCGGGCCCCGGTGTTGTGCGGGTGTCTATCGGCATCGAAGACGTGAACGACTTGATCGCGGACCTTGATCAGGCCCTCGCCAAGGCCAGCGCCTGACAATGGCCGGGCACGACACAAACGACCTTGGCCAGCCCATCGGTTTGCCGGTGTCGGGTGACTTTCCGCGCCCGACGCCGCCTTATACACCGATGGAAGGCCGGTACTGTTCTGTCGTGCCGCTGGATGTGAATCGCCATGCGCCCGGACTTTTTCGGGCGTTTGCCAATGACAGGGATGGCCGCAACTGGACATACCTGCCCTATGGCCCGTTTGTCAGCGAACCGGAATTTGAAGACTGGGCCCGCGCCAACTGCATGGATGCGGACCCGATGTTTCATACCGTATTGGATGCGGACGAAGTACCGGTGGGCATGGCCTCTTATCTTCGGATCGAACCCGCAGCGGGTGCCATCGAAGTCGGCCACATCCACTTCTCGCCGCTGCTGCAACGCAAGCCGCAATCGACCGAGGTCATGTACCTCATGATGAAGCGGGTTTTCGATGAGCTCGGCTATCGCCGATACGAGTGGAAATGCGACGCACTGAATGCACCGTCACGCAATGCCGCTGAACGGCTGGGATTTACTTTCGAAGGGGTGTTTCGGCAGGCGACCCACTACAAAGGCCGCAACAGGGACACGGCATGGTACGCGATCATCGACACCGAATGGCCGCGCATTCGCGATGCATTCGAAGCCTGGCTGTCGTCCGACAATTTTGACGGCACGGGCCAGCAGCGCAAACCGCTGATGGCCCGTGCGAAAGCGTGATCTTAGTCTGAAATCTCGAATTCCATCGAGACACTGACGGAAACCGAGACCTCGCCTCCCGCAACGGGAACACCACCCGCATCCGCCATGCTCAGCGCGCGCATTTCTGCCATCGGACGAATGCCAGCTGTTTGTTCCGAGATCGACTGAACCGGACCAAGCGTCACACCCGCTGCCTCTGCTAACTGCTGTGCTTTGGCCGTGGCTTCGCCAACGGCCTTGGCACGCGCCTGCGCCTCGATCGGGTTGGGATCCTGCACGCCAAAGCTCAAACCCCCGAAATCATTGGCGCCGTCCTGAATGACCGCGTCCATGATCTTCCCCAGTTGGGTCAGGTCGCGCACACGCACAAACACGCGATTGGACGCAGTAAAGCCGGTGATTTCGGGTGTCTCCCCATTCTGTCCATGACGACCCGACCAGACGGGGGACAATGACAGATCCCGTGTCTGGACGTCACGATCTTCGATACCCATCTCGGCCAGACGCGCCAGGACTTTGGAAACGGCATCCGACGTCGCCTGCATCGCAGCCGAGGCTTCGGCGTTTTCGTTGGTCACGCCCAGGGTTATCGTCGCCATATCAGGCGCAATCTGCACTGTTCCGGTTGCATCAACGCTGATGCGACGTTCTTCCGCATGAGCGGCCCCGGCAGCCGCAGCCGCCATCATCGCGGCCAGAAAAGCGAATGTCTTCAAGGTTATCACTCCAAATTACTCTGCTTCTAGATGGGTTGACGGGCCCTTGCGATACAAGAGGGGATACCGCCTTTTTCTTTCCCTCGGCGGGTTCCTGCTTTAATGTCAGTCTGCAAACGCAAAGTCGTTTGCATTGACATTGATAATTATGGTTCCTCCGGAATATGAAACCCGCCTTTGCGCTGTCTTTTTCTGCGACCGGAATAACACTGCACCACCGCTCCGATGACGACTGGTTTGTCGTCGGTACGATTCCGCTGGATGTTCCGGACTTGTCCGCACAGATACAGGCGTTACGGGAAAAGGCATTTGCGCTGGAAAATGATCTGAGCTGCAAGCTCGTGCTGCCAGAAGATCAGGTTCGGTTTCTACAGCTTTCGACCGATGGGGTGCCACCGCAAGACCGGACGGAACGTATCGAAACTGCGCTGACTGAGGCCACGCCTTACGCCCTGTCGGAACTGAGTTATGACAGTCACACCGAAGGTGACACGACCTATGTTGCTGCCGTGGCGGTTGAAACTCTGGCCGAAGCACGGACCTTTGCCTCGGAACATGGTTTTGTGGTGGTGGCGTTCACTGCCGAAGACAAAGAGGGCGCGTTCCCGCGCGAGGCGTTGTTTCGCGAAACCTCGGACGCTTCCGATCTGTCACACCCGGAAAACCAGCCATCTCCGGTGGAAATGGACGCAGTTGAACAGGCTGATGATTCCGGCCTGCCCACCCATCCGATTGCCGGCACCGCCGCGCCCGAGGCTTTCCGAGTACCCCGGGAAACAGCGAAAAGCCTTGATGCATCTTCAAGGGTAAACCGGTCTGCCATTCCGGTCTTTGCCGCTGTGCTTCTCGTAGGTGGGCTTGTTGGCGTATGGCTGGCATCGGGGTCCGACCCTGAACAGGATCAGGCCGAACAGAGCCCGGCGCAGGTTGCGGTTTCAACTTCTGAACCGGCCGCAGAGCCCCTGCCTGAACCAGAACTGGACACGGCTGCGCTGGAAACCCCGCAACAAGTCGTTCCGGACCTTGCGACCGATGACGCCGAAGAGCCTGCGAACGAGGCCTCGGAAACCGAGACCGGCACGCAGCCGGATCTGACTGCCACAGATGCAGCCATTCTGGAGGCCCTCAAAGTTGCCCCTACCGCGGTGGAATCCGTCGCTCAGGACCCCGAGACGCAAAGAAGCGTCGAGGCCGTTACGGGCATAAGCACGACAGCGCCAGCGGCACCGGAAATACCCGAAACTGTTGAACCGCAGGAATTGTATCTGGCATCACTCGACAACGCCGATCTGTTCGAGGATGCGGTTGCCCTACCGCCCGACCCCAGTTTTGACACCGACGCTCCTTTTGAACCCGACGTATCCCCCAACATTGCGGGCACTCGGTTTGATCTGGATGAGAACGGCTTGGTCGTGCCAACACCGGAAGGCACCGTAAATCCGGAGGGGGTTGTTGTTTATCTGGGGCGCCCATCCAAGGTTCCGCCTGAAACTCCGGTTCGTTTCGAAGAAGAACCGGTGGTCGACGAGGTCGACGACAGATTGGCAGGCATTCGACCCAAGCCACGCCCTGCTGATCTGGTCGAGAATTTCGAGCGCGGTCAACTGGGTGGCCGGTCATTGGAGGAATTGGCATCCAAGCGGCCGAAAGCGCGCCCGGAAAGCCTTCAGACCAAGCCACAGGTCGATGATGCACCAACGGCCTTGGCTGTCGTAAGAGTACCGCGCCCCAAATCCCGCCCTGCCGGATTGGCCCCTGCCAAATCAACTGTTTCAAACAGTTCGAATCTTGGGTCCACAGCAGCATTGGATCAGAAATCCGATGAAGCAGGATCGTTCCAACCAAAGACCGTCGCACCCAAAATCCCTTCGACCGCGTCGGTCGCACGACAAGCCACGATCGACAACGCAATCAACCTACGCAGATTGAACCTGATCGGGGTCTACGGAACGCCAGCCAACAGACGCGCATTGGTGCGGCTTCCCAGCGGGCGTTACAAAAAGCTGAAAGTCGGAGACCGCCTTGATGGCGGGAAAGTGATCGCGATCAGCGACAGTGAGCTTCGATATCAGAAAAAGGGCCGCAACGTGACCCTTGCGATGCCGCGCAGCTGAAAACCGGCAATCGATCTTCTGACGCACCAACCATCACATGAAAGCGCCGAAGGCAGATGAACTGCCCCCGGCGTGTCAGTGCGTTGCAATCAGGCTGCGGAAATCTCGCCGCTTTCGATCTGTTCGCGTTCGATGGATTCGAATAGCGCCTGGAAATTTCCCTCGCCGAAACCGTCGTCGCCCTTGCGCTGAATGAACTCGAAGAAGATCGGTCCGATGACGGTTTTCGAGAAAATCTGTAGCAGAATCCGGGTCTCACCACCGTCGACAACGCCTTCACCATCGATCAGGATGCCGTGTTTCATCATCCGGTCCAACGGTTCCTCGTGGCCGGCCACACGGGTCTTGGACATCTCGTAATATGCCTTGTTCGGGCCCGGCATGAATTTCAGGCCGTTTTCCGCAATTGCATCGGTCGAGGCGTAAATATCGTCACTGCCGACAGCAATATGCTGAATGCCTTCACCTTTGTATTTCTTCAGGTAAGACACGATTTGCCCCGTCTCACCGCGGTCTTCGTTGATCGGGATGCGGATACGACCACAAGGAGACGTCAGCGCCCGGCTGTACAACCCGGTGAACTTGCCCTGAATGTCAAAGAAACGAATTTCACGGAAGTTGAACAGGTCGCCGTAGAACTTGAACCACTTGTCCATGTTGCCCTTGTAGACGTTGTGCGTCAGGTGATCGAGATAGAAGAAACCCACACCCCGTGGTTTGGATTCCTTGATCCACTCGAATTCCTGATTGTATGGCGATGTGTCGTAATATTGATCGATAAAATAGATCAATGATCCGCCGATGCCCTTGATCGCAGGCACATTCATGGTTTTGTCAGCGCCGTCGTAAGGTTCTGCACCTTTCGATACGGCATGGTCATAGGCCTTTTGCGCGTCAACAACGCGCCACCCCATGGATGGCGCGCAAGGGCCGTGTTCATCCACGAACCTCGCGGCAAAGCTGTCGGGATCCGCGTTCAGGATATAGGTGACATCCCCTTGCTGCCACAGCTCGACGGCGGGTTTTTCTTTTTGGCGGGCCACCAGGTCAAACCCCATCTTCGAGAACAGATCACGCAGCTCCTGCGGTTCAGGATGAGCAAACTCGACGAATTCAAACCCATCGGTACCGGCAGGGTTTTCTTCGCTGATAACAGATTTCGGGGCGTTGTGTGGGAAAGGACCCATGGCGCGTCTCCTTCAAAAACAGGAATTTCTTTGCTGATTCAAAAATATGACTTTTGTGACGCTGTTTCTGCGCATTGTTTTCGTGTAAACTGCCGATGGGTGCGCAAAACGCGCATAAAAGTTAATAAAGGCAGGATTTTTCCGCACATGCTGGACGCGACCGACAAGCGATTGCTTTCCGCCTTGCAAAAGGACGCACACCTGACCGCGCACCAACTGGGCGAAATGCTGAACCTGTCGCCCAGTCAGGCAGGGCGCCGCCGCCAGCGGCTTGAAGCCGAAGGGTACATCACCGGGTATGCCGCCCGGCTGGACCCGTTGAAACTGGGTCTGCAAGTGCAAGGCTTTGTTCAAGTCCATCTGGGGACACATGGCCCTGAACAATCTGCAAGCTTCGCCCGCATGGTCGACACCCGCCCCGAAATTACCAGCGCATGGACGATGACCGGAGAGGCAGATTACCTGCTGCACATCTATTGTGACGATCTTTCCGCGCTCAACAGCTTGCTACATTCGGTCATCCTGCCGCATCCTGCCGTTGCAAGGGTCCATAGCCAGATCGTAATGGACCAACTGAAACGCGACGCCCCCCTGCCCACCTGAACGGGCCCGAGAGGACACCTATGGACGTATTCCTATATCAGGCTTCGATCTATCTGGCAGCGGCGGTCATCGCCGTTCCCCTGTCTGCACGGCTGGGGCTGGGGTCGGTGCTGGGATACCTGGCCGCCGGGATCATCATTGGACCTGTTCTTGGGCTTGTCGGCGCGGAAACGGAAAACCTTCAGCACGTTGCCGAATTCGGTGTGGTGATGATGCTGTTCCTGATCGGTCTGGAACTGGAGCCGCGCGCCCTGTGGGATATGCGCGACAAGTTGCTGGGGTTGGGCGGGTTGCAGGTTGCGTTGTCGACGGCTGCGATCGCTGCCGTGGCAATGTACGCCAACCACCCCTGGTCGGTCGCCCTGGCCGTAGGGCTGACCTTGTCGCTGTCATCCACGGCAATCGTTCTTCAGACTCTTTCGGAAAAGGGCCTGATGCGAACAAATGGCGGTCGAGCTACGTTTTCGGTGCTGCTGACGCAGGACATAGCGGTCATTCCGATCTTGGCCTTGCTTCCACTTCTGGCCTTGCCGGCCATGCCACATATCGAATCGGATGGTTCGATTGACCGCGGGGCCGGAGAACTTCACGGCGCGGACCATCACAGCCTTTCTCTGGTCGAAGGTCTGCCGGGTTGGGCCGTCACGCTGGTTACGATCGGGGCAGTGGTGTTTGTCATTCTGGCCGGTGTCTACCTGACCCGCCCGCTGTTTCGCTTCATCCACGCGACCCGCCTGCGCGAGATGTATACCGCCCTGGCGCTTATGATCGTGGTCGGGATTTCCTTCCTGATGACCCTCGTCGGACTGTCCCCTGCCCTGGGCGCCTTCCTGGCGGGCGTGGTTCTGGCCAGTTCCGAGTTCAGACATGAAATGGAAAGCGACCTTGAGCCATTCAAAGGGCTTTTGCTTGGGCTTTTCTTCATCACGGTCGGTGCCGGTATTGATGTTGCCTATTTCTTTGATGATCCCCTTGACCTGATCGGTCTGGCGCTTCTTTTGATCCTTGCAAAAGGGATCATCCTGTATCTTGTGGGCAAGGCCTTCAAGTTGCGTGGGCGCGATCACTGGCTGTTTACCTTGGGCTTGGCGCAAGCGGGTGAGTTTGGTTTTGTTCTGCTGGCATTTTCCACGCAACAGAATGTCATCCCCCCCGACCTGTCCCAAAAACTGCTGATGATCATCGCTTTGACGATGCTGATCACACCGCTTCTGTTTATCATCTACGATCTTCTGTCGCGAAAGATCGGCGACACTTCCAAAGAACCTGTGCCGGACGAAATTGACGAAAAAGGCCCCGTCATCATCGCCGGGATTGGTCGGTTCGGGCAGATTGTAAACCGGCTGGTGCGGGCCAGCGGGTTCAAGACGGTTGTACTGGACCACGATATCGAAACCATTCAGTTGATGCGCCGTTTCGGCGTCAAAGGGTTTCTGGGCGATCCTACACGCCCTGAATTGCTGCGCGCTGCGGGGTTGGAAAAAGCGTCGGTCCTTGTCGCCGCCATGGATGACCACAAGCAAGTCACGCGGCTTGTCGGGTATGCCAGACGGCAGCGCCCTGACCTTCACATCATCGCCCGCGCCCGCGACCGGACGCATGTGTACGAGCTCTATCAGGCTGGCGCCAACGACATCGTGCGGGAACTTTTCGACAGCTCATTGCGCGCAGGCCGCTATGTTCTGGAGAATGTCGGGCTAAGTGAGTACGAGGCCGCACAGGCGGAACAGACCTTTTATCACCATGACCGGATGTCTGTTCGCGATCTCGCCGAACTATGGGTCCCGGGTCTGCCAACTGCCGAAAACAAGAAATACATCGAGCGTGCACAGCAGCTGGAAAAAGATTTGGAAACCGCGCTGCTTGAGCTGGCCGAAAAACACGCCAAGAAGTCCGCCTGACCCAAGCCTGTGCCCGGGTCAGGCAATGAATCAACCGTCAGACACTCCTGCCTCGGCAAAGGTTGCCATACCGGAATGGCAGGCCACGGCGCTTTTGAGAATATTGATCGCCAGTGCCCCGCCCGACCCTTCGCCCAGCCGAAGACCAAGACTCAGCAGCGGTTCCTTGCCCAGCTTCGCCAATACGGCACCGTGTGCGGCCTCGGCGCTTTGGTGGCCGGCCACGGCGTGATCCAGCGCGGTGTCCGACAGCCTCCACAGGCAGGCAGCGGCGGCGGTACAGATAAAACCGTCAAGGATCACAGGAATGCGCAATATCCGCGCGGCGGCAATCGCCCCTGCCATCGCCGCGATCTCACGACCTCCGAGGCAGCGCAGGATTTCAAGGCCGTCCTCTGACTTGTGCAACGCTACACCTTCGGCCACAACGCGGGTCTTGTTGGTCAGCCCTGCATCATCGACGCCTGTCCCGCGACCTGTCCAATCGGCCGCGTCACCGCCGAACAGCGCGCAGGCAATGGCGGCTGCCGGGGTCGTGTTGCCAATGCCCATCTCGCCCACGACCAACAGATCAGCCTGCGGGTCCACGGCCTGCCAGCCGGTGCGCAGCGCATCCAGCAGTTCGGCTTCCGTCATGGCCGGTGCCTGGGTGAAATCTGCGGTCGGGTTGTCCAGATCCAGTGCGTGTACATCCATCGCCGCACCCGCCGCCCGGGCCAGTTGGTTGATCGCCGCACCGCCATGTTCGAAGTTCATCACCATTTGCACGGTCACTTCCGACGGAAAAGCCGAGACCCCCTGTGCGGTGACTCCATGGTTTCCGGCAAAGACGATGACCTGTGGCGCCGTGATCTGTGGCCGGGCATCTCCTCGCCATCCAGCGTACCAGATTGCCAAGTCTTCAAGTCGCCCCAGCGCACCCGGGGGTTTCGTCAGTTGTCCGTTTCGCTCTGCCGCGCCCTGTGCCGCGGTGGCATCCGGCCCGGGAGCCGCTGCAAGCGCAGCACGGAACGCGTTCAAATCATTCAGTTCAGGCAACATGAAAGCCTCATTGCATCAGAGTGGTCCTGTGTGTTTAACCGAAGCATCGAAACCAACAAGACCCCGAAAGGCACGGGCGTGCATAAAAACGACACCAATCCCTTTTCCCTGTGGGATATTCCGCTGGCTCTGGTGCTGTTGACCCGCCTGCCCCTGCCCCGATTGCCCGAACCTGTATTCGAGCGGCAGGCACAGGCGGCATGGGCCTTCCCCATCGCCGGGCTGGCCGTCGGAGCGATTGCCTGTCTGGTCGGATGGATGGCAATGGTCTTTCATCTGCCCCCTTTTGTTGCCGCGGCCCTATTGGTTGCAACGTTGATCATGACGACGGGCGCGATGCACGAGGACGGTCTGGCCGATACGTTCGACGGCCTCTGGGGCGGGTTCACCGCTGAACGTCGACTTGAAATCATGAAAGACAGCCAGATCGGAACCTATGGTGTTCTCGCTTTGGTTTTTTCTCAGCTTGCTCGTGTTTCGGCAGTTGCCACAATTTTGGCAACCGGGTCGATTTGGGCGATTCTGGCAGCCTGCATGTTCTCACGCGCCCTGATGCCGGTTTTGATGGCATCCCTGCCAAACGCCAGAAAATCGGGGCTGAGCCATTCGGTGGGAACCCCCGGCGCGATTTCAGTCAGCATGTCCTTGGGCCTGGCCGCTCCAATCGCCGTTTTCCTGTGCGGGGGTGCGGCGATCACCGCCATCTTCTCTGCCGCCTCGGTTGCTGCCATCTTGGCGCTGACAGCGCGCAAGAAGATCGGCGGCCAGACCGGGGACATACTTGGGGCATCGCAACAACTGGCCGAGATCGCGTTTCTGCTTGCCATCAGCGCGCAGATCTAGGACACGCCGCCTGTTTCGATCCGCAGTGTTCCACCGCAATGCTTGCAATGCACGGCATCGGGATCATGCCGATACAACCCGCAGCTTGGGCATTTGTGACGTACCTTCTGCGGCATGAATATCGCCTGCGCCAAACGGACAAACAACGCGACACCCACGACCATGATGAACACCGAGAACAGCTTGCCCCAAGGGGTGCTCAGCGTGATGTCGCCGAAGCCGGTTGTGGTCAGGGTGGCCATGGTGAAATACAGCGCGTCTATGTAAGGCGTCTGGGCGTCTTCCGGAATGAAGAACACCAAAACCGCCGTAGAGGTGGCAAAGACAAATACCATCAGATTGATTGCCGCAATCACCGCGTCTTCATGGGTGCGAAAAAAGCTGCTGTCGCGTCGCAAGTCCCTGAGCAGATGGTATGAGTGGATCAGGCGCAAGGCCCGCAGAATCCTCAGGAAAGCCAGGTTGCCCGTCAGGAACGGATCCAGAACCAGCGAGACGATGACGACAATATCCGCCAGCGTATAAATCTGGCGCAGCAACTTCCAACGATCTTTTGAAATCCAAAGCCGCGCAGAGAAGTCCAAGAAAATCAAAAAACCGATCAACTGGCTTGCAAGGACCAAGCCGGGACCATGAGGGACGTGAGCCGTTGCGACAAAGAAAATGATTGTCGCAACATCGAACAGGATCAGAGCGTACCGAAACCAGACCGAAATCGGGTCATGTCCGATATACAGATATCTAACTGTCTGCTTCATGTCCGCCCTGTAGCTTGCTGCATATACAGTGAAATTAGCGGTACTTGCGGAATTCACCAAGCCACGAAAAAGGCCGCCCCGATGGTGGAGCGGCCTGTTGTCATATCGAACTCGCTGTCAGGCAGCGCGAGAGGTCAGAACTTCGTCCACCTGTTTGGCAGCGGATACTTCGCCGGCGCCGGAAACCGCCGCGACCTCGCGGGTCAGGCGTTCCAGGGCAGCTTCGTACAGCTGACGCTCGGAATAGCTCTGCTCGCGCTGGTCGTCCGTGCGATGCAGATCGCGGACCACTTCCGCAATCGAGATCAGATCGCCCGAGTTGATTTTCTGCTCGTATTCCTGAGCACGGCGCGACCACATGGCGCGTTTGACCTTTGCCTTTCCTTTGAGCGTCTTCATCGCCTGACTGATCACGTCGGGCGAGCTGAGCGACCGTAGACCGGATTCGGTAACCTTGTTGGTCGGCACGCGCAGTGTCATCTTGTCTTTCTCAAATGAGATGACGAACAGCTCCAGAGAGAATCCCGCGACTTCCTGTTCTTCGATCGAGATGATCTGGCCTACGCCGTGGGCGGGGTAGACAACATAGTCGTTCGGGCGGAACTCGAGCTTTTTCGACTTTGTCATTCAGTTTTTTCCTTGCTTGCGGACGGGACACAGACAACAAAAGCACCACATGCGGGGACTTTTTCAGCCCCGACAGGCGGCGATATTGTCACAAATTCAAATCTCCAAAGCGAGCATACTTGTGGAGCGCATCCCAATCTCGGTCATCATACAAGAACCAAGTATATCACAAAAATACGACACCCGAAAGTTTACCCCACGGTAAATTTTCCTATTCAACCTGTTTTCAACAGGTTGTGCCGCGTTCTTTGCGCATCAAACAGGGGTTTGAGCGCGAATCGTTCAACCACCCTCGCCCGGTGCTTCCGAGAAATACTTCTCCATCTTGCCTTCTTCACCGTCGCGTTCTTCCGCATCGGGAAGCGGATCTTTCTTGGTGACGATCACGGGCCACATTTCCGAGTACTTGCGATTGAATTCGACCCATTGATCCATGCCCGGTTCAGTATCGGGGCGGATCGCGTCGGCCGGGCATTCCGGTTCGCAAACACCGCAGTCGATGCATTCGTCGGGATGGATGACCAACGTGTTCTCACCTTCATAGAAACAGTCCACCGGACATACTTCGACACAGTCAGTATATTTGCAGGCGATACAGTTTTCGGTGACAACATAGGTCATGATCGGATTCCCGTTTGCGGTTTGAGCGTTTAGCTAATTCAGTCTGGCCTACTCTTCAAGATATGATCAGCGATCTTCGGTGCGAGAAAGATCAAGTGAACGGCGATCTTTCTTTGTCGGGCGACCTTTTCCCTCAAACCCCGGATTTTTGGGCGGAACGTCCTGTTTTTCGGTCATATCGAAATACAGCGTTTGCGCTTCGGGGGCCGGACCACGGCGATCCCCGATTTTTTCGATGCGAACGACGCGGACGATACGGCCCTGAGCAAAGGTCAGAACGTCGCCCGGTGCCACGGCCTGCGCCGGTTTTTGCACCCGGTTTCCGTTCAACCTGACATGGCCGCCGCTGACCTGTTTGGCGGCCAGGCTGCGGGTCTTGAAGAACCGCGCCTGCCACAACCATTTGTCAATCCGCAGCTTGGCCTCGGCCATTTCGGATCAGTTGCCGTCCTTCAAACCCATCAGCGCGGCTGCAAACGGGTTGTCGGGATCAATCGCCTTTTCCTTTTTCGGCGGCCGCGACGAGAAGGTCTTGGCGCCCTGAGGCTTGCCGCCCTTCTTGCCATGCGGTTTGCCACGGCCATCCTGCGGTTTGCCGCGCGGTTTGCCCTTGCCCTGCCCCTGCTCGCGGCGCGGGCCTCGATTGGGCTGTCGCTGACGGGCCCAGGTGAAGGTGTAGAACACTTCAACCTCGGGTTCGTCTGACACTGGTTCCGCGGGAAGGCTGTCCGCGCCAGCCTCGGCTGCCGCCTCGGTGCCGTCGGTGGCCTCGGCTGCCGCCTCGGCGGGTGCGGCGACCTCTTCTGCCGCGACTTCACTTGCCGAGGCTTCTTCGGCGGTCGGTTTGTCCGCTTCAGCTTCCGCCGGCTGTTCGACCGGTGCAGGTTTGACTTTCGGCCGCTCGCCGCGTTCCGCCTTGTATCCCAGCCCCTGCATAAGGTCTGCGAACTGATCCAGCGTCATACCGGTGATCGACAGCATATCGGGTTTCGCTTCGAAACCGCCGCGGCTGTCTTCTGCGCGCAGCATGTCCGCCAAACGTTCCAGCATGTCGATACGGATCGAACGCTCGCCCGCATCGCGGTAGCCACACATGGTGTCATAGCCCTGCGGTGCATCCTTGGCGACCGGCACGGTCACCAGGCCCGGAGGCGGCGCTTCGGGGAATTCCTGCAACCCGCTGGACAGCGCCCAGAGCACGAGACGCAGACGTGTGGGGGCCGGTTTCAGCAGCAGCGGCATGAAAATGGTGAACTGGCCGAACCGGATACCATGCTTGCGCAAGGCGCCGCGGGCGTCCTGATCAAGATCCTTGACCTCTTGTGCGACTTGGGCGCGGGGCAGGATACCCAGCGCTTCGACCATGCGGAAAGCAAAGCCTTTGGCAAGGCCGCTGAGTTCCTCATCACGGGACAGGTTCAGCAGCGGCTCGAACAGAGCGGCCACCTTGCGGTCAATGAAGTGCTGCAAACGGCGCTGCACTTTCTGCTCGACATCCGGCCCCGCCGCTTCGTCAACGAACACTTCGACCATGGGTTTGAGAGGTTCCGCCCCGGCAACCAGCTTGCCAACGGCGTATTCACCCCACATCAGGCCACCCTGATCAGTGAAATCAATTTCAGTATCGGGCGCGTTGTAGAAGCGATCGGCGCGCAGATGGAATTGCGGCGCGAGTGCTTGCAGAGACGCCGATTTCAGAGCTTTCGCCTCGGTTCCCTGCGCGCTTTTGTCCGGGATGAACCGGAACCCTTCCAGACGACCGACGAATTCGCCTTCGACGGTCACTTCACCCTTGTCATTTACTTCGGCCAAAAGGGCCTCCTTCTGTTTGAGCCGGCGCAACAAAACCGATGTGCGCCGATCCACAAATCTTTGCGTGAGACGCTCATGCAGAGCGTCGGACAGTCTGTCTTCTACAGTGCGGGTTTCGTCACGCCAATGTGATTCGTCACGAACCCACCCTTTCCGCTGCGCAACATATGTCCACGTGCGAATATATGCCAATCTTTTAGATAAAGCGTCGATATCGCCGTGGGTCTGATCGATCCGTCTGATCTGCCGTGCCATGAACTCGTCGGGAATGGTTCCCCGTTCATGCAGATGGCCATAGATCACCTCCAGCAAGCTGGCGTGTTCCGCGTGGCTGATACCGCGAAAATCAGGGATTCTGCACACATCCCACAACAACCGGATGGACGGGCCGTCGCTTGCACGGGCGACAACCTCGGTCACTTGCGACAGCGATTTCAACGCGTTCAGGTCATCAGCAGGGCGGGCCTTGATCAGGTGTTCATCATCCGGGCTGACCTCAAGCGAGTCGATCAACGCTTCAATCGAGCCGAACCGAAGGGCGGCGTTCCGCCAGTTCAGCTTTTTCATCGGCGTAAACCGGCTGTCCATTATCGCCTGCGCCACGCCCTCGTCCAGCGGCGGGGCCTCTCCGGTTACGCCGAAGGTGCCATCCGACATCCCGCGACCTGCCCGGCCTGCGATCTGCGCCAGCTCATTCGGCGCAAGCGGACGCATCCTGCGCCCGTCGAACTTGGACAGGGATGAAAACGCAACGTGGTTCACATCCAGGTTCAACCCCATCCCGATAGCGTCCGTGGCAACCAGGTAATCAACCTCGCCGTTTTGATACAGCTCCACCTGTGCATTCCGGGTCCGCGGACTGAGCGCCCCCATGACCACCGCGGCACCACCTTTTTGGCGGCGCAGCAATTCGGCGATGGCATAGACGTTCTCAACCGAGAACCCCACTATGGCGCTGCGCGCAGGCATCCGGCTGATCTTTCTGGAGCCCGAGTAAACCAGCTGTGACATCCGCTCTCGCCGCACGAACTGCGCCTGGGGGACCAGCGCCGAAATCGGGCCACGCATTGTGTCCGAGCCCAGGAACAATGTCTCGTTCGTGCCGCGAGACCTAAGCAGACGGTCGGTGAAGACGTGACCCCGTTCCGGATCGGCACAGAGCTGGATCTCATCGATGGCAACAAAATCAGCGCCCATGCCTTCCGGCATCGCCTCAACCGTGCACACCCAATACTGGGCGCGGGGCGGTACGATCCGTTCTTCACCCGTGACCAGCGCCACCACCGACGGCCCACGGATCGCAACGATCTTGTCATAGACCTCGCGCGCCAGCAGGCGCAGCGGCAGACCGATCACGCCGGTCCGATGACCCAGCATGCGTTCAATAGCGTAATGGGTTTTACCAGTGTTGGTCGGGCCAAGTACGGCCACGATTCGGGATGACCCGCTCACATTCGCCCCCTGCCCCGAGCCTTACAGCGCCTTGCCTTCAACCTGAGGCTTCAGCCGATTCACGGCATTGGTTACTTCTTCGTGATGAGGATATATAGACAACGCCCGAGAATAAGCCTCGTAGGCTTTCCGAGGTTCCCCGATAACTTCAAAGATCAGACCCAGACCGTAAATAGCCTCATAGTGATTTGGATTCAGCGTCAGCACATGTTCCAGATCGGCGGCTGCCATACCAAATCGCTCGACCCCGAAAAAGGCAGATGCGCGCAGATGCCAGCCTTCGGCAAAATCAGGCGCGTGATCCGTCAGCGCGGTCAGGTGATCCAGAGCAGCGTCGACGTCGCCCTCATCCAAGGCCTCGCGTCCCCGCTCCAGCAGCAGATCAGCCGACGCAGACCCCGATTGCGACCACAGCGCCTGCAACTGCCGATCCAGTGCAATTGCCTGTTCCGGGGTCGACTGCGCCAGTTTTTGCAGCAACTCATCCTCGTCCCGTGAATCCGCCTGCTGCGCGAAACAATTGGTGGAAAACGTGACTAGGACAAAAAGTGCCGCAACGGTACCTTTGAGATTGTGAATTGCAATGCTCATAACAATAGGCAGTGTAGCGTTGCGACCGGGGATGTCCATTCACGGCGCACTAACAATATGAGGAAAAGCATGAGCGAGACTCTTGAAAAGGCGGCTGCCGCACTGAACGAAAAACTGGATGGCGGCGCGTTTGATGACACGGCCAAGTTCGCCATCACCGATCTGGGTTCGATCGTTCTGGACGAAAACGGTGCGCGGGTCAGCGATGAAGAGGCCAGTGTCACCATGAGCGCTGATGCAGAGACATTCGAACAGATCCTCAGCGGTGAGCTGAATCCGACCGGCGCGTTCATGTCCGGAAAGCTGAGCATTGACGGCGACATGGGTGTTGCCATGAAGCTTGCCTCGGTGCTGGCCTGATGGAGTTGTCGCCGGCCCCCTTTTTTGAAGACGTGGCCGGCGGACCTGCCGGTGGAAAGACCCATTGGTTGACGACGTCTGACCAAAAACGCATTCGCGTGGGTCACTGGCTTCCGGATGATGGCGCACATGGCACCGTCATGATGTTCCCCGGACGCACCGAATATATCGAAAAATATGGCAGTACCGCCGGTGAATTCGCGAAGCGCGGCTTTGCGATGCTGGCCGTGGACTGGCGCGGCCAGGGTCTTGCGGATCGGTTGCTGGACAACCCACGCATCGGCCATGTCGATCATTTCACCGATTACCAATATGATGTTCAGTCAACCTTGGACCTTGCGAACGCTCTGGATTTGCCCAAGCCGTGGTATGTCGTCGGGCATTCGATGGGCGGTGCCATCGGGTTGCGTGCCGTCATCGAAAAAGGGTGTTTTGCCGCGTGCGCGTTCACCGGCCCGATGTGGGGAATTTTCTTCACTCCGGTCATGAAACCTCTGAGCCGCGTTACCGCATATTGGGGCACCGCGCTTGGCCTTGGCGAACGCACCCCCCCGACCACGACGCTTGAAAGCTATGTCCTGTCGCAACCTTTCGACGGGAATATGCTGACCCGCGACCCGGACATGTACCGGATGATGCAAAATCAGCTGAATGCGCATCCCGAACTGGCTCTTGGTGCCCCTTCCAACCGCTGGCTGCGCGAGTCGCTGGACGAATGCGAATGGTTGATGGAACAGCCCGCCCCAAAAACACCCTGTCTGACTTTTCTGGGCAGCCACGAACAAATCGTGGATCGCAAGGCCATACGGGCGCGCATGGCCAATTGGCCGAATGGTACATTGATCGAAATCCCGAACGGTGAACATGAAGTGCTGATGGAAGCACCGGACGTTCGGAGCCCGGTTCTGGACCAGCTTGCCAGTCATTTCCGGGCCAACCAATCAAATGGGGCGTCCAAGCTGGTTTCCACGTAAACCTTTTCACCTTGGGATTGGCCGCTTGTGATCCGCGCGCGCCAACCCTAGATGTTTGCAAAGCAGTCTACAAAAGGTGATCCATGCGCGACCTTCCCTTTCCCGTCCGTGACGCAAACGCAATGGGCGGTGCCGACAATCTGGGCAATCTTCCCGAATGGGATCTGACGGATCTCTACGCCTCGGAAGAGGCGCCCGAACTGGCGCGCGACTTGGACTGGCTGGAAGGCGAATGTGCCGCCTTTGCTGCCGACTATGAAGGCAAGCTGGCAGAGCTGGACGCCGCGGCCCTTTTGGCCTGCGTTCAGCGCAATGAAAAGATCAACGCCGTCGCAGGCCGTATCATGTCCTTTGCCGGTCTGCGCTATTACCAGCTGACCACCGACGCAGAGCGGGCCAAGTTCCTGTCGGACATGCAGGAAAAGATCACCGTGTTCACAACGCCTCTGGTGTTTTTCACGCTCGAGATCAACCGGATCGAAGATGATGTGCTTGGGGCGCATTTTGCTGCCAACCCGGATCTTGCCCGATACGAGCCCGTGTTCCGGCGCATCCGCGCGATGAAGCCCTATCAGCTGTCTGACGAGCTGGAAAAATTCCTGCACGATCTGGGCGTTGTCGGCGACGCGTGGGAGCGTCTTTTCGACGAAACCATCGCCGGACTGACCTTTACGGTGGACGGCGAAGAGCTGAACATCGAAGGCACCCTGAACCTGTTGACCGAACAGGACCGGTCCAAGCGCGAGGCCGCGGCGCGCGAACTGGCCCGCGTGTTTCAGGAGAACATCAAAACATTTGCCCGTGTCCACAACACGCAGGCCAAAGAGAAAGAAATCGTCGATCGCTGGCGCAAGATGCCGACCGCGCAAACAGGGCGTCACTTGTCGAACGATGTCGAACCCGAAGTGGTCGAAGCCCTGCGCGAGGCGGTCGTGGCCGCCTATCCCAAACTCAGCCATCGGTACTATGAGCTCAAGCGCAAGTGGCTGGGGCTGGATGTGATGCAGGTCTGGGACCGCAACGCGCCGCTGCCGATGGAAGACACCCGCACCGTGTCGTGGGAGGACGCCGAGAAAACCGTGATGGAAGCCTACGCCGCCTTCGATCCCCGCATGGCCGACATCGCGGCGCCGTTCTTCTCGAAAGGCTGGATCGACGCGGCGGTGAAACCCGGCAAGGCCCCGGGCGCCTTCGCGCATCCCACCGTGACCGAGGTGCATCCTTACGTGATGCTCAACTATCTGGGCAAGCCGCGCGACGTGATGACCCTGGCGCACGAGCTGGGCCACGGGGTACATCAGGTGCTGGCCGCCGATCAGGGCGAGATGCTATCCTCGACGCCCCTGACACTGGCTGAAACCGCCAGCGTCTTCGGCGAGATGCTGACCTTCCGCAAGATGCTGGACCAGGCCGAAACGCCCGAACAGCGCAAGGTTCTGCTGGCCGGCAAGGTCGAGGACATGATCAACACGGTGGTCCGCCAGATTGCCTTCTATGACTTTGAATGCAAACTGCACGCCGCCCGCCGCGAGGGGGAGCTGACCCCGGGCGACATCAATGCCCTGTGGATGAGCGTTCAAGCCGAAAGCCTTGGCCCGGCATTCGAATTCATGGACGGGTACGAGACCTTCTGGGCTTATATCCCGCACTTTGTTCATTCGCCCTTCTACGTTTACGCCTATGCCTTCGGCGACGGGTTGGTGAACGCGCTATACTCGGTCTATGAAAGCGGCGCCGAAGGTTTCGAGGACAAGTATTTCGAAATGCTGCGCGCAGGTGGATCAAAGCACCACAAGGAACTGCTGGCCCCGTTCGGGCTGGATGCCAGTGACCCGAAATTCTGGGACAAGGGCCTGTCGATGATCTCGGGCTTCATTGACGAGCTGGAGGCGATGGAGGGCTGAGACGCCCGTAACAGAGGGTGGCGACATCTGCCTTGTGGAAAAAACTTGCCATGCCCGGCAATGTCGCGCCCAAGGGGACCTTGAATGCCCGCTACGCGGACAATGCTGCCGATAAGTCAGTTTGTCTGGATGTTTGACACGGCCCATTGCGGACCTTCACCAAAGTCATCTTTGCGGCAGCGCAGCCTCGCCAAAGCGGACATTGATCGGCTGCCGATAAATTGAGGGTCTCATTCAAGAATAGCCTTTAGGAAAGATGCTTGCCGCGCGACTCTCCACCTTTTTCCGCCGCCGCGATCGCCGCTCCGGCCAAAATGAGTGGCGCTGCAAGTAGGAAGCTGGTGGCAAGGCTCAGGCGGAAAATGAAAACATCCGCGAGAATTGGCCAGAGCAGCGCGATGTACTCGAAGGGCGCAAGCCGCGATGCCTCGGCATAGCGAAATGCCAGTGTCATCGCGATGTGGCCGAAACCACCGAACAGACCCGACAAGATCAGGAAACCAAGTATCGGCCCGTTGGGCACGACCCAACCCCAAGGCAGTGTGGCGATGCCGCCTATCATTGACGCCAGAACGAAATAGAACGCGATGGCCCCGGGGCTTTCTGTCTTGTTGAGGCTGCGTACCATGATGAGAGCTAGGGCGGTCAAGACAGCTGTGGCAAACCCTAAGAAGTACCCCATCAGCCGACCGCGCTCCCAGGAATAGGTTGTCAGTTCAGGCCAGATGAGCACGACAATGCCTGCAAATCCGAGCGCGAGGCCCCAGATGCGCCATCGGGTCAGGCGCTCAGCCAGAAGGATTGCCGCTCCAAGCGCCATCAAGATCGGGGAGAGTTGCGAGATCAGGATGGCCTCTGCAAGGTTTAAACGTGCGACGGCAGCAAAGGATCCAAACAAGGCAAGAGCGCCAAAACCGGCCCTCAGAAAATGGGCGCCGGGCCGCTCGGTCGCGAGGCCACTCGGAAACTCCCCTCGAATCCAAAGGAAGACTACGAGCGGAAAAATGGCAAAAAAGGAGCGGAAAAATACGATCTGCCCAAGCGGGACACCCGCGCTGACGGCTTTCACACTGACGAACATGCCTGCCATGAGCAGCCCAGACAGGATGCGCAGGCTGATCCCGAGTCTTGGAAAGTCATAATCTCTCACTTGGGGTAGTCCCGTTCCGCCAAGGCGTCACGCAGTGCGTCGCCTGTCAGGTTGATCGCCAAGACGCAGAGGACAACCGCAAGTCCGGGCCAGACCATCTGCAAGGGGGTGGAGCGCAAGTGAACCCGCACATCCAACAGCATCGAGCCCCATTCCGGGTTCGGCGGTTGCACTCCAAATCCCAAAAAGCCGAGTGCCGAGATGCCGAGGATCGCGCGGGCGAACATGCCGGTCCAGACGACTGTGAGGGACGGGATCAGAAATGGCAGATAGTGCCAGCGGGCTATAGACCAGGCCGACAGAGCGGCGAGGCGGGCCTGCACGACGTAGCCACGGCTTTGAACCGACAAGCCGATGCCGCGCGCGACGCGGGCATAGCGCATCCAGCCGGTGACGCTCAGGGCAAAGATCAGGCTCCAGGTCCCGGCGCCCATCAGCCCGGCAATAACGATTGCCGCCACAAGCTCCGGGAAGGCAAGAAACGTGTCCGTGGTCCGCATCACCATCCAATCCGCACGTTTGCCGCCCAGAGCCGCGACAAGCCCGATTGCGGTGCCGATTACAAGGCTGATGACCGAGATCAGGAAGGCCAATCCCAGCGACCAGCGCGCACCGTGCAGCAAACGCGACAGAATATCCCGACCCATTGCGTCGGTCCCAAGCAGAAAATCGGAATTTGGCGGTGACAAACGTTTCGGGATATTGATTGCCGTTGGATCGTAAGGCGCAAGCACGGGTCCAAGACCGGCCAGCAGCAAAAAGACGATCGCCAGCACCCAAACGCTACGCATCGCTCTCTCCGATCCGAGGATCAATGATGCGGTAGGTCAAGTCGATGGCCAGGTTGACGGCGACGAACACCAGCGCGGTCAGGACCACAACGGCCTGCACATGGGCAAAGTCTCGGGCAAGGATGGCTTGCACAAGAAACGTGCCGAGGCCCGGTCTGCCAAAGATTACCTCAACAAGGACGAGCCCTTCGAGGAGGAAGGCCAGTTCCAATCCAAAAACAGTGACAACGGGTATCGCAGCGTGGGGGGCGACATGGTCTCTTCCAATGGATTTTTCGACAATCCCACGTCTTCTGAACGCCGGAAGGAAAGGCTGGCCGCGCGCCTCAAGAATACCGGAGCGAATGATCCGCGTGAGCGATGCCGCAACTCCCAGCCCAAGCGTCAGCGCAGGCAGGATGGCGTGAGCCGGTGTGCTTGCACCAAGCGCGGGTAGCCAAGCAAGTTTTACTGAGAAAAGCAGGATAAGGATCAGGCCCAGCCAATAGGCCGGGATCGCGTTGCCGAGCGAGGCGGCCGCCACGGCGAGCCTGTCCATCAATCCGCCGGGACGTTTCGTGGCCAGAATTGCCAAGGGTATAGACACTGCGAGACCGACAGCCAGTGATGAGAAGGCCAGCGGAAAAGTATGGCTGATCGCCGCCGCAAGATCGGGCCAGACAGGACGGCCGGTGACCGATGAAAAGCCGAGGTCCAATGTGAGCAGTGGCCCAAGCCATGCCCAGAAGGCTTGCCAGAATGACCTGTCCAAGCCGACTTCTTGACGAACCTGGTCAACGACCTCATCGGTCAGGAGCGCATCGAACCGAGCCATGGCAATGGCTTGTGCCGGATCGCCCGGCGCATTCCATAGCAAGACAAACGTGAGGATGGTGGTGCCAGACAGCACAACGAACGCGCGCAGCAAAAGTCCACAGATGGCTTTGATCATGCGACGGCCTCGAGTGCCCCAAGTGCGATTGCAGCGTCGCGTAGGGTGCGGCAGTATTTTGATCGCGGGTTCAAGGCAAATGTTTCAGAATCCGCAATTTCCTCGATCCGCCCGGCTTTCAAAACGGCGATCTGATCCGAATGGGCCACGGCATAGCCGAGGTCGTGAGTTACAATCAGCGCAGCAAAGCCTTCTTCGCCTTGAAGATCGGATATCAGCCGCGCTGTGTGCTTCTGTGTAACGGCATCCAAGGCGGAGAGCGGTTCATCAAACAGGATCAGTGGGGGTGATGCGATCAAAGCGCGCAGGATGCCCGCGCGTTGGGCCTGCCCGATCGAGACTTGTCCGGGACGGCGATCCAGAATTTCCAATGGCAGATCGAGTTCGGCGCAAAGTCGCTGCAGCCGCCCTTGCGCCAGTTTGATATTCTGCGCGACGACCGGTTCCATGATCGATTGGCGCAAGCTCAGCACCGGATTGAAAGCCGCGCGGGGCTCTTGCATGACGAGGGCTGGACGGACCATGCGCGTCGGTGCGCCGTTCCAGGTAATCTGCCCGCCTGAGGGTTTCAGAAGACCGAGGATCGCTGCAATCAGAGTGGATTTTCCAGCACCGCTCTCGCCGACAACGGCAAGGGTCTCGCCAGCAGGCAAGGACAGCGAGATGTCGTGTAGTGTCACACGCGCCCCGCGTTTCACCTTGAGGTTGCTCACGGTCAACATGGCAGCGCCAACCAACTGCGATGTGCGGAAAGCGACTTCGCCGCCTGAGTCTGCGGGTTTTCCAGAATGTCTTCGGTGCGACCTCGCTCAACCAAGCGCCCTGCGTCCATTACCATGAGCGTATCTACCCAGCGCGCTGCGAGGCCAAGATCGTGCGTAATCAGAAGCATCGCCGTATTTCTGTCATTCAGAGTGACGCTCAGAAGGTCCATTGTTGTGGCTGCCACCACGGGATCGAGCGCGGATGTCGGCTCGTCCAGCACGATCAGATCAGGCGCGCCGATCAACGCCATGGCAATGACAAAACGTTGCTGCATCCCACGGCTCCAGCCCCAAGGGCGTTTGCGCATGTCGCCGCCCTCGATCTTCAACGCCTGGAACAACCCGACCCGGTCCGTGCTGCCCGTTGCGAGACCAAGTGCCATTTCCGCTTCGCGCCAGTGAAACGCCACGGATCGCAACGGATCGAGCGCCTCATCCGCGCTTTGTGGAACATGAGCGACGCTGTAACCTCGCGCGCGCAAGTCGTCGATCAGCACATGGCCCAGAGTGGATTTGCCGGAGCCCGACGCACCGACCAGGCCGATGCGGCTTCGAGGTGGGATCTCCAGAGATGTGGGGTGAAGGATGGTCCGACCCGAGCGCGCCGCACTCAGACCGGTCACGTTCAGCGTCATTTGGTCAGTTTCGTCTCATGATTGATCCAGTAAGTCTCGGTGGGATGCACCTGATAACCGGTCAGGCCCGGCACACCGACATTGGTCTGGCTGACATGAAACACCGGAATCAAAGCGGCCTCGGACGCAATGATGTGCTGAACCTCGTCGTAGATTGCCATGCGTGCGTCGTGGTCGAACGTCAGACGCCCCAGATCAAGCAACTCATCCAAACGCGCATTCGCAAAGCGCCCGGAGTTCGAACTTCCATCAGACTTCAACAGTGTCTCCAGAACGGCACCCGGATCACCCTGCGGCGTTGTCACCCAGGCTTGCAGGAAAAGGTCGGCGTCACCTGCCGCGATTGCATCATTGCTTGCTCCCCATTCGCCAACGGTTATGTTGGCCTTGACGCCAATCGTTGCAAGGAAGGCTTGCGTCAACTCCGCCGTCGGCGGCAGTGCGGCCCGCGAGGAGTAGGTGACAATATCAATTTCCAGCGGTGTGCCGTCCAGCATCCAGGTCCCACCTTCCTTCACCGCTCCCGCCTGGGCCAGCAGCGCCTCGGCTTTTGCAGGATCATAGGGTGCAGAGATATCTGCTGCCCAGCCTTTGCCCGCGGGAAAAACAGTGCCTGCCGGGACACCACCAACGCCAGACAGGGCCGCGTCGACGATGCCCTGACGGTCGATCGCATAGGAAACCGCTTGGCGAATGAGCGGGTTTGCCATGGGGCCATTCTTGGCGTTCACTGTGAAGAAGTAGAGCCGTGCCGTGGGCGCTGAGAAACCCTGCGCACCCGTTTCCTTGATGCGTTCAAAGTCGGTTTCCGGGTAGTTGATCACCAGGTCAATCTCGCCCGCCTCAAATGCCAAGGCCGCAGTGGCAGGGTTCGCCGAAGCGACGACGCGGACTTCTTCGAGGCCGGGCGTCCCTTGCCAGTAATTCAGGTTTGCCTCGGCACGATAGAGCTGTTCCGGCACCGCTTCCTTGAACACGTAGGGACCCGTAGCGTTGATGGGAAACGCATCGGACGGTTCACCCAGAACCGCAATCGCGGGTTCGGACAGAGTCCAAGGGAAAGCGGCATTCGGGCTGTTGGTTTCAAAAACAACGACGCGGTCGCCGTCGATCGACATACCCGCAAGATCGAGCAGTTTGGAAGCCCGTGCATTGTGGCCGGGGTGCTCCTCATCTGAGATCGGAGCGATTGAATCAATGACGGCCTGTGCCGTTACCGGGCTACCATCATGAAAGGTCAGCCCTTCGCGCAGGGTTACACGCCACGTCGTTGGCGACGCCTGTTCAATACTCTCCGCCAGACGCGGATAGAGGTTCATGTCATAGTCGATCCCCATGAGCGTTTCAGTCACGCCGGTCTGGTTCGACATCCAGCCATTGTAGCTGGCCCGCGGATCAGGCACTTCGGCCGTCGGACCAAAGCCAACGGAAATGGTAAGAGCGCCCTCTTGGGCCGCTGCGGGCAGCGTAGTGCCGAGTGCAATAGCTCCTGCTACCGCCAACCGGGAAAAGAAAGACATAAGGGTTTCCTTCAGGACATGGAGTTGAGTTTGAAAACGGTGGATTGCCGATCACGGGCAAGTGTGCGGGCTTCGGCTTGGGCAAGCGAAACGAGTGCCTCGTCGTCCGACAGCCCCCGCGCCCGAGACTTGGACCAAATGCGGCGCACCGAGGCGGGCGACCATGGCAGAGCAGCTTGTGCGACCCATTGTCGGACGGGTTGCGGCAAACTGTCAAAGGCATCCATCGGGTCTCCTGCACGCTTTCTGCGACGCAGACTGCATTGACCGAGATTGCGTTTCATTCAGCTTCGTCCGGGTCCAAAATTGGGTCGACAACGAGCACCAGACGGGTTTCGCCCGTCCCTTCAATCGGCGGTGAACGATGCAAAAGGCCTGACGGCGGTTCGGCAGGCCAGAGCGTGCCTCGCAGGAGGATTGGCGCGCCTGTTGGTACCGTGAATACACGCTTTGGTTCGGCGCCATCCGTGGAAACACCATATTGGGTTCCCGTGCCACGATAGGTGCACACAAGGCGGGCGGTAACCGCGTCGATGTGGAACCTGCGACACGCGTTGGTTTGGATCCTGTCCAGCCGCAGACGCAGGTAATCCGTCTGCATCAGGTCCGCGAACATGCGCGCCATTTCCGCGATATCAGCCTCAAGCCAGGCACGTTCGCCTCCGTTTGGCATGGCCGACATATCGCAAAGATGTCCAACGGTTTCGGCCACGGCACCCTTGGGGAGAATGACGCGGCCATTCGGCAAGGCATCTTCGGGCACGGATTCAAGCCAGGACTGCACATCTTTCGGCATGTTTCGCCGCCAAATAGCCGCAGCGCATCCCGGCTGCAAAAAGGCGCGCAGTCCCGCGGGGTCGTCCGCAACAGCAACGCCGACTGCTGCGCCTTTGAATGTTTTGCGGACGAAGCTCATGCCGCGTCCTCAACGCGCCGCCAGCCGGGAAACGGGTCTGGCATGTCCAGCGGCAAAGCATCTGGTCCGGCAGCCATGACCGATGGCACGAGGCAGGCATCGAGTTTTTCCTTGAGAGCAGGCCAATCAACGCCAGAACCAATAAACACAAGCTCTTGCCGCCGGTCTCCCCAAGGCTCAACCCAATGCCGCTGCATGTACTCGCGCGCTGATGCGTGGTCTGGCCAACGCTCTTGGGGGACAGATGCCCACCATGTCCCGATAGGTTTGACGCTGGACAACGCGCCGGCCAGAGAGAACTCGGCCACCCATTCAGGGCGGGTTGCGATCCAGAAATGACCCTTCGCTCGAATCACCCCGGGCATATCCCCATTCAGAACCGCGAGAATCTTTTCCGGGATGAAGGGCTGGCGCGCACGGTAAACGTAGGAGGTCACCCCATACTCTTCGGTCTCCGGCGTGTGGTCTGCAAAGCCGTAGAGTTCCTTGGCCCACATCGGATGCTCATGCGCCTTGTCGAAATCGAACAGCCCGGTGTCGAGGATCTTGTCTGCGGCAACCTCTGAATGGTTCGTCTCGATGATTTCGGCATCCGCGTTCAGACTGCGAATGATCTTGCGGGCAGCATCGACCTGACCTTCGGTCGCGTCAGCGACCTTGTTGAGGATCACCACATCGGCAAATTCGATCTGGTCAGTCAGAAGATGCACCAACGTGCGTTCGTCTTCATCGCCCATGACTTCGCCGCGATCCCGCAGGAAATCGTGGCTGGAGAAATCCTTGAGCAGGTTCACCGCATCCACGACTGTCACCATCGTGTCGAGCCGCGCAACATCAGACAAGCTGTCGCCAAACTCGTCGCGGAATTCGAATGTGGCCGCTACCGGCAGCGGCTCGGATATGCCGGTGCTCTCGATCAGCAGGTAGTCAAACCGGCGCTCAGCGGCCAAGCGACGCACCTCATTGAGAAGGTCGTCACGCAACGTGCAGCAGATGCAACCGTTGGACATCTCAACCAGTGTCTCGTCCGTTCGGCTGAGTTCGGTGTCCGCGCGCACCAGATCGGCGTCGATGTTCACTTCCGACATGTCGTTGACGATCACAGCAACACGCCGCCCTTCTCGGTTGTTCAAAACCCGGTTCAACAGGGTGGTTTTGCCGGCGCCAAGGAATCCGGACAGGACGGTGACGGGTAGACGGGAATCTGGCATGTCTGAACTCCAATGGTTGCTGCAACAGTCACGCAACTTACGCAGTTACTAGACGAATGCAACTGCCATTGTTACGTTTGGATCTGACCCGGAGAAGAATTGCCCATGAAGCGAAACAGCCGCCTGTCCCTTGCCTTGCATACCCTGAGCCACATGGCCGGAGAACCGAACCGCGTGCGCACTTCGTCGGACATTGCCGATCACGCTGGAACAAATCCTGTGGTCGTGCGCCGAGTCCTCGGAAAACTGCGCGAAGCCGGGCTTTTGCATTCTGAGAAAGGCCATGCAGGCGGTTGGCGTCTGGCCAAGTCAGCCGACAGCATCACGCTTGCGGACGTCTATTTGGCACTCGACGAAAGGCTTGTTTCTGGGACTGGCGGCGATGCTGAACCTTCTGACTGCAGCGTCGAAACAGGCCTGCAAGCACGTATTGCGGAAGTCCTCGACGATATCGAAGCAAACCTCGTGGAGCGCCTGCGCGAAACCACGATCACGGATGTTCATCCCAGCAGCTGCAGCTATTGCGCGAGATGAGACCTAGAAGTTCCCGAGTTCAATAAGACTAAGTCTCAGACTCTTTCAGTTTGATAGGCAAGTCGGCGCTGCGATCAATTTTCCGGCTCCCGTGGTATGCTTCAGCGGCAACATGGGGTTGTCGTTTTGGGCGAGCATGGCGGATCGGAGGATCAGTCATGGAAACACCAAACCTACCTGCCATTCGTGCGTTTCGGCCAGCCTGGAACAAAGGGCGCATCGTCGGCCAGAAACGCCCGCTCAAGCCAAAACACGTCTGGGCGATCCGCGTCCGACTTGACCTGGCCGAAAACCATCGCGACCTTGCGCTGTTCAACATGGCGATCGATAGCAAGCTGAGGGGCTGTGATCTGGTGAAGATGAAAGTCGTCGACGTCATGGCGTCCGGTCAAATCAAAGAACGTGCGTCTGTCCTGCAAAGCAAAACCCACAAACCTGTTCGTTTCGAAATCTCGGAAGGCACGCGTGTTTCGGTCGAGAAATGGATGGAAGACGAACTCATGGTCGGCTCCGAGTACCTTTGGCCCGGACGCTTCCACGAGCGTCTGCACATCTCCACCCGACAATATGCGCGAATCGTCAGAGATTGGGTAACATCGATCGGCCTTGAAGCGAGCGCATATGGTACACACTCGATGCGGCGCACCAAGGTCACTCAGATCTATAAGAAAACAGGAAACCTGCGGGCCGTTCAGCTATTGCTTGGTCATACGAAAATGGACGGCACGGTTCGGTATCTAGGAGTCGAACTCGAGGATGCCTTGACGATCGCCGAGGCGGTGGAAACCTGAAGGCTTGGGCCGTCTTCACGGACGGCCCGGAGTCGACATTCAACCTACTGCCTTGGCGCTGCAGTCGCAGCCATAAAACCTGCCGTTCGCTGCGTGCGCAAAACCCCGATGCGTATGAACACGCAGTTCGCGGGACAAAGTGAGCTTTTAGTACGTTGCTCACGCTACACCCAGCGGAATTATTGGCTCGAACGACGTCGAATGTTGCCGCCAGAACATCCAGAATCTCGAAGTGGTGGATATCGGCAGTGGCGTGCATTTCCGGTAGGAAGACAATCCCTACCTTATCGAGAAAAAGTTCGAAGACTGGCGCACCTGCCTGCGCGACGTTTCTACAGGGCGATATATACAAATCAAATTTCCTGATTGTATGGTTCAGTAACCGGCCCACCTGAATAGCGGCCAGCAACCGGAGGGTAACCTTGCTGAATATGACGATTCCCATACCCTTGATACTGGCCGCTGTGCTGCCCGCCATTCTGGACCGGTGCTCTGGGTCCGATACCAGCGTCGCCTTGGGCGTTTTGGCACGAGATCGTGTGGCCTTGACCGCGACAGCCAGCGAAATTGTCGTCGATTTACCGGTTGCAGAGGGAGCCGTGGTAAAGGCAGGTGACACGCTGGTTCAGCTTGATCCAACATTGCAAAGCGCAAAGTTAGCACTGGCGCAGGCGGAACTGGAAAAGGCCCAGGCCACGCTTCTGAAACTGCAGGTGGGGCCGCGAGAGGAGGAGATTGCGATAGCCGAAGCCAAAGTCGCGGGCGCTGTTGCACGTCTTGCCGATGCCGAGGCTATCTATGACCGAAACGCCAGACTGGTCGAGAACTCGGTCGTGACCGAGGCTCAGGTGGCAAATGATCTGGCCCTGCGCGATTCCGCGCGGGCTGAGTTGGCCAGCGCTCAACAATCCCTGAAAGAGCTGCAAAACGGCACCCGCCCCGAAGACCTTGCGGTTGCCGAAGCCAATGTGCGGGCAGCAGAAGCCTCGATCGCCGCCGAGCAGACTGTACTGGATAATTTGACTGTCACGGCCACCCGCGACGGCGTATTGGATTCCCTGCCGTGGAATTTGGGTGAACGAGTAACATCCGGTAGCCCGGTGGCCGTGATAGTCACGGGCCAAATCCCCTATGCGCGCGTCTACGTTCCCGAGCCACATCGCGTCAATCTGAGACCCGGCGATTCGCTGGAAGTGCGCGTTGACGGGCTGGCCGATCCATTGGATGGCGTGATCCGCTGGATCAGCGACGACGCGTCCTTCACCCCCTATTACGGATTGAACAAGGACGACCGCACGCGCCTTGTCTATTTGGCTGAGATTGACCTGCCCACTGCAACACCCGATCTGCCCGCCGGTGTACCAGTGCAGGTCAAAATGCCATGAGTGACGTCGTCGTCTCGACGCAAGGTCTGACCCGTCGGTTTGGGGAAAACACCGCCGTCAACAATCTGGATCTCGAAATCCGAACCGGCCAGATTTACGGATTTCTCGGCCCCAATGGCTGCGGCAAGACCACCACCATGCGGATGCTTACCGGCTTGCTCACCCCCAGCAGTGGGGCGATCTCGGTTTTGGGCCGGTCAATGCCCGACGCGGCTGAACCGTTAAAAGATGAGATCGGGTACATGACCCAGATCTTCTCGTATTACCGCGACCTGACCGTTCTGGAGAACCTCCGGTTTGCGGCTGAAATCTATGGCATTCCAGCCAAATCGGCGGCAAACCGGATCGACGAGTTGCTAAACACCTATGACCTGACAACCAATGTGCATCAGCTAAGCGGTAGCATGAGTGGCGGACAGCGACAGAAACTGGCGCTTGCGGCGACCGTCATGCACCGACCAAAGCTGCTGTTTCTGGATGAACCGACCTCTGCCGTTGACCCTGAAACCCGTCGCACATTCTGGGAACAGCTGTTCGATCTGGTCGATCAGGGCGCGACGATGATCGTCTCGACACATTTCATGGACGAGGCCGAGCGCTGTCACCGGTTGGCGATCCTGCAACACGGGGTGAAAAAGGCAGACGGGTCTCCGCGTCAGTTGATGGACGATCTGCAGGCCGATGTTGTCGAAGTTGAAGGCCCAGACCTGCGCAAGGTCAAACACGCGTTGGACGGCCAGCCCAAGATCCTGTCGACCGCGCAAGTCGGGTCGCGGCTACGTGTGCTGGTAGAAAAATCCGAACCTCAGCCGGTGGACATGTTGCGCGGCCAACTTGCTGCGTTTCCCGACCTGTCCCTGACTCCGCAGCGACCAAATCTGGAAGACGTGTTCGTCAGCGCCACACGGGGGCCAGAACAGTGATCTCGCCACGCCGCATCGTTGCTGTACTGAAGAAAGAACTGCTGCAACTACGGCGAGACCGGATGACGTTCGCCATGGTCATCATGATCCCGCTGATCCAACTGCTGCTGTTCGGCTATGCGATCAACACCAACCTGCGCCATGTGCCCGTAGCAGTGGTGGACCAATCCGGAACCGAGCTGTCCCGCACATTGGCGCAGATCGTTCAAGCCACGCAGGTCGTGACCATCACCGAACAACTAACAACCCCGCAAGAAGCCGAACGCGCGATCACTGAATCCCGCGTGCGCGCCGCGCTGATCATTCCGCCCGATGTCAGCCAACGCCTTGCCCGCAGCCCCTCTGTCGGTTTGGGTCTGCCCAACGCAACGGACCAGACCAGCAGTCGGCCCGTTGCCCATTGGATCGTCGATGGTTCGGACACCATGGTCGCCAGCGCAATCAAATCCCTGCGCACGATGCCTTTGACAGAACTGCTGAAACAACCACCAAACCGGCTGGTGCCCACCTTCGAGGTGACGCTTTACTTCAATCCTGAGCAGCGGTCGGCGGTCAATATCGTGCCGGGTCTTGTCGGTGTGATCCTAACCATGACGATGATCCTGTTCACCTCCGCCGCCATCGTCCGCGAACGCGAGCGGGGCAATATGGAGATGCTGATCAACACCCCGATCAAATCGATCGAACTGATGATCGGCAAGATCATCCCCTACATCTTTCTGGGCGTGATACAGGTCGCAATCATCCTGGGCCTCGGGCACATCCTGTTCGATGTCCCGATAAACGGCGGATTGGGCACTTTGCTTATAGTGACCTTGTTGTTCATCATCGCCAGCCTGTCGCTTGGGCTGGTGATCTCGACCCTGGCTCAAAACCAGCTCCAGTCGATGCAAATGACCATCTTTGTCCTACTGCCTTCAATCCTAATGTCCGGCTTCATGTTCCCCTTCGACGGCATGCCCAAACCTGTCCAAATGATTGCTCAAGTTTTACCTGCGACGCACTTCATGGACATGATTCGCGGTGTGGTTCTTCGAGATGCTTCGCTCTACGAGTTGCGCTGGGGGATTCTCTGGATGATCGGATTTGCGGCATTCGGATTGTTGGCGGCAACTCTGAGGTTCAAGAAGCGGTTGGGTTGAAGACCCCCGGCCCTTACCTGCCGTTGGCTTATGGGCGTCCTTGCCGTGGTGCGGCCCGCCAAACCAGTGGTTCGCTCCAAGAGTTTGCGGCACAACCAAGAAAACAGGAACCTGCGTACGGTTCAACCTCTGCTAGGTCATACGAAAATGGACAGTACAGTCAGGTATCTGGGCGCTGAGTTAGAAGACGCGTTTGTGGTTGCAGAATTCTGATGATGTGGGCAGCTCAACTCTCATGGAGCGGTCGCTGCCCACATTCCGGACATTCACTGAACGCGCAGTATCCGGGAGGCAAGAATTCACTCGGCACCGGCCAAATCTGCCGGTCCACTTTTCTCAGGCAGCACTTATTCTTCGACCGCCTTATATATGGTTAGATTCTCCAGAAAGGCGACAATTTTAGTTTGTTCGCTTTCGCTGAGGTGGCTATAGGCAGTGGCGCTGTCTGAGGCGTCACCTGCATGACTAACAATTGCCTCTTGCAGAGTGGTCGCACGACCATCGTGTAGCCAGGGTCCAGTTGCGCCGACACCCGCCAGTGATCGCGTCAGAAACATAGATGCCCCCAACCCAAGAGGGTCATCAGGATCTGCCAAGTCGGAACCCATATCGTGTCGTTTAAAATCTGTGTACCATCGGGCCACTGGCTCACCTTCGGTATTCTGCCGCATTGCACCTAGATGGTGGATTGAACCGTCCAGCAGCTCAATCGAGTTGTTGGGTTGATCTCCGGCCAGATTGAATGTGATTGCACTGGCGACGGTCAGGCCATGAGTATTAGGGTCAGATCCATCGGGAAACCTGGCATCGTAGAAACCCGGAATTTCGCTGGGTTCTTTGAACGTTGTATCCCGAAGGCTCATCTCTGGCGTGTGACAACTGGCGCAGCCGGTTTGAGCGAATAGCGCCTCTCCTGCCAGAATATCGGTTCTTTCGGACCCGGAAAGATCGATCAAACCCAGATCGGCCAGTTCAATCTTGGTTACTGGCCGTTCGAGGGCCGCCATGTATACTGTAAGCGCCGTCACATCGCCGACGGTCAACTCATTCACTACACCATCGAAATCGCCATCCTGGTCTCCAACAAGCTCGACGGCCTGTAATCCCAGTTCGTTGTGCGCAGCATTCCTCGTGAATCCTCTGATCGTTGCATGATTACCTTTCCATCCAAACGGTTTGATCACGAGGTCCGGGTCGATGCCACTCAATCCGCTGGAATCCGTGTCGACGGAACAGGGGTCTTGCGAAGCACGCTTAAGTGTCAACGTTCCATAGTCTACGCCTTTGGACTCTAGCTGAACTGAGGCGCGACCCGAAGTGCAGGCAACCTGATGGGCGGCATCACGCTGTTGATACAGGTCCGTGCTAATTTCTTCTGCAAGCCGCTGAGGGATACCAAGCGCAAACAGGGGGAGTGTATTTCTCTCAAGATATCTGGTTGCGTCGCCCGTATGCGCGGGATCCACAAGAACGTTCATTGCAACGTCACCCGCCCCATTGGCAATCGGTGCGTTATGACAGGCAATACAAGATGTCGCGTTAGCCCCTCCTTCGCGCTTCGGAAAATGCGAAGCCCACTCCGATAGATCGGCGAGATCAGCCCGGGGAATACGCGTGAAACGACGGCCTTCGCCGATATTAGCACCGACCCCGCGCGCTGCGTCAAAGCTGAACTCGGTTAGTTCATCCCCTGCCGAGAAGGCCTCTAGAAACGCCTTGGTTGCCTCTCTGTTCTGTATCATGCGCGATAATTTGTGCTGATCGACGGGCGCAGGTTCCTCATCTGCCAAAGCCGCCATTGGTGTTAGGCTTGCCAAAACAAAGCACAGAATTCTTGGTCGCATATTGTGTCCACTTCTCGGTTGCTGGCCAGTCTATTCGTGACGGCTGAAGGAACTTGAGTGACATGTTTTTCCACCTGAAAACCATTGAACCCAGGCTGCGAGTGCGCGGTCTAAGCCAAAGTCATATAGACGTCTGACACCGAAAACTTCACCGTGAAGAACACATTGTGAGCGTGTCGATCTTGAGCATTTCGGCCCTGCTACACCGATCTATGACTTTGGCTTATGGCGCCAAAAATCGGGCTCGCGTCCAGTATTCCGATCGTAGTTTTCACTGCATCTAGGCTTCACGGCGCCAATCCGAGCGGCGTTAGATCTTACAAACAGGAAGAATAAACATGCGTACTCTCTTACTCCCTCACAACCCGTTGATCCTTGCAGCCCTAGTCACCGCAGTGTCGTTCCAGCCGCTACTTGCCAAAAGCATCTCGGTTGTTGACCCGAGTACAGGCGAAACCGTTGAGCTGTCCGAAGTGAATTTCGAAGCATTGTCCGAGGAAGAACGTGCCGAAATTCGGGATCAGCTGAAAGAACAGGGAGTCCAGCCCCGCGGCCGTGATCGGAACGCCATTGATATTTCAGAGGTTGAGGTCGTCGACCCTTCAACCGGTGAAACCGTGGCGCTGGGGGATATCGACCACTCGAGCCTGAGCCCCGAAGATCGGCGGAACATCGGCGATCAACTGGCCGAACAAGGGATCCCAGCAAGGCGCGATGGTGAAGGCCGAAGTGCAGAGTCCGGCAGCGAGACGGCTGACTCCGGCGAAAGGGGCGGCAGTGGCGAAGGTCGTGGAGGTCGCGGCGGCGAAGGTCGTGGCGGCCACGGCGGTCAAGGCGGTCCTCGCGGGTAACATAAAGCCACCGCGCACCGGTTGACACGATGCGCGGTAACCACTTAGCCAATGTGCAAATGTACGGGAGCTTTATGATGCGTAGATTATATATCCTCGCAAGCCTGGCGGTGTTCATGCTATTGCACTCGCCGGCGCAGGCTCAGGTTTCCGTTGCTGACGGTGTCATCGCGCGGATTGAGGCCGAAGGTTTCACGGTCGACGAAGTAAAACGGTCTTGGCTCGGCCGCATCGTCATCACCGCGAGTGATCAGAATGAACTGCGCGAAGTGGTGCTGAACCGTACGTCCGGAGAGGTTTTGCGAGACCAAAGGTTCTCAAAGGAAACACATGGCGACGAGCGCCCTGCTCCGCCAGCCAATGAACCAGACAAACGTGCCCAGCCGAGCGAACCAAATGCGCATAGCAGCCCCAAAGGGGCTGGCAAATCCGATAGCCCCAAAGGGGCTGGCAAATCCGATAGCCCCAAAGGGAATGGCAAATCCAGCGGCCCCAAAGGTGGCGGCGGACATGGCGGCCACGGAAAAAACGGTGGGTGATCTGACATGAGGCAACCTGCTGAAACGGAATTGACCTGCACAGAGTGCCGCGCATGATGAACCGTGCATGGGTCGTGTGGACCCTTGTCCTCATCCAGTGCCTGTGTGGTGCGTATTTCCTGTGGGAAATCCTGGCATCTATTTTGGGCATCCCATCGGTTCCGCTACGTTGGAGTGTGCGAGAGCTTGTCGAAGCGGGCGCCAGTATCGGGCTGATACTTGGTGCATTTCTGGGTGTCCGGCTTGCGCTCGTGGCCCAAAAAGCGACATATCGGGCCGAAACTGCCCGCCGGATCACGTCCGGCGAGTTCACAACCGTAGTAGAGGGGTATTTCGAGAAGCTCGGCCTGACCGGCGCGGAAACAGAGATCGCATGGCTTGTTCTGAAGGGGATGTCTATGGCTGAAATCGCCAATCTGAGGCAAACCCGAATTGGAACTGTTAAGGCTCAATGTACTGCGATTTACAGAAAGGCAGGAGTGTCTGGCAAAAGCCAATTGATCTCACAGCTCGTTGAGGACCTCCTGTTCTAGACACAAGTTGGATCAGATCGCGCTATGGCACTCGCTCAAAGCAGCGCATCAACGTCACATAGAAATCCAGAATCTGCTCATCTGCACGCAATAAAAGTCTTGCACGGGAAGTCGAAGACGGACGGTTTACTTGGACATATTGGTGCCGAACAACGGAAAAGATTAGGCTTCTCGGTTCGTGCTAACTAACTTGAGCTTTTAATGATTGGCGTGAACGTCCGCTATCAGAACTACCCAATTTGCAGGGCGCGCGTGCGGCGAACTCCCGCTTTCCGCCCAAACGACAAATGCTGCGCCCATAGCCTGAGTCGCCTTTGGGCTCATCGCGGCCATACCAAGATCACTTCAACTGACTGTCTTTCGATCCACGCCGATTTACACCGCCGCGCGCCTTGAACGCGCCGTCCCGCTCTTGCTGGCAATCCAGGCAGAGCTTTACTCCCGGCAACGCGACGCGACGCTTTTCCGGGATAGGTTCCTCGCATTCGGCACAATGGGCCAGGCTTTCGCCCTGGGGCCGCTTTTGCGCCTGCATCCGCGCCAGTTCATCTGAGATCGACGCTTCGATCTGTTCGCTCACAGCGCCGTCGCGTGCCCAACCTCCGGCCATCGGTATCTCCTGAAATTGTGAAACTCAGGATAGCTGAGCCGTTGGCCGCAACGCAAGTTACAGTGAAACCGCGCCCTCGAATACACGATCAATCACCTCTTGCGTCCCGCGTGAGAATTCCAAAGGGCAAGGATATTCCGCCCCATCCCTGATTGATCGGCAAAAGGCCTCGACCTGCAACTTGTAATGGTCTGCTCCGGGGAAGCGAATGACCTGAACTTCAAGCCCCGGCCGGTGCAGCTCAACCCGAGCCTCGCCAAACACACGCGCATTGAACGGGGTCGTCAGACGGATCAAACCGCTTTCGCCGTGAAATACCATCTCTTGATGGGGATGCATCCGTATGGACACATAGCTGGAATAGGTAAATCCAGGGAACTGCGCGCGAATTTCAGTGAAGATGTCGATATCATCCTGCCAACGGATCGCGGATTGCACCGACACAGGCTCTTGCCCGGTTGCAAAGCGTGCTCCACCGATCACGTAGACCCCGATGTCACGCAATCCTCCGCCGCCCGTTTCCGCACGGTTTCGAATGTTCCGAGTGTCAGAGCGATTGTCGAAACTGAATGCACCGGTCACATGTACCAAATTGCCGATGGCACCATCAGCGATCAGTTTCCTTGCAAGCTGCCATTGAGGGTGATGGACGGTCATGTATGCCTCGGCGGCCAGCAGGCCGCTTTCGTCCCGCTTTTGGATCAATGCGTCGAATTCATCCGCCTTCATGGTCATGGGCTTTTCGCACAGAACATGCTTACCAGCCTTTAAAGCCTTAAGGCTCCATTCCGCATGCATATGATTGGGCAACGGGATGTAGACTGCGTCGATTCCGGCGTCTGCCAACAACGCATCATAGCTGTCAAATACTTGCAAATCTGGGCAAAAGGACTGAAACGGCTCTGCTTTTGCGGCATCCGAGGTTGCCAGCGCGGCCAAGCGCGCGCCATTTGCGGCATGTATCGCCGGGGCCATGTATTCGCGGGCAAATTTCGCGGCACCCAATACACCAAATTGAACCGGTCTTTGCATTGCGCCCTCCGTACTCGGCTTGTTTCAAATTACGCGCTTCCCGAGGGGTCACCAGCGCTCGTTCTGCTGCGAAATCAAAGACAAAACACGTCTTTTTCTAACACAGCTTTCGACCTTCAGCCATTGATTCAGGGCTTTGGTTCAGTTTCCGCCAACATTCGCAAAAAACGCCCCCTGATCATCAGAGGGCGTTTTCCGTTATTGCTTGAACGCAAAGAATCTTCCTGCGAGGCAAGCAGGGGCGCAACTGTTAGCTGACGCCCAGCATGCCTTTTTCCCGCGCCAGATCCCGCATTTTCTTTTGCAGCTTCTCGAACGCGCGCACTTCGATCTGGCGAATGCGCTCTCGGCTTACGTTGTACTGAGTGCTCAACTCCTCGAGCGTGACAGGCTGATCCATCAGACGGCGCTGGGTCAAGATATCCTTTTCCCGATCATTTAGCACATCCAAAGCCGCCGCCAGCAATTGCCGACGTGCTTCCAGTTCATCGCGTGCTTCGTAATCACCGGCCTGATCGGCATCCTCATCCTCAAGCCAGTCCTGCCATTGCATGGTGCCTTCGCCTTCGGACCCGACCGTGGCGTTCAGGGACGCATCGCCACCGGACATCCGGCGGTTCATGCTGATCACTTCTTCTTCGGTCACACCCAGATCAGTGGCGATCTTCTTGACGTTTTCAGGGCGCAGGTCGCCCTCTTCCAGTGCACCGATGCGGGCCTTGGCCTTGCGCAGATTGAAGAACAGCTTTTTCTGCGCCGAGGTCGTGCCCAGTTTCACCAGAGACCAGGACCGCAGGATGTATTCCTGGATCGAGGCACGTATCCACCACATGGCATAGGTCGCCAGACGGAAGCCTTTTTCAGGGTCAAACCGTTTGACCGCCTGCATCAGGCCCACATTGGCCTCGGAAATCACTTCGGCCTGCGGCAGACCATAGCCGCGATAGCCCATGGCGATCTTGGCCGCCAGACGCAGGTGAGACGTCACCATCTTGTGCGCGGCTTCGGTGTCCTGCTCTTCGACCCAGCGTTTGGCCAGCATGTATTCTTCTTCCGGCTCCAGCAGAGGAAACTTGCGGATTTCCTGCATATAGCGATTCAGGCCGCCCTCGGGCGTCGGTGCGGGAAGATTTGCGTAGTTTGCCATTATTGTGTCCCTCCGACAAATGTTTAGATGTTTAACATAGGATATGGGTAAGGAACCCTTCCCATTCAAGAGGTGCTGCTAACAGTCTGGAATTAATCTTACGTTAAGAAAAGGTAAAAAGCCCTTTTTCACAGGAGTTTGCTTATTATGACAGCGGTGCGCGCAGACGTTCGACAAGGCATCGCATATCTTGCGGCAAGTCAGCCTCAAACCGCAGGGATTCACCGGTGACAGGGTGCTCGAATCCCAAAACAGCAGCATGAAGCGCCTGACGGGGAAAAGCGCCTACAAAAGCGGCGGCGGCGGCGGAGAACGCTTTGGCGGACAGCTTGCGCTTGCCGCCATAAACCGGGTCGCCCACCAGCCCGTGCCCTGCGTGGGCCATATGAACGCGGATCTGATGCGTTCGGCCGGTTTCAAGCCAGCACTCGATCAGGGCAAGACCCGCCGGCACACCAAATGTCTCGACAACGCGTGCGCGTGTCACGGCATGCCGCCCGCCATGAAACAGAACCGCCTGTTTTTGACGGTCGGTCTTGTGTCGCGCAAGTTGCGTTGTGACGCGCATGATGTTGCCGGGTTCAAAGCTGATCCCTTTGACACCGCGCAACCGAGGATCGTTGGCATCCGGCACCCCGTAACACACCGCACGGTAATACCGTTCGACGCTATGCGCCGCGAATTGCTCGGCCAGACCGTGATGCGCCGCGTCTGACTTTGCGACCACCAGAAGACCACTGGTTTCCTTATCGATGCGATGCACGATACCGGGGCGTTTCACCCCGCCGACGCCCGACAGATCGTCTCCGCAATGGTGGAGCAAAGCATTCACCAGAGTACCGCTGGGTGATCCCGGCGCAGGGTGTACGACCATGCCTGCGGGTTTGTTGACGACGATTACGTCCGCATCCTCGAAGAGAATCTCGAGCGAGATGTCCTCGGGGCCGATATGGCTGTCTTCGGCCTCGGCCACGGCAATCGTGACCCGCGCCCCTTCCACCACCTTGGCCTTGGGGTCGCGTATCTCGGCACCGTCGATCTGTACCGCGCCCCCTTCGATCAGACGCGCAAGTCGGGTGCGCGACAGGTTTTCCCCGTCTGGCACATCGCGGGAAAGCGCCTTATCAAGGCGAGGCGGCGGATCGGCCGCGATCTGAAACTCAATCTGGCGGGTGCCCATGACTGTCCCTTCCGAACCTCAAGAACCGCAGGAAACTCCGCAACTGCGATTGCTGCGGCGGATGGTCATGCTGTTGACCGCGGTGATGATTGGCGGGGTTCTAGTGACATTCGCCCTGATTGTCATCCGCCTATCGGACCGCACACCCACCTTGCCGGATCAGATCGCGCTGCCCGACGGCGCCCGGGCGCAGGCCCTGACCATCGGGGCAAACTGGTATGCCGTCGCAACCGATGACAATCGCATTCTGATCTTTGACAAAACAACTGGAAAACTGCGCCAGGAAATCGCGGTCGAATAGGCCCTGCCAACTGTTCCGGCGGCATGAAAGATCCGGGGATTGTCCAGCCTCAGCCGGGAAACAGCCGAGTTCCGATCCACGCGGCACCCAGACGCTGATCCAGCGCATCCGACCGCATCTTGTGCTTGCCCGACACCGGCGCCAACATGATGTCACCCAAGCAAATCCTGTCACCAACCGGGAAAAGCTCTACGCTTGCGCATTCAAGGTCTTGCCCCAGGGTTTCAGCGATCCGGATCATGTCTTCAAAACGTTCGGGCCGGGGTTCAACAGTGCTGCTGGTTGGTGAATACAGCTCATCTGCAAGGTAATCGTAGTCGCGATCATGGAGCATCTGGATGCGCCCTCGCCCCCGGTCACGGTCAACCTGCACCAGCTGCACGCGTCCGGCGATTACCCAGAATTTCCAGGTGCCGGCCTGTCGATCCCCGGCGGACAAGTCTTCTTCGATGTAATAGAGGGGCTTTTGCGTGGCGCGCCACCATTCGCCTGTCCAGAACCCTTCGGGCGTTTTTGTCTTGTGCCACGCGGCCAGTTTCTGGTTGGCATCGTCGCGCTGCGTACGATCCAGCGGGAACGACAGGGCCAGCTTGTGACCATGGCTCATCGTTCCTTTCAACCAATACTGGCCGGGCCCGAGGTCGAGTGTCTCGGGCAATGCCGGAATGTGCGCCTCCCACATGCGCTGTGGGCAGGCAAGCAATTCCGAGGCGCTGCCCACGTATTTGGACCGGTCAGAGATCAACGGATCAGGGACTTCGCCAAACAGCTTCATGACCACCAGTTTTTCGGCGAATGTCTTTGGCGCGCGCAGATCGGGTAGAGACCGATGGCTATCCGCATAGTTGTACAAAGACATACCAAGCGCATTCAGCCGCGCAGGATCACTGCCATAGTGTTCCCAACCGCGCGAAAAACCGACGCGTGGCGGGGTGTTGGCGCCATGAAGATTGTCGGCTGCAATTGCGTCGAGATCAGCCTGTGCCGCCTTGAGATAGTCTTCCCTGTTAGAGAGCAGAGCAACGGACACGACGCCGCCGGTGGCGTCGTGGATTTCTTCGGTCGTAGCGCGCAAGGTGGGCAGGTTTGCCGGAAACTCCACCGGTTTGAGGCCCCCACGGCCGTGGCGCGGCAAAGGCGCGTCGCCCGGTCTCACCCCCAGGTTCCTCAGACGTCGGTCCAGAAACGAATGCCGCTTGATCCCGTTTGCAATCCACCATCGCATCCGACGCCCCCACAGATGTACGGCAAGCGTTTCCTCTTTGATATACGCGTCCCTGAACTCTCGGACGTGAATATCATTGGCTTGTCCTGCCCGTCTGAAAGGCAAAGGATAAAAGACCGGTATGGGGCTGGCATGTTTAAGTTCGTCGTGGTGGCGCAGAAACCACGTCATGACACCGGGGCCGTAGACGCTGTGTTCCTGATCTGACGCATGCGGCAACTCCCCAGCCTGTTTCAGGCGTTCCAGTTCTTTCCGTTCTTCCCCTTCAACCCAGGGGCGGATCGGATAGGGATCCTGGCAGTATTCGGAATACGCATTCAACGTGGGGCTGTCGGATGGCAGCCGCATGACGGCATTGCAGATGGTATCACGGTTGAAATACCCAAAGACATGATCTGCCCTTGGTATCGGGGCAAGCGCCAACACATCCGTGTCGCACCACAGAAAGTCCGTTTTCTTCATCAGATGCAATCTGAAGATATCGGATTGGGGCACGGGCGTCTTGAACTGGTTGTTTACGATGAACTGCTTGGGCTCGTGGATTTCGTTTGCCGACACCAGTTCGATACCATCCGGAACGTTGTCGACTTGCCCATAGTGGAACAAAACAACCCTGTGCCCGCATTCGACGAATGACAGCATGCACATCTGCTCCAGAAAGCTCAGGCTGCCTTCCATCCACAGCATCCCAATCGTCGGAAGAGAGTGATCCGCAACCATTCGTCTATTTCTCCAGGGGCTGTTTTGTCAGGAGTCTGTCCGGTTTTCGTCAGTCGAAGACGGCGCGCTGGACGACAGGCGTTCCCTTACGCCACGGTCCTTTGCGACAAAATCCACAGCCGGTTTTTCAAGAAGTTTCTGGTACAGCTCATCATACTCGGGCAGCTTCAGCAGATCGTTGATCAGGGCCTTGTGCCAGCGGAACGCTCTTCTATGCAGCCGTCGAAGCCTGTCGTCAGCGCGAAACTCTTCCAGCACCGCATCCACTTCATCCTTGTACCGCAGGATTGTTTCATCCTTGGCACCGCCACGGTTCCAGCGGTCCCAATATTCGGTTCCAAGTGTCTGCGAGGAATGATTTGCCCGACCTCGGCTGCGCTTGGCCAGATAGGCCTGCGTGGATCTGACGGCATAGTGGTTGATCTGTGCGACTTCAAAACCAAACGGAGGCGAGACATGGTTGCCGAAGGGCGCAGGTTCCGTGGCGTGCCCTCCGGGCACGGACCGGAACACGCCGGCCTGAAGGTCGGCACGGGGGTGCGGGTTGTGCAACCCGAAACGAAGATAGAAATCGCCCTGCCTGAATAGGGATTTGACAAACCGGCGCCCTGCCCCGCCTTGTTCGAAATCCAGTTCACAATCGAAGAATTGCCGCGTCACCAGCGTATCGCGCATAACATGCCGACCACTGTTCGAGAAAATCTTCCAGGGGATGGAGATGACGTCAACGCCGGGCGTTGCCTCGATCAGATCATCAACCCTGTGATTTCCAACGTGAATATTCAGGAACTCATCCGCGTCCCCGACGTATATCCACATTGCGTCTTTCACCACCGGCAAACGCCGTGCCTGTCTCAGCGCAGACCGATGAATCCCTCCGGTTCCAACCCGGTTCCTGTGAAACTCCACATGGCCCAAGTCCTGCAACCGTCTCAGAATCTGGTTGGTACCGTCTGTACAATCATTGGTGTAGACAATGATCCGATCAAACCCCAAAACCTTGTGATGGGCCACCCATTCCAGAATATAGGGACCCTCGTTCTTCATCGCAGTGATGAGGACTTTTTCAGGCTTTTCCATCGCTGCCACTTATCCCCGCCGCCTAGCCGTTCTGACCTTTGCTGTCATCTTGCGGGACAATCTTTTCAATGGCGATCTGCGCGCCGGCAATCGCGCGGATGCGCAACTCTCGGGGGTGCTGGCCCAGAAATTCGTTGACCGCACGGATCACGCCGTCGCCCCACCAGCCGCGGCGGTGGTAGTCGTCGAACGCCATGATCCCCCCAGGTTTGATCTTGGGAAACAAAGCGGCCAGATCAGCGGTCACGCCTTCATACGAATGGTCTCCGTCGACATAGGCGAACGAGATGCTTTCATCATCAAAAAGCTCCAACGCAGGCACCGAAAAATCGCGGATAATACCGACCTTGCCTTCTTCGATCTCGGCCTCGAAAGTCTTTACGACCTTCTGGAAGATGGCCTCCATCTTTTCGTCTTCGGTCCGACCCACAAACGCGGTTGTGTGCGATTCCTCACCAATATGCTTCCACGGGTCGATCAGAAAAAGCTGACTGGGCTCGATCAGTTTCAAGATGGTCGGAGAGAACTCACCCTGCCAGACACCGATTTCAACGGCCAAGCCCCCCTTTGGCAAACGCGAAAGGAATGTTCGGCGGATTGCTTCTTTGCTGTTTTTGCGCTTGGTCGCCTTGTCAGCCTTCGGTTTCTTCTGGCTGCCGGGCGCAACACCGATAACCTTGGATTCGTTTGACATCTCGACCTCACTTGCAGACGGGTATCCCATTCACTCAGAACCCGTTTTGTTCATTGCGCCATGGCTACCACGCCACAGCCTCAAGAACCAGAAGCTATGTTTCCTTTTTGCCAAGCGGTGGCAACTTGTCGATGCCAAGCCACGGTGGCTGCAAGCTGGTTATCCGGTATCGTGCAGCATTGCGCCCGATGAAACTGTTTATCGCCGCATTCATACCCGTATATGACCCGCCTCCGTGACGGCGATAGGATGTGAACGCGATACTGCCCCCGGGGGCAAGAACCCGGTCGATACGGCGCAACAGCTGGGTCATCACCTGCTCTGCCCGCACCCCGCGGATGATGACGACGCCGACGCTTTCGTCTTCAAACAGCTTCAACATCAAAGGGGGCAGCGCCCGGTAGACGTGCAATCGTCCGGCGAGAATGGGATCGCGGAAATATTCCAGCAGCGCATAAAACGTGCGATCCAATTCCTGTAGCTCGGGATCCTGAGTTGCATCCGGACATGTGAAGCCGTCCCATGACAGCCCCCACGGCCCTATGACCGTCAATTTCTCGACAGCGTCCAGATCAAGTATTTCTTCAATGATTTCAGTCTCAACATGCCCGATCAGCACCCAGTTCTTCTTGCCACTGATTGATCGAAGAAAACTCTGCCGCTGGTCTTTTGTTCTTTCAACTTCCGGAGGGACAGCAGGCAGGTAAACAGTATCCTTTGGATCGAATGGCACCGAAACCTGTTTGGCATCCGTAATTTGCGCGTGCTGCGCGGCGGCCTCTTCGTAATCGAACGAGGTTTCGAGGGCATCGAGCCGAACGAACCAAGGAAAATTGTATGGCTTGGAGTTCTCGGGCTTGGACATCTTGCCGAGCCGCGTCCATTTCGCGACCTGGGCAAATGTGATGTCCGGGTCCTTGTACATTTCAGCGTTGAAAGACAGATCGCCATCTTCCATCACGCCGAGGTCCAGCGCCTTGACATAGCGCCCGCTGCGAAAGCGGCTGAACTTAGCGATAAAATCCTGCGCCACCTCGGTTTTTCTGAGGCTTGCGATGCGTTCCTTGTGAAATGCAACTGCCTGATGATGCAATTGCCCCAGAACAGTATCGGATCGCAGCTTTTCATAAACCTCCCGAAGTCGCGCAACTTTGGACAGGATCGAGGTTTCTTCGATGTCGTTATAGCAATGCAGCTTCCAGTAGGCCTGACCTGTTGCCTCCATCTTCGGATGAAAACTCGAGGTATTCACATCCCCGCGCAACCGTTTCATCAGATAGCTTTCCACAGATCTCACCGCATAGTGGTTCATCCGAAAAAGCCTGCGCCCGAACCCGGCGCCCGTTGATGAATACGCCCACCCTCGTCTTCGCATGGCCGGCGGCAACGGATCACCGTCCCCGTCGACCCAGGCAAATCGATCCGCCTTGCTGGGTATCGGACCGCGCGGTCGATGCGTGCTGATTGTGCGATACGATCCGTAGTTGCGAAACAGCGATTTGAACGCCCGCAAGTTGTGAGGACTGACGGCGCCAAGCTCGCCCGCACGGGTGAATTGCTCGACAATGAACCTGTCTTCGAACTCGACGATTCCGTTGTGCCCGAACAGCTGCCAGATTGCGGCAAATCCGTCCGCATGCGGCAATGCACGAAACAAATCGTCCAGTGTTCCGTCGCCGACGCGAATATCAAGAAATTCATCCACATCGCAGACCAATATCCATTCGGCTTCTTTGCACCAGGGGTGTTCCATGGCGTTTGCATAAGCTGAAGCCTGGGGTCCAAATTCCCACGGGCCGGGATTGTCTATATGCGCCAGAAACCCCAGTTCCTGGCATCGCTGGAGGATCGCGTCGGTGCCATCGGAACAATCGTTCGAATTGACGATAAAACGGGTGAAGCCGATCGAAAGATAGTATGCAATCCATTCCAGGATGAACGGCCCTTCGTCTTTCATCGTGGATATGACAAGTCTCATCGCGTCTACCTGTACCCGTGGCCCGCAAATTCAGGATAGCGGGAAAAAACGCATCTTTGCAGATGTATAGCGCGCATCCCTGCCTGCGGCTTTGTTACGGGCCCCGGAAATGCAATGCAAGTGGACGAGCCCGCCGGTTAACTGACTGCCAACTCCAAATTCCGCGGACGATCGCAGCCCCGTGGACAGCGTTCAATGCGTAAGGCTTTATGCTTGAAAACGACAATTTGATTGCCTTCGGGCGCCAACCATTTATAGCTGACGTTCAATGTCGCCAAAGGTTTTTGGCAGCAAGGATGCGGTATCTCGAGTGAATCATGACAGGTAATCTCAAAGATCAAAGGGCGCATGGCCTTGATTCACTGCGCGGTATCGCTGCGTCTGCGGTCGTGTTTGTACACGCAGTGCACATTCATCCACTCGGCGTCTACTACAAAAACTGGGGTGCCGACTACTATGCGATGGGAGTGCCGCTGTTTTTCATAATAAGCGCGATGTCCATGTCGCTAGCTTATCCAAAGGGAGTGTCTTTCGATCGAAGCTGGGCCTATGCCTTGCGCAGATTTTTTCGAATTGCCCCACTCTTCTACGTGATGCTCTTTGCTTGGCTGTATATTGGGGTCCAGGCCGAAACAGGTACGATCCTCAGGAATATTACATTTCTGTTCGGGTTTGTCCCCAGTGAACAAACCAGTCTTGTTCCGGCGGGTTGGTCAATTGGCGTCGAAGCTATCTTCTATCTTCTGTTCCCCTTCCTTTGGATTTGGCGGAACATTTGGTCAGCGGTGTTTCTCTTTTTGCTCGCCTGCTTGGGATGGGGGTATGTAAACTTATCCAGTCAGGGTGAAGTTCCCGATTTTTATTATTGGACCAGCTTTTTCACGAACGCCCCGTACTTTGCGTTGGGTCTGATCGTTTGGTGCGCCTACCGTTGGACACCTAAGTCATACGAGCGCCCCGTCGGCTATTTAGCGCTCGGTGCCGGGATCGCCGGGTTGATTTACATGTATCTGTTTGGCCCGGTTCTTGATCAGGCGCAAACGCTAAACAAACCGGTTCCACTCGCACTGGTTTTGGGCTGGGGCTTCGCCTTTGCAAGCCTAGCGCTATCGCAGGCACTTCGACCCGTTTTTTTTCTCTATAACCCTTTTACCCGCTTTCTTGGAAAGATCAGTTACAGCCTATATCTGATGCATCCGTTTCTTATCTATAACACAAACCTGACCCGATGGGCCGCAACACTTACGGACAATCCGGATCTTGTGGTGCCCATTGTCTGTGTTATTACCCTTGCCGTAGCGATACCTATTGCAACTGTTATCTATTATGCTGTCGAAGTTCCATTCATCCGCCTTGCCCGCCGGATAACCAAGCCTGATTTGAGAAACCAGGCTTCACAACAATTGGCGTCGTGACGGCAGAGCACGCCTACCAAAACAATGCGGAACTATAGCATCAGGGGAACAATCTCGCCTCAATTGCGGGCGATCTCGGTAATGTCAAAAGCGCCGCTTTGCAGTTCAGCCTCAGCCCGAACAACCATAACAGAGTGATTTTTGACGATTACTTCACGAACAATGTCCGGGCGACAGGCGCAGGACATGACGCTTGAAGCACTAGGTTCGCCAGCCCCTCTTTCCCTTTGAAGTGGTCGGAATTGTAATGTGGTTCCATCGTAGACCATTGCCAATCTTCAATGACGAAGATGCCCCCTTCCGACATGCGCGGAAAAACGAGGTTGAACGACAACATCGTTTCCAAATACTGGCGCGAAGCGTCATCTATAGCGAGATCAATCTTCTCGTTGCCGAACTCTGCGTCCAGCAATTCGCCGAACCGACTGATGTTCGCCTGACTTATCCCCTTGCAAAGCCGCACATTATCCTGCCGCGAACACCTGTCGACATACGCCTCAAGGTGAGGCAGATCGCGCGTCGAATATTCAACTGCAACCAGTTTGTCAGGCCGAAATACACAATCGAAGAGAGCAACGCTCCCTCCCTGCCATACTCCTATATCGACGACATTATGAACATCGAACTTCGAGGTACAATCAAGTTCAGCCTCAATCATTTCGCGGGATTTCACCAGCAGAAACTCGTAGTCGCTCGATGCGAATTCATGATACTCTTCAACATCAACCGTGGCGAAAAAATTGACGCCGTCAACGGTACATCTGTTCCGCTCTGAACAGAAAATCGGTTGAACCTTCTTCTATTTCGAACTGCCTGAAATTGAGCGCAAAGCAGTTGAGATGACTTCCTTAAATTTGCTCACCAATATGCCCTTACTTGTTGTAGTGCTGCTTCATCACCTGAAAGTCCCGGGTTTACAAGCTTACTGAACATCAAATGCAGAAAGAAACGCAGGGCAGTTGTTTCACGACCTAACAAATGGGTTGGGTCCGACCTTATTTGCCAAGACTTATGCTGAAGTTGGCGCAAACATTCGCGTAATTCTTAGCGTCAAAAAAGATATGTTTCACTCTGCACGTCAAAATTGAGAGTTAAGGCACGTCTAAGTTGAAAAAAAACACAGTTAACAGGAAATGTGACTCCATTTATCCAACGCCGCAGGCGATTTCCAGCGAATCTTGTTGAAACTTCACAGCAGAGAGGTCAGAACCAGCCAGACATCTATGCAAGGTTATAATCTATGCTCGCGGAACTTCGGGAACAATATCTGACCACGGTTGCCCGTGCCTTGGATGGCACGATCTATGAAGACCCACCAATTCTGTTTGGAGACACCAAACCGGATTATGACTCCAAAAACCGTGAATACGGCTGGGATTGGCCGTCTGTTGCTTTCACTATGGTGGGCAGCAAGAGATTGGCCAATGTTCGCGCCATGGTGGAATCCGTCATCGGCAACCAGGTTCCCGGCGATTTTGTCGAAACCGGAGTATGGCGTGGTGGTGCCAGCATCTTCGCGAAAGCGGTTCTCTTTACATATGGCCAGAATGACAGACGTGTCGTTCTGTGTGACTCTTTCATGGGACTGCCCAAGCCGAATGAAGAACTGTATCCTCACGACAAGGGGTCTGATTTCCATAAGTACGACGCTCTGGCCGTGTCAGCCGATTCTGTAAGGGCGAATTTTGAAAAGTTCGGGCTCCTGGACGATAATGTCGTGTTCATTGAAGGCTTCTTCAAAGACACCATGCCACTGGTACCCAGTGAGCAGATTGCAGTGCTGCGTCTTGACGGCGACATGTATGAATCAACCATAGATCCTTTGCGGCACCTTTTCGGTAAGGTCTCGGAAGGCGGTTGGATCATCGTTGACGACTATCACGTGGTTCCCGCAGCTAAAGCGGCCGTGCATGATTATCTTGACGAGGTGGGCTATGAGCCACCCGCGATCAACGAAATCGATGGAGTGGGCGTCTATTTCCAGAAGGTCTAGAGAGGACCAAGCCTTGGGTTCAGGTCATGGGTCAGGTTGCGCCCGTCACCTGAACACCTGAAACGTCACGCTCAGCAAGGCTGCGGCCTGTTAGTGTTTCAGAATGGCCGACCAGGTTGACACCGTTGGGGTGCTACCAAACAGAATCCTGCACATTCCGATAGAACGCCCAAAACATGGAACTGATTCAGGTTCAGAAAGCAATTCTTTCACGTGGTACAGTCGTCTTCGGCAACCCTTTTGGACGTCGCACAGTGGGCGCCACACCGGATGCAATCTTTGCGCCCGCCCTCAATTTCTTGTTCTTTCACTGAGAGATGGTGCGGTCGAGAAGACTCGAACTTCCACGGGAGTTACCCCACAGCGACCTCAACGCTGCGCGTCTACCAATTCCGCCACGACCGCACTGCCAATGACTTGGTAAAGCGGCGTATAGACGTTGGTGCGCGCGATGTGAAGAGGCAAAAACGCAGTGGTTTAAATTCCTTCACCACGGGCTTATCTCTGCCACTGGACAACACGCCATTGACCTGACAGGAGCCGCCGATGCCCCCGCCCGAAAACCTCCCGATCGTTCAGATCGATATCGTCTCGGATGTTGTGTGCCCCTGGTGCATTGTCGGGTTTCGACAGCTTGACATGGCGTTGCAGCAACAGGGTGTCCTTGCCCGGCTTCGCTGGCATCCGTTCGAGTTGAACCCGGACATGCCACCCGAAGGCCAGAACCTGCGTGAACATATCATGACCAAATACGGCTCGACCGCCGAGCAAAGTCAGCAGGCACGGGACAAGCTTACCTCGATCGGGGCCGAGCTCGGCTTTGCCTTTAACTTCGACGATGACAGCAGAATGGTGAACACATTCGCAGCGCATCAGTTGCTGGATTGGGCGGAATCAGTTGGCCGACAGCATCCTTTGAAACTGGCTCTGTTCGACGCGTATTTCACAGCGCAGCGGGATGTTTCCGATATGGATGTTCTGCTGGAAGTTGTTCGATCCATCGGGCTGGACGCGGATACGGCGCGACAAGCACTTGAAAGCGGAGAACACATAGCCCCGGTGCGTGAAAAGCAGCTGTTCTGGACCAGCCGGGGAATTTCAGGCGTGCCATCCATGGTTTTTGGCGGGAAATACCTGCTGACCGGCGCACAGGGTTCTGAAACCTATGCCCAGGTGCTGCAACGTTGCCTGTCCGAGGCCGCCTGACCCCTTTTCTTGACCGATTCAGACGGATATGAGACCGGCATGGAATGGAAAATCACCGATGGTCTGACCAGCTATGACGACGCCGTTGCCTTTATGGAGGCGCGCGTCGCCGCAATCGCAAATGGCGAAGCTGAAGAATGTGTCTGGCTGCTGGAACACCCGCCGCTTTATACGGCCGGCACTTCGGCCAGGATCGAGGATCTGACCGACCCCGATCGGTTTCCGGTTTACGCAAGCAAACGCGGCGGCGAATACACCTATCACGGGCCCGGTCAACGTGTGGCCTATGTCATGCTGGATTTGAACAAACGTGGTCGCGACGTGCGTCAGTTTGTGAAACAGCTGGAGACCTGGGTGATCTCGGCGCTGGCGGAATTCAACGTGCAAGGCGAGATCCGTGATGGGCGCGTGGGGGTTTGGGTTCGGCGTGATGACAAGCCGTTGACAGCGACCGGCAAACCGGCGGAAGACAAGATCGCCGCCATTGGCCTGCGCCTGCGCAAATGGGTCAGTTTTCACGGGATCTCAGTGAATGTCGAACCGGATCTGGAGCATTTTTCCGGCATCGTCCCTTGCGGGATAAGCGAATACGGCGTGACCTCATTGGTCGACCTGGGCTTGCCGGTAACGATGGCAGACCTTGATGCCGCACTGAAAAAGACTTTCGCAGACGTTTTTGGCCCAGTGGCACCCTGAATCCATCTGTCGATCACTGCGCAGCGAATCGCTGCGCGCCACTGTCGCAAACAACAATCCCTGTGGCCGGCTGGCTCTGTTTCCCATGCGCAAGGCAATTAACCCTGAATTCGGTGGATTTATGGAAGTCTTTAAGCATTTTTTAACTCAGGTAGATACAAAGGCCCCGTTAACGAGTAATATGGAACTGCCAATCAAGAGTGAGTGGTATGTTAACCGGTGATCCAGGGCTCGCCCTCGAAATCCGAGAAGTGTTTGGTTACGAGTCTGCCGTTCCGACCCCAAATCGGAACGGCAATTCTCTTTCAGGCACCGCTATTCTTCCTGGTGGCCAAATCGGGACGAACCGACGCAGGCGCGGCCAGCCTGTTCCAGTTCGAGCGTCGCATGGCCCAACCCGAAACGAACTTGCAGCGTGTGCCTGACACTGTCCCGTACCATTTCGGCATCTGACCACGCGTTCGCATCAATGACCAGATGCGCCGTCAGCGCGGGCTGCCGCTCCTGCATGCTCCACAAATGCATGTGATGCACTTCGGCCACCCCTTCCGTTTCTTCGATCGCCGCGGCAACCTGCTCTGGCTCCAGGTTTGGCGGAGCGCCCAGCATCAGAACGCGGACTGTCTCGCCTATCTCTTCTTTGACATGCCACATGATGTAGACCGCGATCAGGATCGTCACCGCCGGGTCCACCCATGTCCAGCCGAACAGGATCACCGCAGTGCCCGCTACGATCACGGCGATTGATCCCAAGGCGTCCGCAACATTATGGATGAATGCGGCCCGGATATTCATGCTGTCCTTGGCCATGGTATACGTCAAAGCAGCGGTTACGAGATCGACCACCAATGCCAGCGCGGCGACCCAGACCACAAGCCATCCGTTGATCGGCTCGGGTTCAAAAAACCGCATGACGCCTTCGTAGAACAGATAGACCGACAACACGATCAACGTGGTGTAATTGACCAATGCCGCAACGACTTCGGCCCGGCCATAGCCAAAGCTCATCCGTGGATCGGCCGGACGCCGTGCAATCTTGCGGGCAAAAAACGCGATGATCAGCGCAACAGCATCCGAAAAATTGTGCAGCGCATCGGCAATCAACGCCAGAGAACCCGAAATGATGCCCCCGATGACCTGAGCCAATGTCAGGAACATGTTCACCGCAATCGCCCAGGCGACGCGGGCATCGCCAGCGTCTGGATCAATGTGGTTGTGCTGGTGACCATGCCCGGTGTGGGAATGCTGGTGTGCCATATCGTTTGATGTCCCTTGTTACGGCTTCCCAGAGCATGTAATTCCTCTAGCGACTAGAGGTTCAAGAGGTCAAAACCGAAAAATGTATTCGATCGGGGATCTATCGCGCCGAACCGGAGTGAAAATTCCGACAATCCGGTTCTATGAAGACAAAGGCCTGTTACCCAAACCAGAGCGAACCGCGGGCAATCAACGCCGGTATGACGAAGCCGCGTTGAAACGGCTGATCTTCATTCGCCATTGCCGTGATCTGGGATTGCCACTGGCCGACGTCGTGGGCCTGCTGTCCCTTGAGGGCGCCTCTGGCAGCGACCTTAACCGGGCGCACGAAATTGCCCAAAAACAACTGGCCGATCTGCGGGACCGAATTGCCCGCCTGCAAAACCTCGAAGCGGAACTGACCCGAATTTCAGCGGCCTGCGACGGGCAGCACGATCATGTCTGTGCCGTGCTGCATGCGTTTGGAGATCACAGCGAGTGTACGGGGCCTCACAACGCCTAATGATCAGACGAGTGCGGCGCTGATCTTTTTCGCATGTTCCCCGATAAGCTCGAAATCCCCCATCTTGCCCGGCGGGCGCATGGAAACCCCTTCGTGGCGCGGCAGGACGTGGAAATGCAGGTGGAAGACTTCCTGCCCGCCTGCCGCCTCGTTGAATTGCTGAATCGTCACCCCGTCCGCGTCGAATGCGGACTTGACCGCCCGGGCCATCTTCTGCACCGTTTTCACAACCGCCGTCAGTTGCTCGGGCGTGGCATCCAGTACGTTGCGGCATGGTGTTTTGGGGATCACCAACAGATGCCCGTCCGCGCGCGGCATGATATCCATGAAAGCCAGCGTTTCATCATCCTCGTACACGCGCATGCACGGGATTTCTTCGCGCAGGATTTTGGCAAAGATATTGTCGGGGTCGTAATCAGCCATCTCAAACCTCTGGATTGCGGGTGTCGGCACAGTTCTGAGACGCGTGCGGGCCACGGTCAAGGCGGAACTCTGCCAACGTCCATGCCGCATCGACAGTCCGGGCTTGAATTCTCATCCGCCATGCCCAGATACCCCACATTCAAGGCCGGAAAATCGTGCGGCACCCGCGTGCCCGCGACAATTAATCTTGATCCAGATCAAACTCGGCCATTGAAGGTGCCCTCTTCACATTCTAAAACCAGCAGGAATCCCGCGCGTTGGAGAGGTCCGACTGCGCGGTGCAGTTGCAACAGGAGGCACCTATAATGGCAGACGCAGCCATTCACGGTCACGACCATGAAGATCAGCGCAGCTTTTTCCAGCGCTGGTTCATGTCGACCAACCACAAGGACATCGGGATTCTGTACCTGGTCGTTTCGGCCCTTGCCGGTCTGATCTCGGTGGCGATGACCGTTTACATGCGGCTCGAGCTGATGCACCCGGGCGTTCAGTACATGTGCCTGGAAGGCTTCATGGCCGACCCATGTACCCCCAACGGTCACTTGTGGAACGTGATGATCACCTATCACGGTGTTCTGATGATGTTCTTTGTTGTCATCCCTGCCCTTTTCGGCGGATTTGGCAACTATTTCATGCCGTTGCAGATCGGTGCGCCGGACATGGCGTTCCCGCGGATGAACAACCTGTCCTTCTGGCTTTATGTCGCCGGCACCTCGCTGGGTGTTGCCTCGCTGCTCAGCCCGGGTGGTAACGATCAGCTCGGCTCGGGTGTGGGCTGGGTTCTGTATCCGCCGCTGTCGACGACCGAAGGCGGCATGTCCATGGACCTGGCGATCTTCGCCGTGCACGTATCGGGCGCCTCCTCGATCCTCGGCGCGATCAACATGATCACCACCTTCCTGAACATGCGTGCCCCAGGCATGACCCTGTTCAAGGTACCGCTGTTCAGCTGGTCGATCTTCGTCACCTCGTGGCTGATTCTGCTGTCGCTGCCGGTTCTGGCGGGCGCGATCACCATGCTGCTGATGGACCGCAATTTTGGCTTTACCTTCTTTGACCCGGCCGGCGGCGGTGACCCGATCCTGTATCAGCACATCCTGTGGTTCTTTGGCCACCCGGAAGTGTATATCGTGATCCTGCCCGGTTTCGGCATCATCAGCCATGTCATCGCGACCTTCTCTCGCAAGCCGATCTTTGGCTATCTGCCGATGGTCTGGGCGATTATCGCAATCGGTGTGCTGGGCTTTGTCGTGTGGGCGCACCACATGTACACCGTCGGCATGTCGCTGCGCCAGCAGGCCTATTTCATGCTGGCAACGATGGTCATCGCGGTTCCGACGGGGGTCAAGGTGTTCTCGTGGATCGCCACCATGTGGGGCGGCTCGATCGAGTTCAAGACACCGATGCTGTTCGCCTTTGGCTTCCTGTTCCTGTTCACCGTCGGCGGTGTGACCGGTGTGGTTCTGTCGCAGGCTGGCGTGGACCGCGCCTATCACGACACCTACTATGTGGTGGCACACTTCCACTACGTGATGTCGCTGGGTGCTGTCTTCGCGATCTTTGCTGGGGTGTACTTCTACTTCAGCAAGATGACGGGCCGTCAGTACTCCGAGTTCTGGGGCAAGGTTCATTTCTGGATGTTCTTCATCGGCGCCAACCTGACCTTCTTCCCGCAGCACTTCCTGGGCCGTCAGGGCATGCCGCGCCGTTACATCGACTACCCCGAGGCATTCGCCCAGTGGAACTTCGTTTCGTCGATCGGCGCGTTCATCTCGTTCGCCTCGTTCCTGCTGTTCTTCGGGATCGTGTTCTACGCCCTGTTCCGTGGTGCGAAAGAGACACGTCCGAACCCGTGGAATGAATACGCGGATACGCTGGAATGGACCCTGCCGACACCGCCGCCCGAACACACGTTCGAGCAGCTGCCCAAGCAGGAAGATTGGGACAAAGGCCACGCGCACTGATCCCGATCTGATCCAAAGAAACCCCGCCCAAGTGGCGGGGTTTTCGTTTTCCACCTCTATCGGTTCGCCAAGTGTGCCAAAATCCGCTATGATACCCCCACAGAACAGTCGGAGGATCGGCAATGCCGGAAATCGACTTTTGGTATTCAATCGGCAGCACTTACAGCTTCCTTACCGTGATGCGGCTGGACGACTGGTGCGCAGAACATGACGCCACCGTGAACTGGCGGCCCTTTGATGTGCGCACGGTCATGTCAGCCCAGCAGAATATCCCGTTCGCCGGAAAACCCGAAAAATCCGCATATATGTGGCGTGATATCGAACGGCGCTGTGCCAAGTATCACATCCACGCCAGCCTGCCCGCACCCTATCCGATTTCCGATCTTGCCCTGGCCAATCAGGTCGCTTTGTTTGGTATGAGGGATGGATGGGGCAAGTCATTTACCCAGAACCTGTACCGCATCTGGTTCGAGGATGGCGTCGAGGCAGGCAGCGAAAGCGCCCTGTCCGAAGCATTGCTGCGGTGCCAGCAGGATCCTCGCCTGACGCTGGCCCGCGCGCGCAGCCCGGATATCGTCACCGCGCTGGAAGCTGAAACAGACATCGCCGTGAAACTGGGTGTTTTCGGCGCCCCCAGCTTCGTGGTGAGGCAAGAGGTGTTCTGGGGCGACGACCGTTTGGATGACGCCTTGTCCTGGGCGCGTGTGGGCCACGTGGTCTGATCAAAATCCGTCGACATGAGGCGGCACTGCGATATGTTTCCGGTATGCCGTACAAATGGAATCAGACATCCGAAACCGAACAGGAACTGCGCCTCTGGCCGCATAACTCTCTGCCGCGACGTGGGGCGATGATTGCCATCCTGTCCGTATTTCTGTTCGGTTTGATCCCATTGTTGGCCGTGCTTGGGTCGGTCGTGTTGTGGGGCCTGTTACCGTTTCTGCTGTTGACGGTGCTTGGGCTTTGGCTGGCGATTCAGGCGAACTATCGCGCGCGCAGTGCGTTTGAGGTTTTCACCTTGTCCGGTTCACAAGCCCGCCTGGTGCATCACACCCCGGGCAAGGACCAACAGGAATGGTCGTGCAATCGCTATTGGGCACGACCTGAAATGTACGAAAAAGGTGGTCCGGTGCCACATTATGTCACGCTCGTCGGAGACGGGCGCGAGGTCGAAATCGGGGCGTTTCTGTCGGAAGACGAGCGTATCACGCTCTATGACGATTTGGCCAGGAAACTGCGCGACCCTGTCGCGCAGTAGGTGTTTCAGCCTGATGTCTCAGCAGTCGCCGTTTGACGCGGCGCAGAGGTGGTCCTTGACCATAGGCCCGACCTTGCCGAAATCCATCTGTCCGGTATAACGGGTTTTCAACTCGCCCATGACCTTGCCCATGTCGCGAATGGAACCGGCACCGGTCGAAGTGATTGCAGCCTGAATCGCCTTTGACACCTCATCATCATCCAACTGTTTGGGCAGAAACTCTTCGATGACGGCGACTTCCTGCATCTCGCGCTCGGCCAGGTCCAGGCGACCACCCTCTTCATAGGCGCGCGCACTTTCCTTGCGTTGCTTGGTCATTTTTCCAAGAATTTCAAGCACCTCTGCATCACCGCAGCCTTTGACCTCTTCATTGTCCGAGGCGCGCGCGGCGATGTCGCGGTCCTTGATCGCCGCGTTGATCAACCGCAGCGTCGACAGACGCTCGGCTGCTTTGTCTTTCATTGCTTGCTTCAGGGCGGCATTCACCCGTGATCGCATGTCCATTTGGCTTGTCCATCCCCATGACAACGGAACCCCGAACATATCTAAACAAAAAGCGTGTTACAACCGGGGGCGAACAAGCTTAACCCATTGAAAAATAACGATAGCCCAAAAATTGAACAGACTTGACCCAAGCGCTTAACCCCCTTAGGTATGCGCCGGTTTACCTTGCAGGAGAGTCGCGCCATGGCCCAGAACGCCCCGTCCAAGCCCACCGCATGTCTGGCTTTGGCCGACGGAACGCTGTTTTACGGCATCGGTTTCGGTGCAACCGGACAGACCGTGGCTGAACTCTGCTTCAACACAGCGATGACCGGATATCAGGAAATCATGACCGATCCATCCTATGCCGGGCAGATCGTCACCTTTACCTTCCCCCATATCGGCAATGTCGGCGTGAACCCCGAAGATGACGAAACCGCTGATCCGGTTGCCGCTGGCATGGTCGTCAAATGGGATCCGACCCAGCCGTCCAACTGGCGCTCGGCCGAAGAACTCAAGGGCTGGCTTGCCCGCCGTGGACGCATCGCCATCGGCGGCGTCGATACCCGCCGTCTGACCCGCGCCATTCGCCAGCAGGGCGCGCCGCATGTGGCGCTGGCTCATGATCCCGAGGGCAATTTCGACATCGAAGCACTGGTGGCTGCGGCCCGCGGCTTTGCCGGGCTGGAGGGGATGGACTTGGCCAAGGATGTCACCTGTGCCCAAAGCTACCGCTGGGATGAAATGCGCTGGGCGTGGCCGGAAGGGTACAAGCGGCAAGAGGCCCCCGCCCACAAAGTCGTGGCTGTCGACTATGGTGCAAAGCGCAATATTCTGCGCTGTCTCGCCTCGGCTGGATGTGATGTAACCGTGCTGCCAGCAACGGCAACCGCTGCCGAAGTGCTGGCCCATCAGCCGGATGGCGTTTTCCTGTCGAACGGTCCCGGCGACCCGGCCGCAACGGGTGCCTATGCTGTGCCGATGATCAAGGAAATTCTGGACACAACCGATCTGCCCGTCTTTGGTATCTGCCTTGGCCACCAGATGCTGGCGCTGGCGTTAGGCGGTCAGACAGTCAAGATGAACCACGGCCACCACGGCGCGAACCACCCGGTCAAGGATCTGGAAACCGGCAAGGTCGAAATCACGTCGATGAATCACGGTTTTGCTGTGGACGCGCAGTCTTTGCCGGAAGGCGTGGTCGAGACCCACAGATCGCTGTTTGACGGCTCGAACTGCGGGATCCGCATGACTGACAGACCTGTATACTCGGTGCAATACCACCCCGAAGCTTCGCCCGGCCCCCAGGACAGTTTTTACCTGTTCGAACGTTTCGCCGATGCGATGGAAAAGAAAAAAGAGCAGGCATAAACCCTTAAGTTACCAGAGTTAACGGCACATTAACCTTGTTTGATCAACCCTGAGCGCAGGTAACTGTGCCAGGGTTTTTTAATGGTTGAACTTAACCTTCAGGATTTTACAAACGCGTCCCCGATCCCGGCGCCCGGATTTCGCAAACCGCTGGGCACATGCCTGCTGGAAACCGAGGTCATCACGCGCTCGCAACTGGACCATGCGCTGAGCCTGCAGACCAGGCAGAAAGCGCCGCTTGGCGAGATTCTGGTTGGGGAGGGGTATGCCACCAGGCAGGACGTTCTGAAAGCTCTGTCCATGCAGTTCGGGTGGCAGATCGCGGACCTCGAACAAATTCCACCGATGCCCGGATTGTGTGACCTGAAGCCGGTGGACTTCTGGCTTGAGCACAATGTTATCCCTTGGATGCGCATCGGCCCGTTGCTTTTGGTCGCCACTGCCCGGCCCGATCGTTTTGCAACCGTGGCAGCCGAGATGCAGGATTGCGACTATTCCATCCTGCCGGTTCTTGCGGATTCTCATCAGATCGACCGGGTCATTGCACAGCACTTCTCGCGGACACTCGCAAAAGCGGCCGAAACCCGTGTGAACGCGGAACAAAGCTGTCGCAACTGGACCGCCGGGTCCCGGCTCGTATCATCTGCGGCAACGCTGGGTGTGCTTTGTCTTTCTGCCCTGTTCCCCTCGATTGGATTGATGGTTTTGTTGGGCGCGGCCGTAGGCAGTTTGGTTCTTTTTGCAGCCTTTCGGATAATGGGCGCCCTGGCCTGCCTCAGCGACCGCATGAAAAAGCCGACCGAGCCAACAGAGGCGGCGATCGCGCTGCGTCACCCCTGCGTGTCCATCATGGTGCCGTTGTACAAGGAGCGAGAAATCGCGAATGCTCTGGTGCAACGGCTTCAAAGGCTGACCTATCCCAAAGCGCTGCTGGACGTCATTCTCGTGCTCGAGGCGACCGATGACGTGACGCGCGACGCCCTTGCGCGGGTGGCTCTGCCCAGTTGGATGCGTGTTGTTGAAGTACCGGAACTGAACGGGTTGACCACCAAACCGCGCGCCATGAACTACGCGCTGGATTTTTGCCGTGGTGACATCGTTGGCGTTTGGGATGCCGAAGACGCACCACAACCGGATCAGATCGAACGCGTGGTTGCGCATTTCACCCAAGCTTCGCCCGAGGTGGTTTGCCTGCAAGGTGTTTTGGATTACTACAACCCGCGCACGAACTGGCGGTCACGCTGTTTTACCATCGAATACAACAGCTGGTTTCGTGTGATCCTGCCGGGCATCGCACGTATGGGGCTGGTCGTCCCTCTTGGGGGAACGACGTTCTTTTTTCGCCGCGAAAAGCTGTTGGAACTGGGCGGTTGGGACGCCCACAATGTCACCGAAGATGCCGATTTGGGCGTGCGGCTTTGCCGGGCGGGTTACCGGACCGAGATGGTGGACACCGCCACCTTCGAAGAGGCGAATTTCCGCGCCTGGCCGTGGGTGAAGCAACGCTCACGCTGGCTCAAGGGGTTCATGGTCACCTATCTTGTGCACATGCGGGACCCGCGGAAACTGTATGCTGATTTGGGTGCGGCCAAGTTTATCGGCCTACAGGCATTCTTTCTGGGCACTCTGGGTCAGTTCCTGCTGGCTCCTGTTCTATGGATTTTCTGGTTGTACGCCCTGGGCATGCCCAATCCGATGGAACAGATCCTGCCGCAGCAGATCACGACGGCGCTGATCTGGCTGTTTCTGGCAACCGAGGCCCTGAACATATGCGTCGGGATCATCGCTGTATCCGCGCGTGAACGTCGGTTTTTGCTGCCGTGGGTTCCGACGATGTGCCTGTATTTCCCGCTGGGGGTGGTTGCCGGCTACAAAGCCCTGTGGGAACTGGCGACAAATCCGTTTTTTTGGGACAAAACCCAACACGGGCAGGCCAGCGAAGACGTTCCACTGGCCTGAAGTTCACTTGTCGCGACGACTGGCATCCTGTTTCAGACGTGTCATGAAGGCGACCGAAATATGTTCCTTCAACGCCTGCCCCGCGGCCTCCTCGTCTCGGGCTGCGATGGCATCGACGATTCCCTTATGCTCACTTTGCGCGATCTCGCCACGACCCTGAACAGCCAGCGAAGTGGTCGCCATCAGGGCCATCGTCCGGTGAACCAGATCAAGCTGCTGAACCAGATAGCGGTTGTGTGACGCCAGATGAATCTGTTCGTGAAACCGTCGGTTGGCGCGCGACAAGGCCGTTGGGTCATCGATCAGCTTGTCATCTTCGACGACCATGTCCTGAAGAACCTTGATTTCTTCTTCGGTGGCGTGTTTTGCGGCCAGGCGCGCAGCCAGCCCCTCAAGTTCCCGGCGCACGATGTAAAGCTCGGCCATCTGGTTGTGATCCAGGGATGCGACGATCAACGACCGCCCGTCCCGTTCCAGCAAAGACTGGGTTTCCAAACGTTGCAACGCTTCGCGGATCGGGGTGCGTGACACTCCGAAACGCTCTGCCAGTTCGCTTTCGACCAACCGATCACCGGGTTTGTAAACACCCACATCGATGGCTTCCAGGATAAGGCTGTAGGCGTCCTTGGTCGGGGATCGGGTCTGGCTCATGGGATCGTTTGTCTCCTCGTTCGGACATGTCTAGCCGTGACAGGGGGCGGCGATCAAGTACAGCATTGAAAACCGACCGACTGGGCCCTAAACCCAAGCCATGGTCAAACCTTCGTTTAGTCATGTCACACAATGGGTGTTCGATCTGGACAACACCCTATACCCACCGCATATGCGGCTGTTCGATCAGATAGAAGTTCTGATGACGGATTACGTGGTGCAAGCCATCGGTGTTGACCGGGCCGAGGCCGACCGGCTGCGCGCGCATTACTGGCGGGAATACGGGACCACGCTGGCCGGGTTGATGGCCGAACATAATCTGGACCCCGACCCCTACCTGCACGCGGTACATCAGGTTGACATGAGCCACATGGACCCGGATGCGGAACTGGCCGATCATATCCGCGCCCTTCCCGGCCGGCGGATCGTCTACACCAACGGCAGCGCGCCCTACGCGGAACGTGTCCTTGAGGCACGCGGCCTGACAGGCCTGTTCGACGCGATATACGGTGTTGAACATGCAGGGTACCGACCAAAACCCGAAAAAGCCGCGTTCGAAGCGATCTTTGAAAAGGACGGCCTTCAGACCGAAATAGCGGCCATGTTCGAAGATGAACCACGCAATCTCGCGGCCCCACACGAGATGGGAATGCGCACGGTTCATGTTTCTCCCGACCCGCATGAAGCCGATCACATCCACCATCACACGGACGATCTGACCGCGTTCCTGGCGCGCCTGCGATAGGCTGTCACAGTGCGACGATCTGCACGTTCTGCACACGCATCTGCGTCCTTATATGCGCTGCAGCGACGAACAGATGGAGACCCCGATGAGCGCGATTGACATGCCGCTGCGCCTGCCGATCTGGCAGCGCCTTTTCTTCGCAATTCCCGTCTTTGGATGGCTGGCGCGCGAGGCGGTCAACGCCAAGGCAGAAGACTTGTGTTACACCGCCGCTGCGATTTTCAGCATGTGGGGCTGTTCCATCATGTTGTTCGGCCTTCCCGGCCTCTACATCCCAGCCCTTATGATGGTGCCGCTGATGTTTCTGATCCTCATCCTGATTTCACGGGGCTGAAATACGGGACAGGATGTCACTTGGCACTTGGGGCAGATCCGAACTAGGTTCTGCCCAGAATGATGAGAGGCGCCATGTCCGACAGCTGTGACATCCTGATTTCCGGTGGCGGGATCGCCGGTCTGACCGCTGCGGCGGCATTCGGAACGGCAGGTTTTGAAGTGATCTGCGTTGATCCGAGCCCTCCGATCACCGAGCGGGACGTGGACGGGTCAGATCTGCGCACCACGGCTTTCTTGCAGCCCGCGCGCGGCCTGCTGGAACAATGCGGCCTGTGGGCAAGACTGGATGCACAGGCGGCCCCATTGCAAGTCATGCGGATCGTTGACGCCGGGGGCGACTTGCCCGAGCCACGCGTCGTCCGCGACTTCAACGCGGCCGACATCTCGGAACAGCCTTTCGGCTGGAACCTGCCCAACTGGCTGTTGCGCCGTGAAATGGTGGCACGGCTGGCCGAGTTGCCGAATGTCGATTTCCGCCCCGGCACCGCGACCACCAGCCTGTTCACCCGAACCGCCGAGGCGCGCGTGAGCCTGAGTGATGGCAGCCGCGTCCGGTGCAAGCTTGTGCTTGCTGCCGATGGTCGCAACTCGCCAATGCGCGAAGCTGCCGGTATCAGGGTGCACACAACACGGTATGGGCAGAAGGCGCTGGCATTTGCGGTGACGCACCCCATTCCACACGAGAATGTTTCGACCGAGATTCACAGATCCGGGGGGCCGTTCACGCTGGTGCCTCTGCCGGACTGGAACGGGCAGCCCTCGTCCGCCATCGTCTGGATGGAACGCGGACCGAAGGCCGTAGAACTCCTGAACCTGGAACCCGAGGCATTCGAGGCCGCCATGACCTCTCGGTCCTGCGGGTTGTTCGGCCCGCTGAAATTAGCATCCCGCAGAACGATCTGGCCCATCATCAGCCAATCGGCGGAACGGCTGGCGGGTGAACGCATCGCGCTGATGGCCGAGGCGGCGCATGTGGTGCCTCCCATCGGGGCACAAGGATTGAACATGTCTCTGGGCGACCTGCGTTGCCTGCTGGATTTGGCACAGGCCCGGCCCGAAGGTCTGGGAGACGAACAGATGCTGGGTGCCTATCACAAGGCCCGTCACACCGAGATCGAGATGCGCGTCAAAGGCATTGATCTGCTGAACCGCGCCTCGATGATTGAGACGCGGCCGCTGCGGGATGCACGGGCGATGGGGCTGAGCGCGCTCTATTCCCTGCCGCCAGTGCGCAAGACTTTGATGCAGATGGGCCTCGGCGTTCGCTAAGGTCCGGTCCGCTTACAGAACCTGATCCAGCACCCGTTTCAAACGCGCGATGGTGCCGTCCACGTCGTACAGCTTGTCGAGCCCGAACAGACCCAACCGAAACGTGCTGAACCCTTCGGGCTCATCGCATTGCAACGGAACACCCGCAGCAATCTGCATACCCAGTGCCGCAAATTTCCTGCCGTTCTGAATTTCCGGATCCGAGGTATAGCTGACCACGACTCCGGGCGCGCCGAAACCGTCGGCGGCAACCGAAACAACGCCCTTGTCCTTCAACATCGACCGCACACCGTCACCCAGCGCCCATTGCGCCGCACGCAGCTTTTCGAACCCGTATTCACGCGTCTCTGCCATGGTGTCGCGGAAAGCCAGCAAAGCATCGGTCGGCATCGTGGCGTGATAGGCGTGGCCGCCGTTTTCGTAGGCTTGCATGATCTGCCGCCATTTCTTCAGATCAATGGCGAAACTGTCGGAACTGGTCTGCTCCAGACGTGCCTCGCCCCGTTCAGACAACATGACCAGACCGGCACATGGCGACGCGCTCCACCCCTTCTGAGGCGCAGAGATCAGAACATCGACACCGGTGGCTTTCATGTCCACCCAGGCGCAACCCGACGCAATGCAATCCAACACCATCAACGCGCCCACCTCATGCGCCGCGCGTGCCAGCGCGGTCACATACTCATCCGGCAGAATGACCCCCGCCGACGTTTCGACATGCGGAGCAAAAACAACACCGGGCTTTTGTTCGCGAATCGCGGCGACGACCTCTTCGATCGGCGCAGGCGCAAAAGGCGATGGGCTGGAATTGCCAGTCTCGCGCGCCTTCATGACCGTGGTCGAGTTTGTCAGAGACCCGCTTTCAATGATCTGGCTCCACCGGTACGAGAACCATCCATTGCGAACCACAAGCACATCTGCACCGCGCGCGAACTGTCGGGCGACCGCTTCCATGGCATAGGTTCCACCGCCGGGAACAACGGCCACACCATCTGCATTGTACACTCCCTTCAACATATCCGAAATGTCGCGCATCACCTGCTGAAACTTCTGCGACATATGGTTCAGCGAGCGGTCGGTAAATACGACCGAGAATTCTTCGAGCCCATTCGGGTCAACAGTTTCCAGCAAGCTTGGCATGGCGCATCCTCTCCAAAGCGTTTTCGAAGTCTTGTCCGCTTTGTCAGTTCGGGTAAAGCCCTTTCGCGGCAAAATTTGACCCAACGTAAAGCTCAACAAACACTTAATTTTTTTCGCTTAAATTCGTGAAAGCACGAAAATGACGCCAACCAGTATCACTTCCCCTTTACACTTCTACTTGCTTCTGAACAGATGCGCACACTTTATACTTGAAGGGATAGATTCACCCGTGACGATACAAAAGCGGATCAGCTTCCAGTTCGTTCGAGACGAAGTAAAACGACGCATTGAAAGCCGTGTCTGGCCACAAGGATCGCTTTTGCCGACGGAGACCCAGCTGGCAGAGGAGTTCAATTGCGCCCGGGCCACTGTGAACAGAGCCTTGAGAGAACTGGCCGACCAGGGCTTTGTCGAGCGCAAACGCAAGAGCGGCACACGTGTCAAGAAAGAGCCCAGCAAACACGCCAAACTCGAATTGTCATTGGCGCGGCAAGTGGTCGAAAGCCAGAATGCAAACTATCGTTATGCGCTTGTTGAAAGGAATGTCGTCACCAGCCCAGGATGGCTTTCCTCGCAGATCAACGTGGCACCGGACGCGCGTGTTCTACATGTAATCTGTATGCACTATGCGGACAATCGGCCCTTCCAGATGGAAGAACGATGGATCAACATCGAGGCCGTACCTGATGTGGAGGACGCGGACCTGTTCGAACAGGGGCCACATGAATGGCTGTTGACGGCCGCACCTTTCACCGATGCCGAGGTCGCTTTCTGCGCCATTTCCGCAGATGCGCGACTGGCAGAATTCATGGGCACCACGGCGGGAACATCCATGATTCAAATGGAGCGCACCACCTGGAAAGAAGACAGGCCGCTTACCTTTGCGCGCATGACGCATCATCCGGGCTATTGCATCCGCACCAAGTACTGACTCTGGTCAGCCGATGGGACCGGGCAGACGTTCTTCGCTCAGCAGAACATTGGCCTCGACATCGCCTGCACCCGGCAGAGTCATGATCCGGCGCCGCAATACACGTTCGAAATCGGCCAGGTCCCGGGCCACGACACGCAGTCGATAATCATACAGCCCCAGCACGTGCTCGACGGTCTGCACCTCGGGAACGGCACTGACAGCGCGCTCAAAATCTTCAAGGCTGACTTGGCCCTTGCGCCCCAGCTTGATGCCCAGAAAGACTGTGACACCGAATCCCAGCGCCTCGGCATTCAGACGCAGCCGACGGCCCTTGATTATTCCTGCCTCTTCCAGCCGGCGAATGCGACGCCAGGTGGCGGGTTGGGATAATCCGAACCTGCGCCCCAATGCTCCGGCACTTTGCGTGGCATCCTGTTGCAGCGCGCGAAGAAGACGGCGATCAATCTCATCCAGCTCGATCATACCGGCAGCACCTCGTCCCGCTTGACCCGCGCGATGTGCATAAGGGCCTCGATATCGGCAATATGCGGCAGGGTCAGAATCCGGTCGCGATAAAGCTGCTGATAGTGCTTCATATCTCTTGCAATGACGGAAAGACGAACATCGACACGACCCAGAAAGGTCTGGATTTCGATCACCTCTGCCACTTCACGCGCCGCCTGCGTGAAATCGTCGAAAGCTCGGGCCTGCGTCTTGTCGAGCGTGATCCGAAGCGAAACCTCGACGGCATATCCCATCGCGGCCCAGTCTATCACGGCCTCCTGACCTTCGATGATCCCTGCGGCCTGCATCTTTTCGATACGCCGCCAGCAGACGCCCGCGCTGATCCGGCAAAGATCGGCCAGTTCCGCTGTTGTCAGGCTCGGGTCTGCTTGAAAGTGGCGCAGAATGCGCCGATCAATATCATCAAGCATGATTTTTTCACATTCTCCGATTAGCGCGAATTATTCTTCATCTTTTTCGCAAATACTCAAGCCCAACCCTATCGCCATTGCGCGAACGGGCAGATACAACCGCCGCAATCAAACCAGAAAGGACCGGCGAAATGCGCGTCTATTACGATCGCGATTGCGATATCAACCTGATCAAAGACAAGAAAGTGGCTATCCTGGGCTATGGGTCGCAAGGTCACGCGCACGCGCTGAACCTGCGCGATTCAGGCGCAAAGAACCTGGTCATCGCCCTGCGCGAAGGTTCGCCTTCGGCCAAGAAAGCCGAAGCAGAGGGCCTGGAAGTCATGGGCATCGCCGAGGCGGCCGCCTGGTGTGACGTGATCATGTTCACCATGCCCGACGAGCTTCAGGCCGAGACCTACAAAAAATACGTCCACGACAACATCAAGCCGGGCGCGGCCATCGCCTTTGCCCACGGCCTGAACGTCCACTTCGGCCTGATCGAGCCGAAAGAAGGCGTCGATGTCATCATGATGGCCCCCAAGGGCCCCGGCCACACTGTGCGCGGCGAATACACCAAAGGCGGCGGCGTGCCCTGCCTGGTCGCTGTCCACAACGATGCAACCGGCAAGGCGCTGGAAATCGGCCTGTCCTACTGCTCGGCCATCGGTGGCGGGCGCTCGGGCATCATCGAAACCAACTTCCGTGAAGAATGTGAAACCGACCTGTTCGGCGAACAGGCCGTTCTGTGCGGTGGTCTGGTCGAACTGATCCGCTGCGGCTTTGAAACTCTGGTCGAAGCCGGTTACGCCCCTGAAATGGCCTATTTCGAGTGTCTGCACGAAGTGAAGCTGATCGTTGACCTGATCTATGAAGGCGGCATCGCCAACATGGATTATTCGATCTCGAACACCGCCGAATACGGCCAGTACGTCACCGGACCGCGTATCCTGAAATACGACGAGACCAAAGCGCGCATGAAAGAGGTTCTGAGCGACATCCAGCAGGGTAAATTCGTTCGTGACTTCATGCTGGAAAACGCCGTTGGCCAGCCGACCATCAAAGCGGCGCGTCGTGCCAATGACGAGCATATGATCGAGGAAACCGGCGCCAAGCTGCGCGGCATGATGCCGTGGATTTCGGCCGGAAAGATGGTCGACAAAGAAAAGAACTAAGTAGGGCGGAAGCTTTTCACAGGGCGGCCCGCGTGGCCGCCTTTTTCGTTTGAACTAAGGTCCGGCAAGGCACATAAACAGCCGGTCAGGTTTATTTTTTTTTGGCGCACCCGCGCGTTCCGACAGGACAATCAATGGTTCAACAGCCGACAAAACAGGACTGGAGCGGCGTCTTCACGCTGGGCCTGATCTGGGGCGCGACTTTCATGGTCGTTGCCATGGCACTTGAAGGGTATGGCCCAATCACCGTTGCCACCTCACGAACCACGCTGGGCGCTGTTACCCTGTTGCTTATGATGAGGGCGACCGGTCGCAAGCTGCCGGTTCTGACACCGGCGCTGAGTGTTTCGATTGTCCTTATTGGCGTGCTGTCCACTGCCGTGCCATTCATGTTGCTGAGTTGGGGGCAGCAATTTGTGCCATCTGCTTTTGCGGGGCTGTCTATGGCTGCCATCCCGCTGATGGTGCTGCCGCTGGCGCATTTCTTCTCGGATGAACCACTGAACCTGCGCCGGTTTCTGGGGGTGTGCCTTGGCTTTTCCGGGGCCCTGGTTTTGATCGGACCCGGCCTTGCACAATTGGGCAAGGGGGCAGAACCCGTCGCGCAACTGGCCTGCATCACGGCGGCGCTGTGTTACGCAAGTTCATCCGTGTTGACGCGACGCTGCCCGCCGGTTGACCCTTTGGTACTGGCTGCCCTGACACTGGTTGTCGGCGCCGCGCTTCTTCTGCCCATAATGCTACTCACCGAGGGGCTGCCGACCTGGCAAGGCCCACGCCCGACAATCGCCCTGATCGTTCTGGGATTGCTGCCAACCGCGTTTGCCACCCTTTTGCGCGTTTCGATCACCCGCAGCGCCGGGTCGGTTTTCCTGACATTGGTGAATTACCAGGTGCCGATCTGGTCGATGGTGTTCGGCGCATGGATCCTGTCCGAGGCCCTGCCCCTGCGCTTTTTCATCGCTCTGGCCCTGATCCTGACCGGCATGGCCATCAGCCAGTGGTTCAGCCTGCGAAAGGTTTTGTTCGGGAATTAGCTTGTGGCGGCTTCGACCTCTGCCACGATGCTGTCGACAACTTGGGTCAGCAACCCATCGTCTTCGCATTCAGCCATCACGCGGATCAGAGGTTCGGTCCCGGATTTGCGGATCAACAACCGGCCCTGCCCGTTCAGCCGCGCCTCGGCATCGGCGATGGCCGCCTGAACACTTTGAACCTCCAACGGGGTTTGATCGCTGGAATAGCGCACATTTTTCAGCAACTGCGGAACGGTTTCGAACTGGTTAGACAGATCAGATGCCTTGCGCCCCGACAGAACCATTTCCGCCAGGAAATGCAGCCCTGCCATCAACCCATCACCGGTGGTGGCATAATCGCTCATCACGATGTGGCCGGACTGTTCCCCACCAAGGTTGAACCCACCTTCACGCATCCGTTCGACCACGTAGCGATCACCGACGGCCGTTCGCTCCAGACGCAACCCTTGCGCTGTCAGGTGGCGTTCCAGGCCCAGGTTGGACATGACGGTCGCGACCAGGGCGTCGCCCTTCAACTGGCCCGATTTCTTCCATGCCGTCGCTAGCAAAGCCATAAGCTGATCGCCGTCAGCCACCTGACCGGTTTCGTCGACGACAACCACCCTGTCCGCGTCGCCGTCCAGACAAATGCCCACGTCGGCGCCATGCGCGACAACGGTTTCTGCGGCCAGTTGTGGCTTGGTCGATCCGCAGTTGAGATTGATGTTCTTGCCGTTGGGCGCGATTCCCACGGGGATCACTTCTGCGCCCAGCTCCCACAGAACTTCTGGTGCGGTGCGGTGGGCTGCGCCGTTCGCACAATCGATCACCACCTTCAAACCATCCAAACTGACGTTCCGCGGCAACGACGACTTCACACGTTCGCCATAGCGAAACCGTGCGTCATCAACCCGGCGCGCCCGGCCGATATTCTGCGCCTGGGCGGGTCTGACGCCTTCGTCGATCAGCCTTTCGATCTCGACCTCGGCCTGATCGGACAGTTTATAGCCGTCCGGCCCAAAGAACTTGATTCCGTTGTCTTCGGCAGGGTTGTGGCTGGCCGAGATCATGACGCCCAGATCAGCCCTCATGGACCGCGTCATGAGGCCAACGGCGGGCGTCGGAACGGGCCCCAGCAGCAGCACGTTCATGCCAGTGGACGTCAAACCGGCCGTCAGCGCATTTTCCAGCATATAGCCGGACAAACGCGTATCCTTGCCGATGACAACCCGGTGCACTCCTGTCGCGTCCCGTCGGAAATACCGCCCGACAGCGGCCCCGATGCGCAACGCCATCTCTGCCGTCATCGGATGCGTGTTGGCGGTGCCCCGCACTCCGTCGGTTCCGAACAGCTTGCGCATAGGTGTCACTCCGTGATTTGCCGTGCGACCGGATTACCGGACAGCAGCCCATAGGCGCAAGGCCTGAGAGGTCTCGGCCACGTCATGAACGCGGATGATCTGCACGCCCTGAGACAATCCCGCCAGAGCCACCGCGATTGATCCCGGCGCGCGGGCAGTCTTGCGAGGCTCTTTTCCGATGCTACCAATAAAGCCCTTGCGCGACACGCCCAGCAGGATCGGGCAGCCCAAGCCGTGGAACAGGCTGAGATTGCGCAGAAGGGTCAGGTTGTGATCCTCGGTCTTCCCAAACCCGATCCCGGGATCCACAACGATCTGATCGCGGCTCAGGCCAAGACGCTCCAGCAACGCAATCTGGCCTTCGAGAAAATCGTAAACATCCAGCAATACATTGTCGTATCGCGGATTGATCTGCATCGTCGCCGGATCACCCTGCATGTGCATGACACAGACAGGCACACCCTGCGCGGCACAGAACGGTGCCAATGCCGGATCGAAGGTGAAGCCCGAGACATCGTTGACCAACCCTGCCCCGGCCGCGCAGGCAGCCTTGGCGACATCGACCTTTCGTGTATCGATGGAAATCAAAGCGCCTGTTTCCAACCGGATCGCTTCGATCAACGGACGGGTTCGGGCGATTTCTTCCTCGGCCGGGACAAAATCCGCACCCGGACGGGTGGACTCTCCGCCGATATCCAGAATCGTGGCACCATGCGCCACCATATTCACCGCAGCCACGCGAGCAGCATCTACCGAGCTGTGAACACCGCCATCCGAGAAACTGTCCGGCGTGGCGTTCAGAATCCCCATGATATGAGGCACCTGCATATCAAGGCCCGCCACGTCAGCCCGCGGTTGGATCAAACGGCTCAGGTAATCTGACGGAACGTCCGAGGCCGCGACGATTTCGGGTTCGGACCCGCGCCGCAGGGCCTCGACATGAGTGAACCAAAGGGGTTGGCCCGCCAGCGGCACAGCGCCTGCGGGACGGGTCGTTCCATGCTGGACCAGTGGTCTGAAATAGGTTCTCACAGCTGGGCCTGATCCACCGCTACAGCGCGCAAAGGCGTTTTGGGTTCCGTCGGCAATGCGCCGCCGATCACCATCATTTCGCTCGCTTCAAAGGTCGCCGCGAACCATGCAGCCAGCGCCACGGCATCCGACGGGGCGGCAGACGGGCCGTCAACGGCATCCAGTACGATCTTGGATGGGGCCCAGACACAGATCTGGCCATTCTTCATCGCCCAATCCAATTCGGTCCGCGTTGAGACCACCACACAGCGATGGTCCCGTGCCGCCAGAACCCAGGCATTCTGTTCAATTGCCAACAGGTCAATTCGGCGTTGCGTCATCGCATGACCCGTTTGCGGAGCGGCCAGGTCGGACGCCCCGACACACAGGATCAGCGGGCGCTGGCGGTTCTCCAACTGATCGATCCAACCCTTCAGGTTTTCCGAGGCGATGGCGTCATTCGACAGGAAGACAAGGCGGGGATGCGGGCGTTCTTCTTCGGCCACCTCATGATGGACCGAGTCTTTTCCGCGCACGATCTCAACCCCCAACGCACCCGGGCCCCGATCCAGTTTTTCGATGCGAACAAAGACTCTTACAGCCTGAGGTTCAAGCAGGATGCGTTCCGCAACGCGTTCGGCCAATGTCTCAAGCAGGTTCAGGCGCTCGGCCGCCAGCTCATAGGCGATGGATTCCGTTACGCGGTCATATGACAGGATGCGATCCACATCATCATCAATCGGGTCTGTCAGAGGTCGGACTTCGACCACGATGTTGAAGCAGATCCGCTGGGTTGTTCCCCGCTCGGCCTGGAAGGCACCGATTTCGACTTCGACGATATGGTCGCGCAACGAGATACGATCCAACGGCCCCCGAGGAGACGTCGCCTCGGACCGTTCGGACGGGTGTGCGAATGCCAGACGGATTTCAGAACTCATGGGTCAGGCCTTTTCGGGCTCGTTGCATAGTTTGCCTACTATAGGCGTCGCGAGGGCCTATAGCATTCAAACAAGCGCCATTCCAACCGCCGAATGCGGCGTCACGAGACCCGAAACCAGCTCATCATCCCGGAAGCAGCGTGCCCAAGCATATGACAATGCAGCAACCAATCCCCGGGATTGTCCGCGATCAATGCGATTTGGCGCGCCTGTCCCCGCCCGACCAGAACGGTATCACGCCAGGGGCCCAGAGATCCATCGTCCATGATCAGCCGGAAGTGATGCCCGTGCAGATGCATTGCGTGCGGAAATGCGGTTTCATTCACGAACTCGATCCTGTGCAAACTGCCGACGGTCGCATCCAGAAACGGATCTTCGGGGCGCTCGGCGTAACCGTTCAGCGCCCAGAATTTGCCCAATTGCGCCAGCTCGCGGCCCGACAGTTCCGTATCACCCAGCCGGGCGCTTTCCAGCCAGCGCATTGCGCCACCTTGCAGAACCATCCGGTGCGTTCTGGAATTTTGAAGATTTCCGATCTCAGGCAAAGGGTTAGACGGCAATGCTGACACGCCGTGCCTGTGCGCCCCGGCAGCGTTTCCACCAACCTCGAACCGTGCCAGCCCAAAGGAACCATCTCTTTCGACGCTGACCAGGCTTGCCGTTTCGCCCTCGGTGACGACATCCACAATCAGATCCGCACGCTGCGCAGGTGCTAGCGGGAAAGAGCCCGACAGCCGCAGCGGTGTTTCCACGGGCATTCCATCCAAGGCGACGATCCACCCCGAAAGACCATCAAGATCCAGATCAAATATCCGGGCATTGGACGCGTTGACCAATCGAAGTCGCAGTCGCTCGTTTCTGCGTACCGCAAACGCGGGATCGAATGATCCGTTGACGGTCAGGATGTTCCCAATCCGACCTGCATGGCTCAGATCATGGCCATTGTCGAAATCATCCGTTATCTGCGCGGTCTCAGGGTTCAACCGCCAATCATCCAACATCAGCACCAGATCCTGATCGACATCCGGTGCCGTGGCCTCTGCAACGATCAGCGGCCCGTAAAGCCCGCGGGCAACTTGTTCCATCGACTGGTTGTGCGCGTGGTACCAATAGGTGCCCGCATCCGGGACAACGAAATCATAGTCAAAAGTGCCGCCCGGTTCGACAACATCCTGCGTCAGGCCGGGCACACCATCCATGGCGTTATCGATGCGTATTCCGTGCCAATGCACCGATGTGGGTTGGGGAAGGTCATTCACCAGCTTGCGCTGAACGCGTGCGCCCTGATCGACCTTTATGATCGTACCGGGGACTGTGTCACCGTAACTCCAGACCGTCGTGTCAGGAAACCCATCGGGCGCAACGCGCTGTCGGCTCAGACGCGCCTTGAGCGGCGGATAACCAGCCTCGGCCGCGACCGGCAAAATGGCGACTGCGGCGGCTGTTTTCAGAATGTGTCGTCGGGTGAAAAGCATTACGGGCCTCCTGGCCCGTAATATAGACTGCGACCTGCCACGCGCCATCAAGCTTCCAGCGCGGGTGCGTCAATCAGTTGCTCGCTGTCCGATAGTTGTGGCGGTAGAAAATGTGCACACCGATCCGCGCAGTCTGTTTATAGACCCGCGACCAAGATGGCCGAACCGCGGTCGTGTGGTAGTGCGTCGCCCCTTCGGTCAGCTCATGGCCGATACCATCAATGGCCGCCCGAGCGACCTTGGACACGCGCTCATACGCTTTCTTCTCGTGGATGACCTCTTTGCGACCGTCACATGTATAGGTGAACTGGCACTGGTATTTCTTGCCGGTGCCCTGGCGGATCACACCACACAGTGAACTTGGAAAGCGGCTGCTTTTGACCCGGTTCAGAATGACCTCGGCCACCGCAAACTGACCACGCACGCTTTCGCCTCGCGCTTCGAAGTACAGCGCCTCGGACAGGCACTTCCAGTTTTCGTCACCGGTCGCCTTGGGCTGTTGGTCAAGCCAGTCCTTGGAGTATGTTACTTCAACAGGTTTGGCCGCCTTGCGCGGCTGGAACAGTTTGAAATAGTCGCGAAAGCTTTGCGCCGGCAATTCGCTGCGGGCGACAAGTTCTTTCTTTGCAGTATCAATTGCTTCCCTCTCGGCGAAGGACGCACTCGGCAGCACGGTTGCCGCCATTGTGGCAACAGCCATTATGTAACGTAGCATCAGATAACCTCGCACAGGCACTTCACGCGCCATACCCTCCCCCGGCGGGCGCGACGAGGCATCTAACGCAATCGAGCGCAAAGGTCCAGTCTTTCGGAAAATGCAAGTGGAATCTTGCCCGCAGCGAAGATAAATTTCGCCTGCGAGTGTTCTGATAACCCACTAATCCTTGGGTTTTCAGCCCCTGTCAACCCCCAAGTCTGGAGGAAATCGCCAGTTGAGCGGCAGCCAGCCGAGCGACAGGAACCCGGAACGGCGAACACGAAACATAGTCGAACCCCAGATCCCTGCAAATGGCGATTGATTCGGGGTTTCCGCCGTGCTCTCCGCAAACCGAAAGGGTTACATCCGGTTTCGCGGCTCGTCCCCGCTCGGCTCCCAGCTTCAGCAATTCCCCGACCCCATCCGGATCAAGAACGTGAAACGGATCTTCGCCGAAGACACCCTGGCGAACATAGGCGGACATGAACCGGCCGGCATCGTCGCGGGACAGACCATAGGTCATCTGCGTCAGGTCATTGGTACCGAAACTCATGAACGCGGTCTGCGGGGCGATCTCTTCCGCGCGCAGACAGGCACGCGGGGTTTCAACCATCACACCAAGCCGATATTCAAATTCCTGCCCTCGTTCTGACGCGACCGCGGCCGCCACCGAATCGATGCGGGACTTGACCAGTTCGACCTCTCGTTTCGCAGAGACCAGCGGGATCATCACTTCGGGCACGACCGGGGCGCCGTTCTTTCTGGCATCAAGCGTGGCTTCAAAGATCGCGCGCGCTTGCATGTCATAAATTTCCGGCACCGTTACGCCCAGACGAACGCCGCGCAAACCCAGCATCGGGTTGTATTCAGTCATCGCATTGACCCGGCGTTCGACATCGGAAACCGGCAAATCCAGAGCCTCGGCCAATTCCCGTTGACCGCTGCGCGTGGTGGGCAGGAACTCGTGCAAAGGCGGGTCGAACAGGCGAATGCAGACAGGCTGCCCTTCCATGATTCTGAACAGTTGAACAAAGTCTTCGCGTTGCATCGGAAGCAAACGTTCCAGCACGGCCGCCCTGCCCGAAGACGTTTGCGCAAAAATCATCTCGCGCATCACGATCAGGCGACCGGGTTCAAAGAACATATGTTCCGTCCGGCACAGGCCGATCCCCTGAGCCTGAAAATTGCGCGCCGTCTGCGCATCGGCCGGCGTGTCGGCATTGGCGCGGATGTCAATATCACGCTCGGCATCGGCCCAGGCCATCAATGTCTGAAAACAATCATCCAACGCGGCCTCAAGCATGGCTGGCTGCCCTGCCAGCACCTGACCGGAACTGCCATCGATGGTCAGAACATCGCCGGTTTTGAAAACACGACCATCGGGTGCGGTCAGCATCTTCTTTTTGGTCTGGAACCGCATGTCTGAGGCACCAACGATACAGGGCAGGCCAAGTCCACGACCAATCACGGCAGCGTGGCTAGTCATGCCGCCCTTTTCCGTCAGAACCGCTACGGCGGCATGCATCCCGCGCACATCCTCGGGCGAGGTTTCGCGGCGGACCAAAACGCATGCCTCTCCGCGCGCGGCACTGGCCTGCGCTTCTGCGGATGTAAACACGATCTTTCCGGTTGAGGCGCCCGGGCTGGCGCCGATGGCCGTCGTCAGCACATCACGCCGCGCTTCCGGATGGACCTGCCGGTGCAATAGTTCATTCAACGCATGGGGGTCCACACGCATCACCGCCTCTTGCGGCGGTATGATCCCGTCTTCAGCCAGACGAACGGCGATCCGCATCGCTGCGCGCGACGTTCTCTGAACCCGGACGCCATCCAGAATATGCACTTTGCCGTTTTGAATGACGAACTCGACCTGCATTTCTTCGCGCAGTTTTTCGCGCATCAGCGCGGCTTGTTCTTTCAACTCGGCAAAGGCCTTGGGTGCGACTTCTTCAAGCGACGGTCCTCGCGGGTCTTTTTCAAGAAACAGCGCTGCCACATCTTCGCCCAGCGCATCCCGGCCCTGGCTCTGGCTCAGGTAGCGCCCCGTGATCTGCGGCATTCCGGTGGTGGAGTCGACCAGTTGCAGCACGCCTGATCCGCACTCACCCTGCCCGACGCCCGGGATCATCTCTTGAATGACAAGCCCAAGACCGGCATCTGCCGGGGCCCCCTTGGCCTGCCGCAGCAGCCGGGCGGATGTCCCGTCCCATGCACGGGCCATCGAGCGTAAAACCCCGATCAACTGCTCACCCCGGTCCTGCGGGAAGGCTTCGTCCGTTTCATCTTCGTACGCGCGCAGGGAATGGCGCAGGCCTTCGCTGCCATCCATGTCGATGTCATCGAACACATCCGCGTCCAGCCGCGCCACGTGGATCGCATAGCTTTGAACGAACCTGAGATACAGCGCAGCAGCGGCCTCTGCCCCCATGGTATCGGACAGGTCCACATAGCGGGCATCATTCATGCCAATGTTTAGAACCGCACCGGGCCCACCCCAATCGGGATCTTCAGAACTTGGTCGGACGCACAGCAAGGTCGTGGGATCGAATTGCTCAAGGATCGCGTCAAGGTTCGGAACGTCGCCTTCCGCAATCTGATGGACCGCATCAAACGACAAGGCGACGGTCCGGGGCACCGGCAGGTCCAGTCGGACCAGCCGCTGCAGACACTTGGCCCGCCCGCCATGGGTATGGGCCGTGACCGGCGCATCGGATGTAATGAGCGTGGTATGCGGATTATTCTGCACTGCAGCACCTTTTGATTTGCCTGCAGCATAAGCGCTTGCGCCCTTCGTGCAAGGGCGTTGTGGGCACGCATCGCTGCGTGCCCGAGGTTTCAACCTTCGATCCGCGACAGATCGGCCACGCTGGAACAAACCTGCCTGATCTGACTGAGCAGGTTCAACCGGTTACGACGAATCACGTCATTGTCGGTGTTGACCTGTACGTCCTCAAAGAACGCATCCACCGGCCCGCGCAGCGCGGCCATGGCCGCCATTGCAGTTGGGAAGTCTTCGGATTTCAGGGCAACGTCGATCTGCGTCTGCGCTCCATTCAAAGCCGCGAAAAGCGCCTTCTCGCTGTCGGTCTCGGCGAATTTCACATCCGCGCCATAGGAGTATTCCACGCCGTCCTTTTCCTCGGCCTGGGTCAGGATGTTGTTGGCCCGTTTGAACCCCTGCACCAGATTTTCCCCATCCTCGGTCGCGATCACGGCATTCAGCGCGCGGGCACGTTTGACCAGCAGGTTGAGGTCGTCATTCCCCTCCATCGCGATGCAGGCATCGATGATGTCGTGGCGGATGCCCTCGTCGCGGAGGAAGACCTTGAGGCGGTCGTGGAAGAAGGAGAGGAGGTTTAGCTTGTCCTTGTCCAGTCGTGCCAAAAGCTGTTCTTCAGTTGCCGCCCCATCGCTGTCCACGACAGCGTAAGCCAGTTCCTTCAGCTGATCGTTAGACAGATATTCTGCTATCCCACTTTGGCCAATAGCATCGCCTTTCGCACGTACTTCACTGCCTTTGACCGCGATAAGAGTAGCGAGCAAATGACGCTCAATCGTTCGAGAGGTTAGGCCAACTCTCAAATTGTTGTCCAACACTAGCCTTACGACCCCCAATGCCGCTCGGCGCAGCGCAAACGGGTCTTTCGATCCAGTCGGCTTCTCATCAATCGCCCAGAATCCGGTCAACGTGTCCAGCTTGTCGGCCAGAGCCACGGTTACAGACAGTGGCGCGGTCGGCACGTCATCCGAGGGGCCAAGAGGCGAATAATGTTCCTGCGCTACGGCGGCCACGGCGGCGTCTTCGCCTGCGGCTTTGATATAGTAGCGCCCCATAAGCCCCTGAAGTTCCGGGAATTCATAGACCATCTCGGAACTCAGATCGGCTTTGGCCAGACGCGCAGCCTTTTCGGCCTGATCGGCATCCGCGCCTGTCACCGGGGCCAGTTCACGGGCCAGAGCAGCGATGCGATCAATACGCTCGGCCTGCGTGCCCAGCTTGTTGTGGAAGGTCACGTTCTCCAGCGCGCGGGTCCATTGGGTGATGTCCGCTTTGGCAATGCGCAAGTCGTTTTCCCAAAAGAACTTGGCATCGGCCAGACGCGCCGACAGCACCTTTTGGTTGCCGGCCAGAATGGTCGCGCCGTTGTCGGTGGTTTCGCGATTGGCGACGGTGATGAAACGCTCGATCCGACCGGTCTTGGGGTTCTTCACCGAAAAGAACTTCTGATGTTCTTTCATCGAGGTCTGCAACACTTCGGGCGGCAATTCGAGGAATTCCTCGTCGATTTTCCCCATCAACACCACAGGCCATTCCACCAGCCCGGCAACCTCGGCCAACAGTCCCTTGTCTTCGACGATTTCCAGACCGGCGGCAAAAGCCATGTTCTGCGCATCATTCCAGATGTGTTCGGCACGTTCATCCTGTGACAGCAAAACGAATGCGCGTTTCAGCTTGGCAGCATAGTCCTCGAAAGACGTAACCGAGAACCGGTTGGGGGCCATGAAACGATGACCGGCCGTGGTGTCACCGGAACGAATGCCATCGACCTGCATCGGAACAACCTGCGCCCCTGATTCATCCGACAAGATGCACAGAATGGAATGCAACGGACGCACCCACCGCAGACTGCCACTGCCCCAACGCATGGATTTGGGCCATGGGAAATTGCGAATGGTGGCTTCCAGCACTTCGGCAATGATCTCGGCGGCCGGGCGGCCCGGTTTCTCTATGGTGGCGAAATAGACAGCGCCCTTGGGTGTCTCACGCTCTTCCAGTTGGTCGCGGGTCAGGCCCGCGCCCCGCAGGAACCCTTCGATCGCCTTGTCCGGCGCGCCAACCTTGGGCCCTTTGCGCTCTTCCCGGATTGTCGGGCTTTGCGCCAGCAGACCTTCCACCGCCAGTGTCAGGCGGCGCGGTGTGGTCAGTGCGGCCGCGTTTGAATAGGTCAAACCGGCCTCGACCAGACCATCGGTAATCCGCTTTTTCAGATCCTCACCGGCACGGGTTTGCATCCGCGCAGGAATTTCTTCGGAAAACAGTTCGATCAGCAGGTCGGGCATAGTCGGTCCTTAGAAGTTCACAATCGTCTGAATGACGATGGCATTGGCGATATCCACAAAGAAGGCGGATACAAGGGGCAGCACGATAAAGGCAATAGGCGACGGCCCATATCGCTTGGTTACAGCCGTCATATTTGCAATCGCCGTGGGTGTGGCGCCCAGGGCAAAGCCTCCGAAGCCCGCTGCCAGCACCGCTCCGCGGTAATTCGAGCCCATCAGGGGAAACAATACCCAAATCACAAAGGCAACCGTAAACACCGTTTGCGCCGTCATGATCACGGCAATTGCCACACCCAGTTCCGCGATGGTCCACAACTGCAAGCTCATCAGGGACATTGCCAGAAAGGCCCCAAGCGCAAATTCAGACAGCAATGCCAGCGACGGTGTCCGTGCAACCGGCGGCGCGGACGGAGCGATGGCCGCACGGACATTCGAGATCACGATGCCCATGATCAGACAGGGCACGAACAGCGGCAGTTTCAGCCCCGCTGCCGAAATCGCCTCGCCCAGCGCATAGCCCAGAATAATCGCAAGGTTCAGATGCAGCAGCACGCGCATGATGGTCACATGGTCAATTTCGGTGGCTGCGGTCGTTTCTTCCGGCAGTCCGACCGTATGTTCTTCGTCAGGTCGGTCCGGCGACAGGCCTCGTGTTTCCACCAGAAGACGGGCGATGGGGCCACCCACCAGCGCTGCAAGCACCAGTCCGAGCGTCGCCACGGCAACGCCAAGTTCGGTTGCACCGTCCAGACCCGTTGCGCTGGCAACTTCGGGTGCCCATGCGATTGCGGTTCCGTGTCCACCAATCAACGCGGCCGAACCGAACAGAACGCCTGCTTGCGCCGGATAGCCAAACAAGAAAGCCCCTGCCGCGCCGATAACGTTCTGCGCAACAATCGTGACAAGCGTCAAAATCAGCAGGATCAACAAAGGCTTACCACCGGCAATCAAGTCGGAAAGCCGCGCGTTCAGCCCGATCCCGGCAAAGAACAGAACCAGCAGAGCGTCCCGGGTCTGCAACTCGAATGACAGCTCGACATTGGCAGCGAGATACAGAAGCAAGACCACGAGCGAGGCCAAAAGGCCGCCCGTGACCGGTTCAGGAATATTGAACTGCCTCAGAACTGCGACTTTGCCGTTGATCCGGGCACCCAACAAATACACCGCAAACCCCAGAGTTGCAGTAATGAAGTCCGGGATCAAAACGGCGTCAGCCATGGTTTTCCTCAGTTTTCAGGGCGTTTCGGGCACTCCTCACCCACCACCGTACCGTCATAGGCTTTTTCACCGCAGTTGTTCAACGCGTGCCAGACATATCCCTTGCCATCCCTGGTAATCGCCACGATCCGGTCAACGCCAAAATGGATGTTCTTTTCGCTCAAAAACGCCTGCGCCTGCCCCGATTTCAGCGCATCGCCCAGCGACACGGCATCGTAACAGTCAAACCAGCCCGGCGCGGTCAAGGGTTCGGGGTTTTCGACAGCAATGAACCCGGCCATCTGATCCGGTTTCAGATCCGTTTCAAAACAGCCGCGGTAGCGGATCGGAGAACTGTCCGCATCGATCGCCTGAAAGTCTGAATAGGGGATCGGGACAGGCGCATCGCTTTGGTCCGTCATCAGGACCACGTCCTGGCCGGGTTGCGGTTCGACCTCGTAGTAGAAACCGTAAATCTGCAAATAATACATTCCGGCCCCGGCCACCAAGGCCGACAACAACAGAACAATTGCCAGCAGTTTTCCCGTCATGTTTCAGGCTGCCTCTTTCAAGTTCTTGTAAAATAGGACAGGTTTCGTCCGGGTACAGGCATCAATGAGGTCAACACCATGGAATCCACGCTTGCTGTCGGTTTTTTCGGCGCATTGTTTGCCATCATGAACCCGGTTTCCAACCTGCCGGTGTTTCTGAGCGTCACTCAGGATCTGCCTGCTGCCGACCAGCGCAAGATTGCGGTGAAGACGGTGATCTATTGCCTGATCCTTGGCGGTGCCTTTGCGCTGGTCGGAAGTCAGGCGCTTGGCCTTTTTGGCATCAGCGTCAATCACCTGCGCGTCGCCGGCGGCCTGGTCGTTATGATGATCGGCCTCAACATGCTGAACGGAAACGAAAGCACCTCTCATCATGGAACAAAAGGAGAGAAGGAAGCTTACCCCGAAACCGATACGGTCGCCTTTTACCCGCTGGCCTTTCCCATTCTTGTGGGCCCCGGCACGATAACCACCCTGGTCCTGTACGCACATCAGGTTAAAACCACGGTCGAGGCTTTTGTTTTTATGGGAGTATTTCTTGTCGTGGTCGGTCTGCTTCTGATCACGTTCTGGAACGCCGCCTGGCTGGCTGAACGCCTGTCCAGCAACGCGCGCGTGATCATGAGCCGCTTCATGGGTATGATCCTTGCCGCCATTGCCGTCAGCATGATCGCAGACGGGCTCAAGGCGCTTTTGCCCGGGCTGGCCTGATTGCCTCATCAGGCCTGAAACCCGGCGGCCTCGGTCTGCACGAACGCATCCGCACATTGTTTGGCCAACGCCCGGACGCGCCCGATATAGGCCTGCCGTTCGGTCACCGAGATCACGCCGCGCGCGTCCAGCAGGTTGAAGATGTGACTGGCCTTGATGCATTGATCATAGGCCGGGTGCGCCATGATGATGCGCTTGCCCGTCTTCGGGTCCACATGCTCTTGGCTCAGAATGGCGGCGCACTCGGCCTCGGCCTCTTCGAAGTGGCGCAGCAGAACCTCGGTGTTTGCCACGTCAAAGTTCCAGCGGGCGTACTCCTCTTCGGTCTGCTTGAAGATATCGCCGTAAGTCAAAGGACTGGGCGACTGGGGGTCATTGAACGGCATGTCCATCACGTGATCGATGCCCAGCACATACATGGCCAGACGCTCAAGCCCATAGGTCAGTTCGCCTGATACCGGCGCGCAGTCATGGCCGCCAACCTGTTGGAAATAGGTGAACTGGCTGACTTCCATTCCGTCACACCAGACTTCCCAACCCAGACCCCACGCGCCGAGCGTCGGGCTTTCCCAGTCATCTTCGACAAAACGGATGTCGTGCAGGTCCATGTCGATGCCAATCGCCTCGAGGCTTCCCAGATACAGCTCCTGCAAATCCGGTGGGCTGGGTTTGATCAGCACCTGGTACTGATAGTAGTGCTGCAACCGGTTCGGGTTCTCGCCATAACGCCCATCCGTCGGGCGGCGTGACGGTTGAACGTAAGCCGCAGCCCAGGCTTTCGAGCCAAGCGCGCGCAGGGTGGTCGCGGGATGGAACGTTCCGGCCCCGACTTCCATGTCATAGGGCTGTAGAATGGCACAGCCTTTAGACGCCCAATAGGTCTGAAGCCGCAGGATGATCTCCTGAAATGAACGCGGTGCGCTGGTCGGTTCGGTCATGGCATTCCCTCTGGGCGCCTTTGCGCCCGGTTCCGGTCGGTTTTGCCCTTCCTATGCAAGGGGCAAAGGGGCGTCAACGGGGCTTGGGGCCAAGCCTGTATCTGCAGGGCCACACCGTAAATTCCCCGCATTCGCGGCATGGCTTTTCGCAAATGAATTCGCGTATTCTGCGCCAAAGCATGAACACTGCATAAGACGGGCAGACTATGACACGCGTATTTTCAGCAATCCTATTGTTTCTTCTGGTCGGCCTGCGCGCCGCAACCGCACAACAAGATCCCGGCGTTTGGGTCCAGGTCGAGGCCCAGCCATCACTGCGCGAAGCGCAGGAACGGGCACAGGCCTATGCCAGTGCTTTGCCGGATGTGAACGGTTTTCGCCTGAACAGCGGCTGGTACGCGATCGTCATCGGCCCCTATGCGCGGACCGATGCCGAACAGGTGCTGCGCGTCTATCGGGCCGAAGGCCAGATCCCGCGCGACAGTTACATCGCGTTTTCCAGCGCGATGGGGCAACAGTTCTGGCCCATCGGGGCAAACGTTCTGAACCGTGGCGCCGTCGCGGCACCAATTGAACAAGCGGCACAACCGGAAGAGGCTCCGGCAGTCGCCACACCACAGGATTCGGATGAAACCCGTGCGCAGGCGCTTCAGTCCGAACGTCTGTTGACCGCGCAGGAACGCAAGGATCTGCAAACGGCTCTGCGCGCGGCGGGGTTTTACAACTCGACCATTGATGGTGCGTTCGGGCAAGGCACCCGCCGATCGATGAGCGATTGGCAGCGCTATAACGGGTTTGACGCCACGGGCGTTCTGACGACGTTGCAGCGCAAGGCCCTGATGGATGAATACAACGCGCCGCTGATCTCTGTCGGAATGGAGCGGTATTCCGACGACAAGGCCGGGATCGTGCTCGACATGCCTCTGGGCGCTGTCAGCCTTGATCGCTATGAGGCCCCCTTCGCACATTTCAAAAGCATTTCTGACCTGAACGCCAAGGCGCTCCTGATCAGCCAGGAGGGGGACAAGAACACGCTCCGCGCGCTCTACGAAGTGATGCAATCGCTTGAGATCGTTCCACTGAATGGCCCTCGTGAACTGGGCCGCGACCGGTTTACCCTTGAAGGACGCGGCAACGGCAAAGTGTCCTTTACGCAAGCGCAATTGGCCGATGGACAAATCAAGGGCTTCACCCTTGTCTGGCCCGAAGGAGACGAGGCACGTCGCCTGCGAGTTCTGTCAGCGATGACATCCAGCTTCCGCACGAAGGATGCGGTTCTGGATGCCGCCGCCGGTGCATCCGCAGAACAGCGCATCGATCTGGTGTCAGGCCTTCAGGTCCGTAAGCCTCGGCTGACGCGCTCTGGTTTCTTCGCGGATGAGAACGGGACAGTACTGACGGTTTCCGAGGCCGCGGAGAGCTGCACGCGGATCACTCTGGATGGTGATCAAGAGGTTCAACTGGCCCTGACTGACCCTGAACTTGGCGTGTCAGTCCTGCGCCCTGCAAAAACGCTCGCCCCCATGAGCGTCGCCGCGTTCAGTGCCACCAAGCCGCGCATCAAGTCAGAGGTGGCCGTGTCCGGCTTTTCCTATCAGGGCGTATTGGGTGGCCCCACCCTGACCTACGGGCAGGTCGCGGACATACGTGGGCTGAACGGTGAGACCGGCGTCAAGCGTCTGGCGCTGAACGCCCAACCCGGTGATGCAGGCGGCCCGGTCTTCAACGACAGCGGCAACGTCGTCGGAATGTTGTTGCCCACACCGTCCGAAGGGCGCACCCTGCCCGCTTCGGTCAGCCTTGCGGCCACCGTTGATCGGTTGACCGAAATTCTTGCAGAGGCCGGAGTGTCCGGTCAATCGAGCGAAGAAACCATACAGATATCACCCAATGAGTTGAACCGGCGCGCAACCGGCATGACGGTTCTGGTTCACTGCTGGGATTGATCCGACAGCACCTCAGCAAAAAAGCGCCGCATGAAAGTGCGGCGCATTTTCGTTACAGAATGTCAGGTGTGACGTGGATCAAGGTCGGCACAGGCGCATCGAATGCGGCCCTTACTGCACTTTGCATCTCTGCTACATTCGAAGGCGCCGAGGAGCGCGCACCAAAGGCTTCGGCAAGTTTGCAGAAATCGGGATTATGCGCCATGACCGCGTTGGGCGCGATCTGGCTGCGCACCATACTGTCCTCGATTTCCTTTAGTTTGCCATTGTCCCATAGAATGATGGGCAGCGACAATCCCAACTCAACCGCCACGCCCAGTTCCTGCATTGTGTAATGGAACCCGTAATCCCCGGCGATAACCGCCGTGGGTTTGCCGCGCCGGGCAACCGCCCCGCCAATACCGGCGGGCAACCCATAGCCAAGGGTGCCAAACCCCGTCGGATGATGCCAGTGATGAGGATAGGCCATGTCCCATACCTCTTTGGCGACATAGGCAAACTGCGTCATGTCCGAATAGATCATGGTGTCGGCCGGCATGGCAGCGCGCAAAGCATCCGCGATCGGCACGATTCCGGGCCGCTCTGCATCCACCTCGGCACGCCAGCGGGCGCGCATCTCGGCGACTTCCTCGGGTGACCAGCCTGTTGCTGGTTTCATGTCCTGAGTTGCGTGCCACAAGGCGCGGGCAAAGCTCTGGCTGTCGACTTGCAGCTTGATGGCGGCGCGATGGCGATCCGAAAGAACCTCGGGGTCGAGGTCGACGCGTATCAAGGTCGCCTTGTGCCCCAAATCCTGCCGCCACAAATCGACCTCGCCCAGCTCGGCCCCGACCGCAACGACCAGATCCGCCGACGCGATTACCTCGGCGCTGCCGGGACGCGGCAACATGGACCCGAAGTCCAGCGGATAATTTGCACCCGGCAGCCCGCGCCCGGCATAAGTGGTAAAGCAGGCCGCCCCCAGCTGTGTCAAAATCTGACGCCAATCATTCGACCTGCATCCGCCACCTAGGATGAACAGCGGCCTGCGGGCAAGGTTCAACATGGACGCGACCGATGACACGTCAGGCGGCAAGGCTTTGGTGCGCAGCGCAGGCTGGTTGGGGAACGGCGCGGGGTCGGCCTCTGCCTGCAACTGCGCGATGGGCACCTGAATGTGCTTGGGGCGCGGGCGAGAAAGCTCGAATTCTTCAAACGCCCGTTCTATCAGCCCATAGGCAGCTTCGGCGGAGTTGGCCTGGACAGACCAATCCGCAACCGTGCCGGCGGCAGCACGCTGATCTTTCATCTGGTGCAACTGACCCCGGACAGCCTGCGTTTCATCCAGACAAGAGGACAGAATCAGCATCGGAACCGAGTCGCTGTAGGCCTGTCCGATCGGGGTCATGATGTTGCACAAACCAGGGCCGGTGATCACATAGGCGACGCCGGGGCGGCCGGTTGCGCGCGCGTAACCATCAGCCATGAATCCGGCACCCTGCTCGTGCCGGGCCAGAACATGCGTGATGCCGGCCTCTTCGATACCACGATACATTTCCTGGTTGTGGACGCCCGGTATACCGAAAATCACATCCACGCCACGATCCTTGAGCATATGCGAGATTTGCGCGCCAAGGGGTCTTTTCATCAGCCTCTCCAGAATTGAACGGTGAAGATCGCGTATACCGCTAAAAGCTCGAGCCGCCCGACCAGCATTCCAGTTGTCAGCAGCCATTTGGCCGTATCGTTGAGACCTGCAAAATTACCCGCCGGTCCGATCTGATCGCCGAGACCCGGTCCAACGTTCGCCAGCGCCGTCGCGGCCCCGGACACCGAAGTAATGAAGTCCAGACCTGTCAGTGCCAACGCCCAGGACAACACTCCCATCGACAGAACGAAGAACATGAAAAAGCTCATCACCGATGTCAGAACGTCCCGTCCGACCGGCCTTCCATCATAGAGCGGCATGAACACGCCATGCGGGGACCTGATCCGTTTGATCTGGCTTTTGATTGAGGCGAACAGCAACTGATAGCGAAAAACCTTGATCGAACACGCAGTCGACCCCGCGCATCCACCGATCAATCCGATCAGGAAAAACAGCATGATCGGAAAGCTGCCCCACCCCATGTAATCGACACTGGCATATCCTGTCCCCGAAATGATCGAGGTGATGTTGAACAGTGACTCGCGGAACGCCTGTTCCCAATGATGCGGAAAGACCGAGGTCAGAAAGACTGACATGATGACAACCAGAACCAGAATGGTCGCCAGAAATGCCCGGATTTGACTGTCTTTCCATAACGACGCCGTATGACCATTGGCCAACTGGACATAGCGCACAAAGGGAAGAGCCGCCAGTATCATGAAGACGGATGCAGCATATTCGGCCGGGCCTGAAAATGTTCCAAACGAGGCATCATAGTTCGAAAAACCGCCCGTGGACACCGTCGTGAAAGCATGCACTAACGCGTCAAAAAAGCTCATCCCAAACGCGGCATAGACCAGCACGCACACAAGAGTCAGGAAGACGTAGATCAGGGAAATCTGCCCCGCAATCTCCTGCGCGCGAGGCAGGATTTTCCCCATGGTTTCAAATCCTTCCGAGCGGAAGATTTGCATGCCACCAACCCGCAATTCGGGCAGGAATACCATCGCGACGACGATGATACCGATGCCTCCCAGCCATTGCAGGATACCGCGCCACAACAAAAGGCCCTTTGGCAGCGTGTCCAACCCTGATATTACGGTCGAACCGGTCGTCGTAAGGCCTGACATCGCCTCAAAATAGGCATCGACAAAGCGCAGCTCGGTTTCACCGAACAGAAACGGGATTGCACCAAACACCGGCAGCGCGACCCAAACACCGGTTGTCAGCAAAAAGGTCTGCCGGATGGTCAGCCCCTCGCCCACACCGTTCGAGCAACTCATCGCCAGGACGGATCCGGTCAGCATTGTGATTATCGCGCTTTCCAGGAACACATTCCATTCGCCGCGACCTTCGATAATGTCCGCGAGCATAGGAAACAGCATGGTCGCCCCAAGAATGGCGACCAGCAAGCCAATCACATATCCGACCGGGCGAAGATCCATCATAACGCGCAGCGTTGGCGCGCCAGCCCGACCGTGTCAAGCAGATGATCCCGGTTTACGTGTCTGTTTTGGTATCCGCTCCCGGCATTGCGGGCGGTTTCGACGGCGGTCGCGTTTTGCGCGCCTGCGGTTTTGATTGTTCTGCCGATGCCGCAGGTTTTGACCGCGCAGCAGCGGGCGCCGACTGCTGAGTTTCTGCTTTGGGAGCAAGGGGCGCGGTTTTTGCTGGGGTCGAAACGGTTTGTTCGATAGGCTTAGCGGCTTTGGCACGCGCAGCAGGTGCCTTGGTCGCAGAAGCCGCCGGTCGGGTACGAGGTTTTTTTGCCGGGGCCGACGCGCGAGAGGAAGACGTGGTTGCAGTCGCGTTCCGCGCAGCCGGTTTGGCGTTTTTTGCAACAGCTGCAGCCGGTTTCGATTCTGTTTTTGGCTGCGGCGCCGGTTTGGGTGCTGGTTTTGGTACGGGCTTTGCTATCGCCGCAGGTTCAGCCTTTGGCGTGACGGCGGCGCGCGGCTTCGCGGAAAACTCCGCAGGTTTGGGCTCAGGTTTACCGGCGGTGACCTTCGTTACGGTTTTTTTCACTGCTGCGGTCTTTTTGACGGCAGGTTTTTGCACACGCGGCGCAGTGGCTTTTGCCTTGATTGTCGTCTTTTCCACCGGCTTTTCCGGGGACGCCGCAGCCACGTGCAACGCTTGCACAGGAGCCATCGGCAATTCGAACGCTGAACGGGCCACGATCTGCATGATCTTCATCTGGTTGACCATTGCGTAACCAGCCATGCGAATTGCCGCAGCTTGAAACTCCAGCGGTTGGGTAATCGGATTCATTACATGCTTCTCCTGTAATAACGATGCAGCCCAAATGTGATGGATAAAACGCCTTGCCCTCTTCGATTTCTCGAACGGTGGTCGCGGTCTTGCAGTCCAAGGCGTCTCACGTCTCGGCATCCTTTTCGGGGCGGCCAGCCAATCAAATTGCAAGCATCCAGCTGCTGCATTCACGATAGATATACAACAAACGACTGCGCAAATGCAGCATTTTTGCTGCATTGCGGCAAAAGAACGCCTACCGCCGAAATCTCTGATTAAATCCTAATCGCTTACACGGCGGTGTTCACCCAACGTGAAACAAAGTGTTGAACAATCTTGGATCCAAGCTGGATGCCGCAAAGGTTGGGCCTTCGGTCAGAATCGACACAGCGTCGTGGCTATGCAGGCTTTCCTGATGGCTGGCTATTATCCGGAAATCACCAACATGATGATCTGCCAGCAATTCGGCGCAGAACAAGCGCGCCGCATCTTCGACAAAAATCGGATTGGCTGCGTTCAACTCGGCAAAAGCCTGTTCGTCTTCGCGTTTGACCATAACTTGAGTTTCGGTCGGCACCGCGCGTCGGCACAACTCGATCAGGTCTTCAAACCAAAGACAATCGGCATCGCAATCCACGACCACGGAAATTCGCGCGACAGATCGTTGCGAATGCGGTGTTGCCAATTGTCCCCGCATGACACGGGCATGTTCGCTCAACTCCAGAGAGCACGGGCAGGTCGAGGAATAGACATAGTCCAGGTGCATGATCTTCTGGCGCACACCGCCCGTCTCAACCAGTTCCAGAGCGATGTCGTAATATTGATATCCTTCCAGACCCGATCTCAGGCTCTTGACCTTGTCGGGGTAAGAAAACCGCATTTGGATACGTGCGTCAAAGCTGTCCAGATCGGTCATGTAGTCGTCAAGCGCCGCCTGCATGACTTCGAAGCTGAATGTACGCTCGGCATGTTTGTAAAAAGACCGCATGATCCGGGACATATTGATTCCCTTTTTCTCGGCCTCAAGGCTGACGGTGCCCGTAACAGATGTCTCAAGCGTCAGGTCTTCCCCATCTTTCCGATGGAAACGGATCGGCAGGCGAAAGTTCGAGATGCCAACATGCTGGATCTGCTGCTTGGCACCGCGTATCAAGCTGGACGGGCCGTTTTGCAAGTCGGGCAACGACGCTCGGTAATCCGCGTCAACCGAGAAACCCTCCGGGTACTCGCGCGAAAGCGAAGGATAGTTCACCCGGGTCAGGCCGGGCACCAGCCGCGCAATAGCCGGATCCAGTTGGCTGATCTCGGATGCCGTCGCAGATTCCGCCCATTGCCGCAGAACTTTCAGGGCCTCGGCGGCTTTTTCCTGATCCGGGGTCTCATCAATGTCGCGCGGGTGAATGTTCATCGGCTGCGGTTCCTCGATTGGTCGTAGAAATATATACGACTGCAGGTGATTTACCAGTTTAACCCAATACGCAGGCAATAGCAGTCCGGATTGAAAAAACCGGCGCAAAACCGTCATTCTGCAACGAAATACGCCTTTCGCAGACACAAAGGCCAGGCTTCAACCGCGAACACCACCCGAAAAGACGCCCCGTTCACAGACAACGCGACGACCCCTAGTGGTAAGAGGCTTGTCACTGTGCTGCTGTTTGCTTCTGCGAAGCCTCCAATGCCTGCTGGATGTCTGCCAGCAGGTCTCTGGCGTCTTCCAGGCCTACGGAAAAACGGATCAGGCCCGGCGTAATGCCCAACTCGTCCTTCTGCGCATCGCTGAGACGTTGGTGCGTTGTGGTCGCCGGGTGCGTTGCGATCGACTTGGCATCGCCCAGATTGTTCGAGATCACAGGAATGGTCAGCGCATTCAGGAAAGCAAAAGCCGCGTCCTTGCCGCCCTTGATATCCAGGGACAACACGGTCCCGCCTTTTCCACCAAGTTGCGATTGAACCAGAGCATTTTGCGCGTGGGTCTTCAAACCGGGGTAAAGGGTGCGCGCCAACGCGGGATGCCCTTCCAGCGCCTCTGCGATCCGTTGTGCGCTGTCGGCCTGCGCATTGACGCGCAGCGCCATGGTTTCCAGACCTTTGAGCATGACCCAGGCATTGAACGGGCTGAGCGCGCCGCCGGTATGCTTCAGATACGGCTCGACGGTTCCGCGGATGAAATCCCTGGTGCCGATGATGACACCGCCCAGCGCACGCCCCTGCCCATCAATATGCTTGGTCGCCGAATAAACGACCACATCCGCGCCCTGTTCCATCGCGCGCGAAAAGACGGGCGTCGAAAACACGTTGTCCACCACCACAATCGCCCCGACGGCATGGGCCAACTTGGACACGGATGCGATGTCGATCACTTCAAGAGTCGGGTTCGACATCGACTCGAAGAAGACCGCCTTGGTGTCCGGGCGGATCGCTGCCTTCCATTGCTCCAGATCGGTGCCGTCTACAAAGGTCACCTCGACGCCAAAACGGGTCAGGATGTTTTCCAGAATGTACAGGCAGGACCCGAACAGTGCCTTTGCTGAAACAACATGGTCCCCGGCCTTCAGCATCGAGGTCAGCGCACCGTTCACCGCCGCCATGCCCGAAGCCGTCGCAAACGCATCCTCGCCACCTTCAAGGGCCGCGATGCGCTGTTCGAACATCGAGACCGTCGGGTTGCCATAGCGGGCATAGATGAACTCATCAGGGCCGCATTCCAGAAACCGGGCTTCGGCCTGTTCGGCAGTTTCGTACACAAAGCCCTGCGTCAGGAAAATCGCCTCGCTCACCTCGTTGTACTGACTGCGGCGGACACCGCCATGGACGGCTTGGGTGCGTTTGTTCCAGTTCTCGCTCATCTCATTCCCTTTCAGCCTCCGGCAGAGGCAAACAAAAAACCCCAGACGCGGCCAAGCGAAAGGGGTCTTTCATCCTGACCTTTTAGCGGTGTTGTTTAGCGTGGCCCGCAATCCGGTAACAAATCGCCACGAAGCTCTGGTATGGCAATACGCCCCGGGCGGTTTGCGGTCAAGCCCGGCCTGCGTTTCGGTCACGCTTTCGTAAGCGGCCCTTGCCGAACCGGCAGAAACCCGCATGATCCCTTCAACATCAGGAGAACACATGGCCGACCCGATTGATCTGTACTTCTGGCCCACACCGAACGGCTGGAAAGTGTCCATCGCCTTGGAAGAGATGGAGCTGCCCTACACCACGCATCTGGTCGATATCGGAAAGGGCGATCAGTTCGACCCGCAGTTCCTGAAAATTGCCCCGAACAACCGGATGCCCGCAATCGTGGACCCTGACGGGCCGGATGGTGCACCGATCTCGGTTTTTGAAAGCGGGGCAATTCTGATGTATCTGGCCCGCAAGACCGGGCAGTTCTATGGCAGGACCGAGCGTGATCGGATCGCCGTCGAAGAATGGCTGATGTGGCAGATGGGCGGTGTTGGCCCGATGGCCGGTCAGGCGCATCACTTCCTGAAATACGCCCCGCAACTGAACCCGCCACAGGACCTGCCCTATGCCAAAGATCGTTACCGGGCCGAGGTCGGTCGTTTGTACGGGGTGCTCGACAGACGGCTGGCCGAGAACGAATACGTTGCCGGAGACTTCTATTCGATTGCAGACATGTCGATCTGGGGCTGGGCCAGCCTGTGGGAAGGGCAGCAGCAAGTGCTGGAGGACAAACCCCACTTTGCGCGATGGCTGAAGACCGTCGGCACCCGCCCCGGTGTTCAGGCCGGGCGCGCTCTGCACGCAGAGCTACGAGGAGACAATCGTGACAAGCAGGCGCAGGAGGTCTTGTTCAAGAGATGACTGCGTTGAAAACCCGTTTGGATTGACGCGGATCATCAGCCCTGTCCGCCTTGGCCACGGCAGGTTCGGCTAGCGAAACTTGAATTCGGGTTCCGCCGGGAAAGGCATCGGGGTGTTCCTCCAAGCTCCACTGCGCAGCGCGGCAGGATTTCTGTGGTCAACGCGCATCCGGGGTGTCAGAATAAAAGCCGCTTGCTTCTTCCCATCCGTTTCCCGCACCAAGCGTGTCATCTCTTTGCGCTTTAGACGCTGCAATTCCGAGAGGTATTTTTGGGTGTTCCCAAGGTGTCTGCGCTCGAAAGAGTGGGCACTCAACGCTTCCTCGATCATTCTGGCGGTATGCACGTATCCTTTTGAACGCGTATGCTCCAACAGTTCGCCAAGGCGACCGGCAATCTGGCTCTCATCCAGCTGGACGGTTTTTTCGAACGATCCATTTCGTGTTACTTCGGGCATCTGAACTGACTCTGAGAAGATGTTGAGTAGCGTGCCGTCGCGCCTGCGTTCAGACACAGGCCGACGCATAGAGATGCCCGCAGTACTAACACGGCATCAAAGAGTCGACCGACCAATGCCGAATTGGCGGAAAAGCGCCTTTGACCCAGCGTGATATGCGGAAACTTACCGACATTCATCAGCGCACAGGTCTTGCTGTGCGCAAGGCGGCAAGGCAGCCGCTCGCTATTGTCCGTCACGGCAGGCCGCCCCTGCGCCCTGCACCAGCATATCCAGCATCCCCGAAATATCCTCGATTTCTTCCGCAATCACATGGGTCACTGAATGCGCCCGCTGCATCCGGCCCGTCACCTTCAGCAAACGCCCCGAAATCACCGCACGGCGGAACCGTTCGTAGATTTTGCGCCAGACCACCACATTCACGATCCCGGTCTCATCTTCAAGCGTCAGAAAGATCACGCCCTTGGCCGTCCCCGGCCTCTGCCGCAGGATCACAAGCCCGGCCACAGCCACGCGCGCGCCCTCGGGCGGGGAATCCAGTTGGCTGGAGGGCAGACAGGACGGCGGGCGCGGCCAATCCCGGTTTGAAACCACAGGGCGAATGGGTGTAACAAGCATGAGAACAAAAATAGAACAAACAACAAGAAAGTCCATACACGGCGCGCTGAGTCGCAAATGAGGCTGGAAAGACCTAAATGCCTTCACTAAGGAAGAAATCGAACATCGCAAAAGGAAGACGCACGCAATGGCAAAGATCACCTATGTCGAGCACGGCGGTACCGAACACACAGTCGAGGTCGCCAACGGACTGACCGTCATGGAAGGGGCCCGTGACAACAACATCCCCGGCATCGAGGCCGATTGCGGCGGCGCCTGCGCCTGCTCGACCTGCCATGTCTACGTCCACCCCGACTGGGTCGAGAAAATCCCGGCCAAGGATGACATGGAAGAAGACATGCTGGACTTTGCCTATGAGCCCGACCCGGCCCGCTCGCGCCTGACCTGCCAGATCAAGGTCACCGATGCGCTGGACGGTCTGGTCGTTCAGATGCCCGAAAAGCAGATCTGATGCACAACGATGCGCCGCGCCTGCCCCGCCGCTTTTGGCAACGTCGGGCACGCGGCGCTTTGCTATCTTTCGGACTTTGGCTCGCGCTGCCACAAGCTGGCGCGGCGGAAACCATAAACGACGCCCGCTTCACAGAACCAACCACCCGTTACGCCCATGGCGTCCTGGGTGACACGATCGAATATGGCGCGATGGAATTTACGACCGACACTACGGTCGTAACTGTTCGACTGCCGCAGGATCGCGTGTTCGAAGACCTCGCTCCGCGTTTGGCAGACGTCAACCTGGACGGCGCGCGCGAAGCAATTGTCGTTGAATCCCACGACAAATCAGGGGCTCAACTTGCGATCTACGACGCCGCCGGAGACAAGATCGCGGCCACGCCTCATATCGGTACCCGCTTCCGCTGGCTCGCCCCGACCGGGGCAGCCGACCTGGACGGCGACGGACATATCGAGATCGCCTATGTCGATCGCCCTCACTTGGCCAAAACGCTGCGCATCTGGCGCTACAAAGACAACGCCCTGACCGAAATCGCGGCTCTGCCCGGATTGACCAACCACAGGATCGGTGAAGATTTCATTTCCGGTGGCCTGCGCACCTGCGGCGACCGCCCGGAATTGATCGTGGCCAGCGCCGACTGGACGCGGATCGTCAGCGTCTTCTACGACGACGGCTGGATCACATCCGACCGGGGCCCGTTCAACGGCCGCAAAAGCCTTGCCCAAGCCCTGAACTGCTGATCCGCCTCTTCATCTGGCCAAAAATATCCCGGGGCGTGAGCGGTTGAAAGGAAATCGTCCAGTGGACGATTTCGACCGCGAACGCGCGCAGCGCCGGGAAGCCGCAAGGCCGAGGGGGCAAAGCCCCTGCCCCGTCAACCATCCAGAGCACGCCACCCGATATCGCGCCGGTAAAACCCGTCAGGCCAATCCACAGCTTCAACCATTTCATAGGCCCGGTCGCGCGCCTCTTGCAGCGTGTTCCCACGGGCGGTCACGTTCAGCACGCGCCCGCCCGATGCAAGCACCTTTCCATCGACACTCTTTGTACCAGCGTGGAATACCATGTTCCGGCTGTCTTCGGGCAGGCCTTCGAGCCCTTTGATCGCAGTGTCTTTCTTGTAAGCACCCGGATAGCCATTGGCGGCCATTACCACCGTGATGGCATGGTCATCCGCCCAATTCACCCGCATCTCACCCAACCTGCCTTCGGCGGCGGCGTGCATCAGGTCCATCGCCTGCGCGCCCAACCGCATCATCAATACCTGACATTCCGGATCACCGAAGCGGACGTTGTATTCAACCAGCCTTGGCTGCCCGTCCTTGATCATCAAACCTGCATAAAGAACGCCCTGAAACGGCGTTCCCCGACGCTTCATCTCGGCGATGGTGGGGCGCACGATCTCTTCCATCGCGCGCGCCTCCACCTCTTCGCTCAACACCGGCGCCGGAGAATACGCGCCCATCCCGCCCGTGTTCAGCCCGGTATCGCCCTCGCCAACCCGTTTGTGATCCTGGGCCGTCCCGACAGAAAGAATGTCCTCACCATCACAAAGAACGAACAACGAGGCTTCTTCGCCATCCATGAATTCTTCAATGACGACTTCCGCACCGGCACCGCCAAACGCACCGCCGAACATGTCGTCAATGGCGTCCAGTGCGGTCTTTTCGTCCATCGCAACGATAACGCCCTTGCCTGCGGCCAGACCATCAGCCTTGACCACGATTGGTGCGCCCTGTTCGCGGATATAGGCTTTGGCGGGTTCGGCTTCGGTAAACCGGGCATAAGCTGCGGTGGGGGCGTTGGCCGCGTCGCAGATTTCCTTGGTGAAGCTTTTCGACGCTTCCAGCTTTGCCGCCTCGGCCGAGGGTCCAAAAACCAATACTCCGGCTTCGCGCAACCGATCAGCCACTCCGGCCGCCAAAGGCGCCTCGGGCCCGACGATCACGAAATCAATCGCATTTTCTTCGGCAAAGCCGACAACAGCCCCGCCGTTTTCAATATCCAGAGCGGCACAATCCGCGATCTGCGCGATCCCCGCATTCCCCGGAGCAACGATCAGGCGATCACATTTGGGGTTTTGCAGCACTGCCCATGCCAGGCTGTGTTCGCGCCCTCCGCTGCCGAGAATGAGGATATTCATGAAAGCTCTCCGATCTGCTTGGCCTTGCCTGCGCGGCGTTCTAAGCTGGGCGCGCATTTGAAACAAGGCGCTGAAATGTCCGACCTGCTTGATGACCCGATTCCGGGCCAAAACACCCCTGAATACACAGTGTCCGAAATTTCGGGTGAGGTGAAACGGACGCTCGAAGGCTCATTCGGCCGAATCCGCGTGCGCGGTGAGGTTGGGCGCGTGTTCAAAGCCCGATCCGGGCATCTTTATTACGACATCAAGGACGACCGGAACGTTTTGGCCTGCACCACGTGGAAAGGTCAGATTTCCGGCCTGTCCGTTGTGCCCGAAGAAGGGTTGGAGGTCGTCGTCACCGGCCGCCTTACCGCTTTTGGGGCGCAATCCAAATACAACCTGAACGTCGATGAGGTTTCTGTCGCGGGTCAGGGCGCGCTCATGGCGCTGCTGGAGAAGCGCAAGAAACAACTGGAATCCGAAGGTCTGTTCGCACCTGAACGCAAGAAACCCCTGCCGTACCTGCCGCAGATCATTGGCGTTGTGACATCCCCTTCCGGTGCCGTGATCCGCGACATTCTGCATCGGCTCAGGGACAGGTTCCCGCGCAAGGTGCTGATCTGGCCTGTGGCGGTTCAAGGGGCCAACTGCGCCCCCGAGGTCGCCCGCGCCATCGAAGGCTTCAACCAACTGACACCCGGCGGCGCGTTGCCGCGGCCCGACCTGATCATCGTCGCCCGTGGCGGCGGATCGATCGAAGACCTCTGGGGCTTCAATGAAGAGATCGTCGCCCGCGCCGCAGCCGCGTCGGACATACCGTTGATCTCGGCCGTTGGGCATGAAACCGACACCACCCTGATTGATTTCGTGTCGGACCAGCGCGCGCCGACGCCCACCGCGGCCGCCGAACTGGCCGTTCCGGTGCGCATGGAACTGCTTGCCTGGACCGAAGAGCAAGCCGCGCGCCTGTCCCGCGCGGCAACGGATGCCGTTCAACGCCGAACGCAAAGGCTGCGCGATCTGTCCCGCGCCCTGCCGCGCCCGGACAGCCTGTTGAACACACCGAGACAACGCCTTGATTTGATTGCAGATCGGCTCACACCCGCCTTGATCCGCGGGGTTCAGAACCGTCGCCTGCAAGTGGTGGAATTGTCTGCTCATCTGCGCCCCTCGACCCTGCGAAGTTTGATATCGACGCGACAGGAATCGCTGCGCAACCTGTCATCGCGCCTGTCCTTGCGACCGATCCAAAGAGAAATCGACCAGCAGCGGCAAAACCTCGATCGTTTGCGCGATCGAATGCACACGGCCCAAACCACGCGACTGGACCGCCTCAAACAGCAACTCGAAGCGACGGACCGCCTGCGCGAGACGCTGAGCTACAAAGCCACTTTGGACCGCGGATACGCAGTCGTCCGGGCCGAAGGGAATGTGATCACCACCAAGGTTCAGGCCGCCAAACAAACGGCGCTCGAGATCGAATTCGCCGATGGTGTTCTCAGCACCGGCCCGGGCGCGAAATCACCCTCGAAGAAACCCAGGCCGGACACCCCGGATCAGGGATCACTGTTCTAAGCCATGCTCACCATCTGGGGCCGTGACAATCGCCGATGCGCAACTTTCTGAAAACGCTTTCCTGTGCGGTTCCTGCCTGACTTTGGCCGATATCCAGTTGGGACACATACTCTATCGCTACTATGACATCGATATTTCGCGCGCATCACTGCGCAGTTTGCGCCGCTATCATGAAGGGTTGACGGACAGGACGGCTTACCAAACCCATGTTATGATCGATTATGATGAGCTGCGCGCCAACTGATCAAACGCCAACGTCCGGCCCGTAACAAACCATTTCTTCCCCAAGGTCCTCGGCCTCATACAGCTCGGTCGCTTGCGGATTGCCTTCGAACTGCGCAATCAAACCGCCACCGGATTGAGTGAAAACCCAGCATTGCGGATCCAGCCTGTCTTCGTAGACAAAGCAGATCTGCTCACCCTGCTGATACCAGATACCTTCCTTGCAATTCCCGTCGAGAAAAGACCAAATCACACGACGGTTCGGAAGATACCGCTCCACCCCGTAAATCTGACCTTCGAACCCGTAAAATAGAGTTTTGCCCTGCGTATACTTGTCGAACTCCGAGCCAGACAGAGGCGTTTGTGCCGCCACGGAATGTGCGGCAATAGTCACGAGAATCATCAGGAACCTGAACATGCTTCCATTTTGTCAGAAGCGTTTCGGTCATGCCATTCGCCTGTTGGATCGGGGTCATCACAAGGCGCTTAACTCAACGTAAGCGGTTGATTTCACGCCACGCCCCAGATCAGATTATTCTGAACCGGCAAGGAGATGACATGACAACCCTAATGTTCTGGATCGCCTTTGGCTGTGCCCTTGGGTACCTGCCACTGACCTCCCGGCCCGCCGGTTCTTTGCGCACTGTACTGAAAACCGCATCGGTCGCCCTATTGGCGGTCACGGCCATCATGAACGGTGGGCCTTGGCTCTTGGTTCTTGCGCTTGCTCTTTGTGCGACAGGCGACGCGCTGCTGTCGCGCGAAACAGATGCCACCTTCATGACGGGCATCGCCGCATTTGCCGCCGGGCATCTGGCCTATATCGCTCTGTTCCTGACATTGCCGATCAGTTCTGCCGGGCTGATCCTCAGCGCGCCTGCGATTGTATGGTCCTTGATCATTCTGGGCATCATCATGGCCACATTGCTTGCGCCCCGCGCCGGAGACCTGAAGGGGCCCGTTCTGGCCTATATCCCCATCATTCTTGGCATGGGGATCACGGTGCTGGCACTGCCGGATGCCGGTCCCCTTCGGTGGACCTTTCCCGCCGCAATGGCCTTCATCGCGTCAGATCTGATCCTCGCAACCGAGAAGTTCCTGCTGCCGCGGCACCATCCGGCCCTCAAGGTGACGCCCTATCTTGTGTGGCCCCTTTACTGGGGTGCTCAGCTTGGCTTTGTCCTTGCGTTTGCGTGACCCTTTGCAACTGCCGCAAATCCGCATTAGGTGAAGGGAACACCTGTGGAGACCAAGTATGGCGTTTTTCTCAAAGCTAAAGGACAAGCTGTTCAAATCTTCATCTCGTCTTGAAGAAGGGCTGGAAGCCATCGTCGAGGATGGCGGCGAGGAAACGGCGGCTCCGGACCCGGTGATCCCCCAGCCGCAGCCCGATCCGCAACCCGTTCCAGAAGTGCCAGAGCCTGCCCCGGCACCGCAACCGGTTGAACCGCCGCCACCGATCCCGGCTGACCCCACGCCTGTCGCTCCGCCGCCGGAAATACCGGAATCCAAGGGTATCCTGAACCGCCTGTTCAATCGAGGCGCCATCACGGAAATGCGCCGCACCCTGGACGATGACATGCTGGAGCAGCTCGAAGAGCTGCTGATCGCCTCGGACATGGGCGTCGACACGGCCTTGCGTGTCACGTCGAACATGGCTGAGGGCCGCTTTGGCCGCAAACTGTCGACCACAGAGATCAAGCAACTTCTGGCACAAGAAATCGCCCGCGTGATGGAGCCTGTGGCCAAGCCTCTGCCGATCTATCCCAAACGGCCACAAGTGGTGCTGGTCGTCGGCGTCAACGGCTCGGGCAAAACCACGACAATTGGAAAACTGGCCAGCCAGTTCAAAGAGGCCGGCAAAAAGGTCGTCATCGCCGCCGGCGATACTTTCCGTGCTGCGGCCGTGGAACAGTTGCAGGTCTGGGGTGATCGCGCCGGAGTTCCGGTGCTGACCGCCCCCGAAGGCTCGGACCCCGCCAGCCTCGCCTTTGACGCGCTGACCCGTGCACAGGCAGAGGGCGCCGATCTGCTGATGATTGATACGGCGGGCCGCCTGCAAAACCGCACCGACCTGATGGAGGAACTGGCCAAAATCGTCCGCGTCATCCGCAAGGTTGATGACACTGCTCCACACAACACCTTGCTCGTACTCGACGCCACCACCGGACAGAACGCGCTGAGCCAGGTGGAAACGTTCCGCAATCTGGCGGACGTTTCCGGTTTGGTCATGACCAAGCTGGATGGCACGGCCAAGGGCGGTGTTCTTGTTGCCCTGGCAGACAAATTCGGGTTGCCCATCCACGCGATCGGCGTCGGCGAACAGATCGACGACCTTGCCCCTTTCGACCCCGAAGAATTCGCCGCCGCCCTCACCGGTCTCGACAAAGGCTGATCCCAGGCTTCATCTGGCCCCAAATATCCTCGGGGGGTGTGGGGGGCAGACAGCCCCCCACCTTCTCCGCTCCGCAAAAGGTCCGCGTATTTGAGCGACTGGCTGATCTCTCTCGAAGGCACCGAAGCCGGACACCAGCTGGCATTGGCGCTGGCTTTGATGGCGGCGTTCCTGCACGCCGTCTTCGGGGCATTGCAAAAAGGCAGGCATGACCCGTGGCTGTCCCGCGGCGCGATCGACGCCTGCTATTGCCTCATGGCCGCCCCCTTCGCCTTTTTCGTGGTGCCCTGGCCCGAACCTCATATGTGGCCGATCTTCGCGCTCGTCTGGCTGATCCACATCGCCTACAAGACCCTGCAAGCCATGGCATACACCAAAGGCTCTTACACCGTCGTCTATCCGGTGGTGCGCGGGACGGGTCCGCTGTTCACCGTCATCGGTGCCTATCTTCTGTTCGGCGAAACATTCTTGGCCGTTCAATGGCTGGGCGTGGCCACCTTGCTGGCGGGGATATTTGGGTTGGCTGCCTACAACTTCAGGTTCCTGGAAACCAACAGGGATACGCTGGGCATCGCGCTGACACTGGCGATCATCACTGGCCTGTTTGTGGCCCTGTACACCACCTATGACGCCTATGGCATTCGCGCCACCGCCGATCCGTTCACCTTTCTGGCCTGGTTCTTCATGATCGACGGCGCGGCCATGCCGATCTACGCATTTCTCAGGTGGCGCGCGATGGCGCACAGACCTGCGCCTGGCCCGCTGATGTTGCGCGGCCTCGCTGGCGGTATCATCGCCCCTTTGTCCTTCGGGGCGATCATGCTGGCCACCCGGCTGGACAAAGTCGGTGAAGCAGCCGTTCTGCGCGAAACCTCAACAGTCTTCGCTGCGCTGATCGGCTGGCTTGTGCTAAAGGAAACGGTTGGCCCAAGACGCATTGCCCTGATGGCATTGATTGCACTTGGCGCCGTAATAGTTGAAATGGGCGGATAA